>JBFRWJ010000280.1:0-10707 GCA_051439525.1 Spirulina sp. | reverse complement strand
TGGCAAGGCTGGAGGCTGAGGAAAGGTTAACAATCTCGTGGTTGACCAGTAGGGGCGCAAAACCCCCCTGCCCCCCATGGTAAGGGGGGTGTCCAGAGGACGGGGGGATATCACCCCAAGGTAATGCACCAAAGGGGAGACGATGGAGTTTGCCATCAGCGACAATTGCCAATCTCTGACCCTTCAACTTCTCGGCGACGGGACTCAGAAGCATTTGTGCGAGGTCTTTTCCTTCGGCGAGGGGATTGCGATCTTCCGCTTGCAGGGCGATCGCATACTTTTCGACGGCACTTTCAATCTCTTGACGGGAAGGGAGTTCGTAAACGGCAAACTCGGTTGTCCCGACGGCAAAGAGATAGCTGCGTTCTTCCCCGAGGGCATATTCGAGGAGGAGGGTTTCGTCGTTAAGAATTTGCCCTTGAATTTCTTGGAGGGTTAAGGGTTGGGGATATTTCAGGTCGGCATAAGCGGGATTGTTGCGACGGATGCGGGTCTCGAGAGCCGATAGGGCTTGCAAGAGACGATCGCGTTCTCGGATGAGGCGATCGCGTTCTGCATTTTCGTAACTGCCACTCACCAATTCTAAGCGGCGTTTTTCGATCGCGCTGAGTTCTTGGATGAGGTTTTGTTCTTCTTGTCGGAGTTGGGGATCGACGTTTTGGCGAATATCGAGATGGGCTTCGGTGAGGAGTTCGGTGAGGATGCGAGCGCGATTTTTCTCGCTGGCGTGAAAGGCTTGCTTATCGTAACCGCCATCGGGGTTCTCTCGATGCAGTTGCATGAGAATATCGATATAGAGTTGGTAGCGATCGGACATTGTGGCAAAGAAAGATTGACGCAAATCGGGGTTCTCGATATCAGCACGGATCGATTCGGCGATCGCAATAGCGGGTTCGATATCCTGAAGGGCTCGGGCGAATTGGCCTTGTTGATATTTGACTCGAGCGAGGTCGTAGTAAATGATTCCTTGTTCGGTGCGAATGCCCAGTTCTTGAAAGATTGCTAAGGACTTTTGATGATCGTGAATCGCCCGCTCGTATTCTCCCAAAGTGGTGTAGACAATCCCCAAATTGTGGAGGGATTTCCCTTCCCCAAGGCGATCGCCAATTTCTCGAAAGATATCTAAAGATTGCTGGTGGTAATCGAGCGATCGCTTGTATTCTCCTAAAAAGTGATAGACATATCCCAAATTCCCGAGGGATTTGCCTTGCTCGACGCGATCGCCGATTTCTCGATAGATAGCTAAAGACTGCTGGTGGTAATCGATGGCTTGGTTATATTCTCCCAGAGCGCGGTAGGCCAGCCCCAAATTGCCGAGCGTCGCACTTTCGCCATCGCGATCGCCAATTTCTCGATTAATGGCTAAAGACTGCTGTTGATAATCGATGGCTCTGGTATATTGTCCCAAAGACCGGTAAGCCAGACCCAAATTATTGAGAGAGGCACTTTCGCCATCGCGATCGCCAGTTGCTTGGTTGATCGCTAAGGACTGTTCGTGATATTCGATCGCTTTGGCATATTGTCCCAAAGTTCGATAGACAATGCCTAAGTTAACGAGAGTAGAACTTTCGCCATCGCGATCGCCGATTTCTCGACGGATGGTTAGAGAGCGTTGATAGTGCTCGAGTGCTCGATCGTAGTCTCCCAAGGATTCATAGACGATCCCCAAACGATTGAGAGAACGAGCTTCTCTGCCGCGATCGCCGATTTCTCGCTTGATGGTTAAGGACTGTTGGTGGTAGTCGAGTGCTTTGTCGTATTCTCGCAAGAATTCATAAACGAGTCCCAAATTCCCGAGGGAAATCCCTTCTCCAAAGCGATCTTCGATTTCTCTCGCAATGGTTAATGCCTGTTGATGATATTCAAGAGCTGTCTCATATTCTCGCAACAAACGATAAATATTGCCGATATTACTCAGAGAACGTCCTTCTCCTCTTCGGTTGTCAATTTCTCTAGCAAGAGTCAAGGCTTGTTGCTGATATTCAAGGGCTGTCTCATATTCTCGCCAAGAACGATAGATACTGCCGATATTGCTGAGGGTAGACCCAACAGCATTGCGATCGCCGATTTCTCGGGCAAGGGTTAAAGCTTGTTGGTAGTATTCAAGGGCTTTATCGTATTCTCTCAACTTGTTATGGATTCTCCCTAAATTCCTCAAAGAAATTATTTCCCCGGAGCGATCGCCAATTTCTTGATCGATCGTTAAAGACTGCTGATAATATTCAATGGCTCGCTCGTATTCTTCCAAGAATTCAGAGGCAATTCCCAAGCTATTGAGAGCGTATCCTTCCCCATAGCGATCGCCAATTTCTCGGGCAAGGATTAAAGCCCGTTGGTAGTATTCAACGGCTTTATTGTATTCTCTCAACGTGTTATAAATGCTTCCCAAATTCCTGAAAGAACGCCCTTCCCGAGAGCGATCGCCGAGTTCCTGTTGGATGATTAAAGCGTGTTGGTAGTATTCTATGGCTTTCCCATAGTCCGTTAAGGACTTGTAGGCAGAAGCCAAACCCATGAGCGATCTCTCTTGCCTAGTGCGATCGCCAAGTTCTCGAGCGATCGTTAAAGCCTGCTGATAGGATTCGATGGCTCGAGGATAATCTTTCAACGCGCGATAGGCACTCCCTAAATACCTCAGAGCGAACTCTTCTCCTCGGCGATTGCCAATTTCTCGGGTCAATGCTAAAGCCTGTTGGTAGTATTCGATGGCGGTGTCGGATTCTCCTAAAAATTTGTGGGTATTCCCCAAATTTCCCAGAGAACGGGCTTCGGCAGCGCGATTGCCAATTTCTCGGGCGAGGGTTAAAGCCTGTTGGTAATAGTCTTTCGCTGTCGTATATTCTTCCGATGATTGAAAAATATTACCCAAACCGATGAGCGCCCAGGCTTCATTATTGCGTTCGCCGATTTCTCTGGCAAGGGTTAAAGCCTGTTGGTAATAGTCTTTGGCTGTCGTATATTCTCCCGAGGATTCATCAAGATTGCCCAAACCGATGAGCGCGTCTACTTCATTAATGCGATCGCCAATTTCCCGTGCAAGGGTTAAAGCCTGTTGGTAATAATCTTTCGCTGTCGCGGGTTCTCCTAAGAAAAGAATGTAGATATTCCCCAAACCAATCAAAGCCTGACTTTCTGCGACGCGATCGCCGATGTCTCGATAAATTTCTAAAGCATGTTCCCAAGACCGTGCGGCATCTCGGAATTGACTGGCGCGATACTGTTGAATGCCTTGTTGAAATAAGCGATTTGCCTCGGTTTGGGGTTCTTCCACCGTCTGTGCCATGACAATCTGCGATCGCTCTCCCACTCCCCCAACAGCGCCGAGTAAGAGCGATGCGAGGCTGACTCCCAACACCCAACTTCTCATCACAACCCCTTTTTTGACAACGCTTTTCTCAATTTATCATCAAACTTTCAACAAAAGTGGCGAGGATTCCCCGCTTGCTTGTACGCAAAGCGTCAAGCGCGGGACGGGGCTTTTAAAGGGCGGACACAGGTTCCGCCCGCAGCCCCTCAGCAATCGCCACAACCTCTGTACTCGACCAGTAATCTCGTACTGCGCTTGATTAATCGAGTTTTCGAGACTGAAAATTGACCAATTCTTCGCCAATTCAGGTCGTACAAAGAAACAACTTTATTGACTTCGCTGTAGCCGCCAATCCAGCCAAAAGTAAGTCTTTTTACCTTTGACTGCTTTGACATAATCTCCAGAGCGAAAACCGTAGGGCGTAATTGTTCCTCCCTTACGCTTTCGATATTGGTTGGGGTTAGGCTTCTTGGAGTCGGGATTCTCGAAATGAAGTTGACGGCGATAGAGTTTGGGTCGGGCAATGACCACAAACGGGCAATCCGTTAGTTCGACAGAACCCAACCATTTTCCTCCTCGAATCTTTCGGATAGGATCGATGAAATTTTGGTACTCGATAAAAGCACAACAAGCTAATGCAATACCATCATTGGCATGAGTTTCTGGCGATATTTTGAATTTGTCCGTTTTGTCTTTTGCTAAACCCAAATGCTTTCTCAGAACCGAGGTTTCCCATCCCTCTTTAGTCGTCACTGGCGCAATTTGATTCAGCCATTGCACCATAATTTTTTGCCCAACCATGACGGGAGAAAAGCCCTTTCCTGACTTTGCACCAAGAGAGACGAAACTGATTGACGATAAATTTTTGACAGCTCAATCTATCTGCTTGAATCCCCAGTTTTAATTCTTTAATCCGATGCTCCGAACTCGCTCCTCTTTGCACATAAAAATTATCGTACAGTTCCTGAGCCTCTGTTTCTAAATTGGTGACGACAAATCTGGGGTTGGCTCCTTTTTCTAACCATTCGGCTTTCACGATCATTCGTCGCGGCTCATTCCAAGTCCCAGCCGCATAATACACATCATCTCTCTTGGTCAGCATTCCCTTGCGTCTTTTGCCGACGCGGGGTCTGACCGCAAATAAACGGGCTTTTTCCCCCGTCCGAAAATATTGTATTCTCCCTAGCTCCAAGAGGTCACTAATCTTTCGTTTTAAGACCGCATTACTACTAAAGCCAAAAGCATATTTAACCCCACTACGTTCGCAAACTTTGAGAATTTCCGGTAAGAAGAAACCGGCATCTCCTCGTAAAATTATTCTCACTCCAGGCCGAGCTTTTTTTAATAAAGGTTTTTTCGTAAAGAAGTTTAAGGAAACTTGAGAGGAAATTTTAGCCATAAAAAACGGAATGATTAAATCTTAATATCACGAATTATTATAGAATCTTTACTTCCTTTTTTCTACTTTTTTTCATTATTTTCTATTATTTTAGACGGGTGACGGATAAACAGAACAGACTGTTGTTGAACTAAGATCCCTAGAACTCATGTTGGATAAGACTTTTAGCGACTTTTACCCTACTCTTATGAATAATTCAGGCTAGGTGTTCCGGTTCAAATGACCTTTTTCAGGTCGCGCGCGGTAGACAAGATTTATTGGAAACTGATTCTTCCAAGCTGCTCTTGTACCGTTAGGTCAAGAGCAGTTCTTGACACTGTAGGGATTAACCATTTACTGCAACTTTTCCAACAATTGCGTTTTTGCAGTTTCTAAGGCTTCCGGTAATTTACTCGGATCGCGACCTCCTGCTTGTGCTAAATTAGGACGACCGCCGCCACCACCGCCGCAAATCTTGGCAATTCCGCCGATAAATTTACCCGCTTGCAGTTTCTTTTCCTTGTTGACTTTAGGACTGAAAGCAGCCACCAAACTTACTTTTCCTTCTGTTGGAATCGAGCCTAAAATAACGGCACTTTCGCCTAACTTCTGTTGCAATCGTTCCGCCGCTGTTTGTAATGCCTTGGGATCGAGTTCTCCCATATCGGCAACCAATAATTTAAACTCGCCAACGGACTCCGCTTGGGATAATAATTGCTCGGATTTCGCGATCGCCAGTTCGTTTTTAACCGCTTCTAATTCCTTCTGCGCTGCCTTTAAATCCTCCTGTAATTTAGTGACGCGATCGCAGACTTCTTCCGGCTGAGATTTAAAGCGATCGCTCAATTCCCGCACCACTTTATCCCGCACGTTCAAATACGCCAAGACCGCAGGTCCCGCAACGGCTTCAATACGACGCACTCCCGCAGAAATCCCTGATTCGGACATAATTTTAAAGAGTCCGATTTCTGCCGTATTTCTTACGTGAGTTCCGCCGCACAATTCCATAGAAACCCCCGGAACATCGATAACGCGCACCACCTCGCCGTATTTCTCGCCAAACATGGCCGTTGCACCCTTCGATTTAGCTTCATCTAAAGACATCAATTCGACTTCCGTTTCATGCGCTTCGGCAATCCAACTGTTAATTTGTTCCTCGATTTGTTGCAACTCTTTCGAGGTTACCGGACGGGATAAATGGAAGTCAAATCGCAAGCGATCGAAGGCCACTAAAGACCCTGCTTGAGAAATAGATTCATCCACATACTTTTTCAAAGCTGCTTGTAAGAGGTGAGTTGCGGTATGATTGGCTTGGGCGCGACGACGACAGGCGCGATCGATTTTAGCCGCTATTTTCTCCCCCGATCGCAGATACCCTCGTTCCACGCGACCGTAGTGAATGTAAATCCCAGATTCTTTCTGAACATCTTCAATGCGAACCACCAAATTATCTCCCGAAAGATAACCGCGATCGCCAATTTGTCCCCCCGATTCGGCATAAAACGGTGTGCGATCTAACACCACTTGAACTTCCGTTCCTGCATTGGCAACGCTAACCGTTTTTCCTTCTACCAATACCGCTTCAATAGTTGCCTTGGCCTGCGCTTCCGTATAACCTAAAAACTCGGTGGGATGGACTTTTGCCGCCAACTTATCCAAACTTTCCTGTACCGTAAGATCGATGGTTTCATGAGCAGCTTGAGAAGTTTCGGTTTGCTCTTTCATAGCTTCCTCAAACCCTTTCAGATCGATTGTTAAGCCCTGTTCCGCAGCAATTTCTTGGGTTAATTCCAAAGGAAAGCCATAGGTGTCATACAGTTTAAAGGCAATGCGACCATCAATGACTTTCTTACCAATACTTTTCACTTTATCAATGATTTCTTGCAGTAACTTTTCTCCTCTTTCTAAAGTCTTGCCAAAACGGATTTCCTCATTTTTTAATTCCTCTTTAATCATCCGTTCTCGTTCTCGCACATTGGGATAGGCATCTTCAGAAAGTTGTATGGCAATTTCGGCAATTTTAACTGTAAATTCCCCTTCAACCCCTAGCAAACGACCGTGACGGACGACACGACGAATGAGACGGCGCAAAACATAACCGCGACCAATATTTGATGCCGTTATTCCATCCGCAATCATGTGAACTACAGAACGAACGTGATCGCCAATCACTTTCAGAGAAACTTGAGTTTTTGCATCGGCTTTATTGTAGTCAATTCCTGCAATTTCCGCCGCCGTTTTAATAATGGGGAAAATCAGATCGGTTTCGTAATTATTGGGAACGCTTTGCAAAATTTGTGCCATTCGTTCCAACCCCAGTCCCGTATCGATATTTTGCTTTTCTAACGGGGTTAAATTGCCTTCTACATCCCGATTGTACTGCATGAATACGAGATTATAAAACTCGATAAACCGCGTATCATCTTCGAGATCGATATTTTCGTCCCCCTTTTCGGGATGAAAATCATAGTAGATTTCCGAACAAGGTCCGCAAGGTCCCGTCGGTCCGGATACCCAAAAATTATCTTCATGTCCCATGCGCTGAATGCGATGTTCGGCAATACCAATTTTATCGCGCCAAATGGCAAAGGCTTCATCATCTTCTTTGAATACACTGGGCACGAGGCGATCGCGAGGCAATCCAAACACTTCTGTAGAGAGTTCCCACGCCCATTTTATCGCTTCTTCTTTGAAGTAATCTCCAAAGCTAAAATTTCCTAACATTTCAAAAAATGTATGATGCCTCGCCGTCCGCCCCACATTTTCAATATCATTAGTGCGAATACACTTCTGTGATGTAGTCGCGCGAGGTTGCGGTGCTTTTTTTTGTCCGAGAAAAATGGGTTTAAAGGGTAACATCCCGGCAATTGTCAGCAGTACCGTTGGGTCTTCGGGGACGAGGGAAGCACTGGGTAAAATTTTATGTTGTCGTTGGGCATAAAAATCTAAAAATTTCTGCCGGATTGCAGCACCAGTTAGGTATTTCGGTTTAAAAGTCATCAGATTTTTTTAGGAATTCAATTTTGCCTGCATTTTCAATATTGTGACATCTTTGCGAGACCTTCTGTTGCCATTGGGAGGAGAAAATGCGATCGGATCTGGTATAGTACGTTAGAATCTAGTTCGCAAGAGGTAAAGCATGACCAAAAAAGCCGACATTGGCAGCAAGCGCCTAATTAGTTTAGCGCCAAATCGTTGGGCAAGATGGGTGACGCAAAATCCCGCGATCGAAGTCAGGAAAATAATATCCTCAGATTTTCAATGGGTGAGTCGGGAGGGTGATGTTCTCATTTGTGCTTATTCTCCTGAAGATGGTGATTTTCTGATTCTCAATGAATTGCAATTGCATTACAATGGTCATATTCCCCGACGGATTCGGGCTTATGCCGCACTCGCTGAGGAAAAATATCGGCTTCCGGTGTATCCTGTTCTCATCAATATTCTACAGCTCCATTGATAATTGCTCATTGTTCATTGATAATTGAAAAAGAGGTGGGATATGGCCGTACTGCAACAATCTCCTTGGTATCAAGCAATTAAAGAAGAAGGTCGCGAAGAAGGTCGCGAAGAAGGTCGCGAAGAAGGTCGCGAAGAAGGAATGATCGTTGGTATTGCGATCGCGTTGGAACTCAAATTTGGAGCGATCGCGTTAGAGCTTCTTCCTGAAATTCGTCAGATTGCTGATGGAGAAACCTTACAAAGAATTTTAGAAGGGATCAAGACCGCAACAAATTTAGAAGAATTGCGTCGAATTTATCGTTCGGAATAATACCAAAAATTTACTTTCCTCTTAACACCAATGCAAGGTCATGCCCAAGAAGCTGAGAAACAAAGATTTATGTTTTTGGTTTCAATTCAAACTTATCCTTCACACTTTCTTTTGCTTCGTCTTTTTTGTCTTCTTGGAAACGATTGGTATTAAACGAGAAGGTTTAACGCAGGAAATTGTTCCAGATAACACCCTTGGCGATGAAAATACGATTATTACCCTTCCCAACAATTCTGACAATATTACCGTAATGGGAGGAGCAATTCGCGATACCGTCCTTTTTCATAGTTTCCAAGAATTCAATATCAATGACACGGAACAGGTTTATTTTAGCAATCCTGACGGTATTTTTAATATTTTAACCCGCGTCACGGGCGAAAATAGTTCTCAGATTTTAGGAACATTAGGAGTGAATGGAGATGCCAATTTTTTCTTGATTAATCCCAATGGTATTTATTTTGGAGAAAATGCCCAACTCGATCTGCGCGGTTCTTTTACGGCAACAACAGCCGATAGTATTTTTATCGACCATTTTGAATTCAGTGCAACTCATCCCGAACCCCCTCCTCCCCTTTTAACAATCAACGTCGAACCGGGAATTCAATATGGGATGAATCACCGCGATCGCGAAATTCAAAATCATGGGCATTTACAAGTCGATCCGGGAAACCATTTAAATCTATTGGGAGGCAGTATTTTCAATACAGGAAGTTTAACGGCACTGGGAGGTAAAATCGAAATTTTAGGAACAAAAATTAATATATCGGAGAATAGCCAAATTGATGTTTCTGCACCCCTAGAAGGAGGTATAATACTGATTGGTGGAGATGAGCGACGGAGAGGAAATCTGCCCACCGCCGATCGCGTTTATATTGGCGAAGATGTTTCAATTCGTGCCAATGCAATAGGCGCGATCGGGGATGGGGGTCAGGTGATTATTTGGGCTGAGGAAATTACGGGGTTTTATGGAGAAATTGAAGCTCGAGGGGGTTTTCATTTTGGCAATGGAGGATTTGTGGAAGTTTCAGGAAAAGAATATCTCATTTTTTCGGGTTTTGTTGATGTCAGCGCCCCCAATGGATACAATGGAATAATTCTCCTCGATCCTCGCAATATGATAATCTCAAACGATCCTAATTCTTTATCGATTTTAACTGGCAATGAAATCTTGGCAGATGATTTTTTCGATACAAATATTAAAATTTTGGCCAGTTCTTTAGAAATGTTATCAGGAGATATTATTCTTGAAGCAACAGAAAATATTATTATTGAACCCGGAGTTAATCTTAACTTTAACTTTCCTGATTCTATTTCGTTTAGAGCTGATGCCGATCGCAATGGAAGCGGAGATTTTTTGATGGGAGCAAATAATACTATTTTTACCCGGGGAGGAGAGATAGAAATTAGAGGAAACAATTTGATGATTGGCAGTCTCGATACCAGTGACGTAACGGATGAGGGTGGCTCAATTTCTCTACTCGCAGCAGGAGATATTGACCTACAGTCTCTTCGCTCTAATTCCTTCCTTGAGGATGCGGGAGAAATCGAAGTCATTAGCGAGGGAGGATCGATCGCTATTTTTGAGACAATTCATGCCGGTAGTTCGCTCGATCGAGGTGCTCCGGTTTACTTAGAAGCGGCTGAAAATATTCGCATCGGTATTTTTAATAATCCTTTTGAACCCGCGATCGACACGCGAGGATTTGAAGGTGGAGGAGATATTACGGTAATTAGTCAGAATGATACGGTTTCTTTAGCGAATTCAGATTTGATGAGTGGGACGCTGGAAGGAGATGCAGGCGATATTACAATTGTCGGCAATTCTCTCGAGATTGTTGATAGCATGATAACCAGCGAAATTACTCTGGATGGAAAGGTGGGAACAATTTCTCTTGAAGGCAATGAATCTATCTTATTAAATGGTTCGCTACTCATGACAGATATGGCATTCGGAGCTGTGGGAATGCCGGGTAATATTTTGATGAATGCCCAACAGGTGACGTTAGATGATAGCATCGCGATCGCCCTCTCGGGGGGTACGGAAAAATCGGGAAATATCGAGATCGCGGCCACTGCTTTAACGCTACAAAATGACTCGGTTTTGGAAGTTTTTAGTTGGAGGGAGGGTGGAAATCTGAATATTACGGCTACCGATCTTTCCTTGAATCGCAGCCAAGTGAAAACGGAAAGTAATGGGATTAATGGAGGAAATATTTCAATCAATATAGACAATTTAACCATGCGAAATAATAG
>JBFRWJ010000279.1:0-3845 GCA_051439525.1 Spirulina sp. | reverse complement strand
ACGCCGAACCCTGTCGCCCAACCCATTAAAATTAGATTGAGCTGAAGAATTTCCCGTTCTCGGCGATGAGCAAGACGAGCAGAACGTTGCGTAAATTCTCCTAATTCTCGAAACAAGCTTTGAACTTGTTGATTGAATCGTCGTTCTTCTTCTTTTAATTCATCTTCGAGAAAATCAATCAATTCTTGGTTTCCGCTTTGCAAAGATTGTACGATTTGTACGCCGCGATCGTGAAACTCTTCGTGTTCTTCTTCAAGATGGTCTAAAAGCGGTTCGAGACGAGCAAATTGAACGATATCCCGCAGGACTTTAGCATGAGAGATCGCCTCCCGAGAAAGCGCGATCGCGGCGTTAACATCCTCATCGACTTTTGCTCCCTGTCGTTCAAACTCGGCAAATTCTGCCTTAATTTGTGGCCAGTCAACGGGTTCGCTTTCATGGAGTTGTAACATTCGCTCGAGGTGGATTTGTTGTTTGAGAACGCGAACGTTCATCACGTTAACATGAGCGGTAAGCGGGGTCAGGTATTCCGCCAGATCGATCAGTTCGTCATTCACTCTTTTAATGCGATTGTAATTAATCCCCACCACCACCACCAGAAAAGCAAGCATGCTGGTGGCAATTCCAAAAATCTTTACACCGATGGAGAATCTAGGGAAAAAGCGTGCCATTTCGATAAAGATGCGATCGCGGGTTTGTTTTTATTACCGATCTCAGTCGGGTTATTCCGGAAAGAAAGCCTATCTTTCCAACTTTTAACCCTCAAAGCAGGGCGAGATCGAGTCCTATCCTCTATACTATTGCTAAGATGGAGATACCCATTACTAAAGCAATGAAGCTGTATTGGTTCTATGAATCGCGAGTTAGTCCCGATCGCCACATTCAATACGTCCATCGAAGCCACTCGGGCGCAACAAATCCTAGAAGAGCAAGGCATTGAGAGTTGGCTGCAAGATGAAGCAATGGTGAATGTGGCGTGGTATTTAACAACTGCAATCGGTGGAATCAAACTCATTGTTCGAGAAAATCATGCTAAACTCGCGATCGCGATTCTTGAGGAATATCAAGCCGATATAGACCGAGAACCCCTAGAAGAAAGTCCGTCCCCGACAGAAGACAGTGAAGATGAATCCTTCCCAGAGTTATCTCCAACCGCTCGGACGTTAAAACAAGCCTTCCGAGCTGCTGTAATTGGTTTAATTATTTTGCCTTTGCAACTCTATTCCCTTTGGCTCTTATTAACTTTATTGTGGAGGCGATCTCCCCTCACCCCACGCCAACAAGTCAAGGCCGCGATCGCGTTCGGGTTAGATTTAGCAGTTCTCATCGCGATTTGGGCATTAATCCAATAACCAAAGAGGTGTTATGATTAACCCGGAACACCCTCTCCCCTTTCTTGCGATTGTGTCGAAGGGTTGAGTTTTTCTCGGATGGGAAGTTCGATAAAAAAAGTCGTTCCTCGCTCCAGCTTGTTGTCATAATACAACTTGCCCCCGTGTTTTTCCGTGATAATGCGATAGCTAATAGATAAACCCAATCCCGTTCCCTTCCCCACGGGTTTTGTCGTAAAGAAAGGGTTAAACAGTTTCGCTTCTAAAGTGTCGGGAATTCCCGAACCATTATCTTGAATGGCGATCGTAACGCGATCGCCCCGAGAGACCCGGGTTTGAATTTGGATAACGTTTGGATCGGCTTCTATCTCTTGATAGGAACGTCCTTCATTGCTTTCTTCAAGAGCATCGATCGCATTGGCCAAAAGATTCATAAACACCTGATTCAACTGACCGGCATAACAGAAAATCTGGGGTAAGTCGCCATAGTCTTTCTTGACTTGGATGGCCGGACGGGTGGAGTTAGCCTGGAGGCGATGCTGCAAAATCATCAAGGTACTATCCATACCATCATGCAAATTGGCAATTTTGAGATCGGATTCATCTAAACGGGAAAAGATGCGTAGGGACAAGATAATTGCTCGAATTCGTTCTGTTCCTATTCTCATAGACTTGAGAATCTTAATCAGATCTTTTTCCAAGAAGGGCAGATCGATCTCCTCCATTTTTTCCTCAATCTCCGCGTGAGGTTTCTGGTAGTGTTTTTGATAGAGGCGGATTAAGGCTAAGATATTCCCAGCGTGTTCGTCGAGATAGGTCAGGTTGCCGTAAATGAAACTCACCGGATTATTAATTTCGTGGGCAATCCCCGCGACCAACTGACCTAAGCTAGACATTTTTTCGCTTTGGATCAACTGCGCTTGGGTTTCTTGGAGTTCCTGCAAGGTTTGGGTTAACTCTTCCGTGCGCTGTTGGACGCGAATTTCTAAGGTGTCCTTCTGTTGTGCCAATAAAGCTAAGGATTGTTGCAGTTGTTGACTCATTTCGTTAAATTCTGTGGCGAGGACGGATAACTCATCCCCCGTCCGGATTTGCAGAGGGCGATCGAAGTTGCCCCGAGCGATTCTCTGAGTCCCTTGTACCAGTTCTTGGATGGGTTTGGTAATCGAGCGACTGACCCACTGAGCCAAGATCGCACCGATCGCGGCGGCAATGATGGCAATCCCAAGGCCGCGATTGCGCACGGCGATAATTTTTTTCTGCAAGGGTGCGGTGGACAACCCGATCCGAACTGCCCCGACGGACTGTCTGCCGACGATAATCCTTCGGCCGGCCAGCAATTCCTCGGGCTGCAACTCAAAGATCGGGGTCGAACTCTCCACCAACTGTTGGCCGACCGGGTCAATTTCCAGACCGTAACGGGGTTGCTGAGTCGTTGCATCCGCTAGCAGGCGACCCTGTGCATCATAGATATATCCTGACGTTAAGAGGGCTTGATGCTGTCCGAGAGCTGCCATAAAATCCGTCAGCTGGTCGGTATCGAGCTGATAGAGAGCATCCCGTAAGGTAATGTCGAGGGTATCCAGCATGAGGTTGGCCTGCTGCTGCAACTCGGTTCGGAAATTCTTTTGTTCTCTCTGGATCGAGAGCGCGGTCGTTCCCCCCACGGTCGCGACAATCAGACTGGTGATGAGTAGCGTTAATTTCAGAGATAGGGAGTGCTGTCCCTTCTGCCAACGCGGAAAGGATAATAGAGATAATCGCATTCTGAATTTTGGCATCGCCCGGCCTCCCCCTGCGATCGCTATTGTTTTTGGGTGAGTTCGTAAAGTTCCCGCATCCGATCGATCGCGCGATCGATCCCTTCGGGAAATTCATCAAATTTCGCAGTTTTTTCAAAGGTTGCCAAGATTTCCCGCCCTTTTTCGGTCTTCTCCATTGCCAGCAACACTTCTTTGATGGCACTCACTTCCTCGGGGGTCAGGGTGGGAGAAACAATGGCAATATGCCGGGGGAGACTTTCCGTTTCCGCCACAATCGTTAACTGTTGGCGAACCTCCTCGGGAATTTCCAGAAAATCCGGCGCGCTCACCGCCGATGCCGTCACTCGTTTCGAGAGAACCCATTGGATCGAGTTTTGGTCATCTTCGCTAAATACGTAGCCGACTTCATCCGGTGCAATACCGGCCGTGGGCGATCGCGTTTCCACGAGCTTCAAACCGGCTTCGACGAGATAGGAGAGGGGCAACATATAGCCTGACGTGGAGAATTCTTCTTCAAAGGCGATGGTTTTTCCCTCGAGCTCGTCGACCGTTTTCACCCCGCTATCGGTACGGGTAAAAATGATAGTGTGATAGGCTTCGACCCCTTTTTTCCACCGCCGCAGAATCGGCTTGGAGTCGGATAGATCGCTGACAATCATAGCGGGATAGGGGCTATCGAAATAAAGATCGACTTTCCCGGCGCTCAACCATTCCGCCATGGTTTCCATACTGGGGGCAACCTCCACTGCGC
>JBFRWJ010000278.1:0-3952 GCA_051439525.1 Spirulina sp. | reverse complement strand
CGTCCAAAACCCCGCCATACCCCAACCTATAACTCCTGTTTTTGTTTTGCTCCCAATTTTTTTGCGCGCCATCCCCACCAATCAAAAAATCAACACGACTGGGTTGAAGGGTTTCTAAGGCAACTTGCAGGTGTTGCTCGAAGTGGGCAAGGGCCTCGGGGGGGAATATCTCGAGTAAAGACTGAGGATTTCTTTGGATACTTTCGCGATCGAGTCCCGCGAGCTTTTCGATCCCTTCGCTGATATACGCCAAGGAGAAGAAGCCATCCGGGCGAAAAATCGCGCGATAAACCGCCCCGTTGGGAATGTTGGCGGCGATCGCTTCCAATTGTTGCTTTTGGGCGCTCAGTTCGGCATTGACCGATTGCAGTTGCGCCGTTCGTTGGGCGATGAGGGTTTCGAGGTGTTGGTTGAGGTTGCGCAAGCGGGTTTCGGCTTGTTTGCGCTCGGTAATATCTTCGGCAATTCCTGCCAGGCGGTAGATTTGGTTATCCTCGTTGTAGACGGGAAAGGCGCGATCGCGAATCCATCGGATTTCCCCATCGGGTCGCAGGATGCGAAATTCGCAGTCGAAGTCGAGAAAATCTTCGGGTTTGGGGATGGGACTGGCAACGCGAGGGCGATCGTCGGGGTGAATGGACTCCATCCAAGCATAAGGATTCCGATGCAGTTCCTCTCGGGGAATTCCCCAAATTTGTTCAAATGCGGGACTGATATAGAGGCTTTTAAAGTTGGCATCAAATTCGTGAATGTAAAAAACATCGCGAATATTTTCGGCGAGTTGGCGAAATTTGATCTCGCTGTTTCGTCGTTCGCGGATTTCTTGGCGTAGGCGATCGTTGGTGGCAAGAATTTGGGTGGTTTGCTCGCTCACCCGAGCTTCTAAGTCGTTTTTGGCCGCTCTGAGTTCGGCTTCGGCTTGCTGGCGATCGCTGATATCTTTCAAAATGACGGTAAATAACCATCCGCTTGCTAATTTCAATTGGGAAATGGAGGCTTCGGCGGGAAATTCATCGCCGTTTTTTCGACGGCCTCGTACTTCTCCGGCACGATCTGACATCTGGCGGGAAATTTTCTCGGATTTGCCAAAATCGCGAATGTAGTTCTGATGAATTTCGCGAGATTCTTCGGGCAACAAAAGAGTGAGAGGCTGTCCGATGATTTCATCGCGGGGGTAACCAAAAATCTTTTCTGCCCCTTGATTGAACAGTTGAATGGTGTGGTTTTCATCAATCGAAATAATGGCTTCTTCGGCAATTTCCAGAATGCCTCTAAATTTGGCTTGACCGGCTTCTAATGCTGCTTTCGTTTGGCGTAATTCTCGGTTGGCTTCCTGCAATTGCTGATTTTGTTGTTGGAGTTGGGATTGCCGTTCTTGCCGGGTTAATTGATGCTTGATGCGAGCGAGAACTTCGCACATTTCTAAGGGCTTGCTTATATAGTCCGCCCCTCCGATCTCAAAACTTTTGAGAATCTCTCTCTCGCCATCGCCAGAGACATGATTTTCAACATCTCGACAACCGATAAAAATAACGGGAATTTCTCGCGTGTCGGGATTCTCCTTTAAACGGCGACAAATTTCGTAACCGTCCAAATCGGGCATCTCGATCTCGAGCAAAATGAGGTGGGGGGATTCGCAAACGGCTTTCTCTAATCCTTCTCGTCCCGTTACCGCGTGACAGATGCGATAACCCCACCCACCGAGAAAGGTTTTCAGCTCGCGATCGCGATCGTTGTCGATCGCGAGAATCGGGGTTGAAGGGATTTGGCGATCGGGAGAGTTCATCTTTTTCCGTCGTCAATCAAGTGAGTGTTTTTTCCTTATTTTAACCTGTTTGAATCCTCATCCTTATTCTTTTATAACGAAAAAATTTTAATCGAGAACAACTTGTTATGTCGATTGAGAACCCGCGCATAAAAATTCTCGATGAATTTTCCACTGTTTGCCATTGTGAATTAATAGCGTTAATTGGGGGATGACAAACTCGGCAAAAAATGCCTTGTTTTTGAATTCCGGCCAGGCTCGCTTAAAATTGGCTCGGGTTAGGTCTCTAAAAGCTACCGTGAGATGAGGTGAGAAGGAACGATTTGGGCGATCGCGGCCAATGCCGAGAGTGGTTTTGAGATGCTCGGGCAACTCTTCTCCCAAAGTCAGTAATTCTGGCGTTTTCAGGGGATTAATATAAATAACCCGGGGAGCAAAGGCACCAAAACCCGATAAGGTCACGGAAATCGGCGATCGCGTTTCGGCAAACGCTTGTAAATTTTGTTCCAAAATCGAAAAGTTCTCCGCGCACCATTCAAAGGGAGGTTGTACGGTAATATGGGGAGGAGAATTAAAGGCTTTGCGACTGTTGTACGCATCGGCAAAATGTTGTTTAATCTCATTCACTGCCTGTTGAATCTTTCGCGGTGGCAGGAGAGCAACAAATAAGCGGGCGTTTTTTCCCGGCATGTCTTTTTGACTCAATTTTTTGGGATTCATGGTTGTATTATCAGGATTCGATCGCAATTTCCAGCCTCCCGCTCGCTTCGGTCGGAACTGATAACTGTTCACTGTTCACTGTTCACTGAAATGACTTGGTTTGTCAAAATTGAAAAAGGAATTGTGGATAAAGCGACGTTCGATCGCTACGTTCCCGCTCATCGTCACTACGTCCGCGACTTAATTGCCAAAGGACATCAAGCTAAAACAGGATATTGGGGAGAATATGGGGGAGGGATGCTTCTATTTGTAGCAGATTCCCTCGAAGAAGCTCGACAAATTGTCGCGCGAGACCCCCTCATTCAAAATCATTGCGTTGAATACGAATTACATGAATGGTGTATTGTCGAACAGTAATTATTTCTTGATTAGGGGTTGCGGTTTATCAAGAAACATTAAGTTTTGTTAAGCGATCGGGATCGGATTGACTCAAAGGAAGACATAATGTAAAATTATCTTTAAATCCCTTCAAAAATCTATAAAAATCGTTTAAAAGAAATTTAGACGTTTCTAAGATGAGCGCCCCTCTACTAAGATTCTACTTACCCACATTTTATTAAGGAGTCAAGATGGAAAGAATTAGTATGGATAATGATCTTCCCAAATATCGTTTGAGTTGCACCCTGAGTTTCGGGGACATCTACGGACAAATTATTGTCTGGTTAATCGTTATTTTCATTAGTCTTGCGGCAACCCTAGCATTATGGAGCAGTACCCGTCAGGCTTATGCCTTTTTGACGGTGGGAATTATTTTAGTCATTTCCCTGCCCTTTTTGTTGTTTGCCTTTGTCACTACCCTACTCAATCGTATCGAATTTCTGCCCTTAGAGGAAGAAGAAAAAGCCAATCAACTTTCCCTAGAAAATCCCAGACGAACCAAACCGGCAACAGCCAGTTAGTTAATTTTGGGGGCGCAAATATTGCGCCCTAAAATATATTCACTGTTCACGGTTCACTGATAACTGTTCACTGTTTATGCTCCCATTCCCGAATATTGTTTCAATCCCTTTCGCCATAACCAACGATTGAGAGTCAATAAAAGAATTCCCCATCCCACCATAACGATTAAACCGCGTCCGATCTCGACAGGAAAACCGACGAAAATAGCCGCCGGAAAATAGAGAAAATAAGGAAAAGGAGTCCATTGCGCGATCGCTTTCACCAGAGGAGGAAAAACATCGAGGGGCGCAATATAACCGGCAAAAAAGAGATAGAAAAGAAAGAGAAATTGTTCGATCGCGCTAGCACGTTCGACCCAAAAGGAAAGCATGGCTGAAGTATGTTGTAAGAGAAAGCGTAAAGAAACAGCCATAAGCGTTGCGATCGTCCCCAGTAGAATTTGGTTGATATCGGGAAACCATAAGGCTTGAGGGTAAAGGAGAAAAAATAAGACCGTTAAAACAATAACAAAAGGCAGTCGCGCCAAGCGTTCGGAAACATGTGCCGCCACGTGATGCCAAACCGGAT
>JBFRWJ010000277.1:0-4366 GCA_051439525.1 Spirulina sp. | reverse complement strand
ATTCTCGACCTCGGGCGACATTTTCTTCCCGACGCGATCGCTTATACCATTGACGAATGCGATTGCGAGCGCTAGGCGTAACGGTAAAATTCAGCCAATCTAAGGTTGGATGACTGTTTTTACTGGTAATAATTTCCACAATATCGCCATTCTGTAAAGGGGTATTCAAAACCGACCAGTGTCCATTAATTCTTGCCCCTTTCATGTGATTGCCCACTTCCGTATGAATGCGATAGGCAAAATCAACAGAAGTTGCCCCTCGCGCTAAAGAAATCACATCCCCTTGAGGGGTGAATACATAAACATCATCTTCAAATAAATTCGATTTCAAATTCTCCACATATTCTTGGGCATCTTTGAGGTCTTTTTGCCATTCCAATAATTGCCGCAACCAGGTAAATTTTTCGTCGTCTGAAGAGATTTGTTCCGAACTGCCACTTTCTTTATATTTCCAGTGGGCGGCGATTCCGTATTCAGCAATATGGTGCATTTCTAGGGTGCGAATTTGTACCTCTAAAGGACGACCCGTCGAGCCAAAAACCGTGGTATGCAAAGATTGATAGCAGTTGGGTTTGGGTAAGCCAATATAGTCTTTAAAACGTCCCGGAATGGGTTTAAAAATATCGTGAACGACGGCTAAAGAGCGATAGCAACTATCTTTGGTATCGGTAATAATGCGAATGGCAGCAATATCGTAAATTTCTTCAAAGGCTTTTTGCTGCTGATTCATTTTACGATAGATGCCATATAAATGTTTGGGTCTGCCCGTGACTTCGAGAACGGAAATGCCCAATTTTTGGATTCTTTCTCGCACGAGATCGATGGTTTGTTCGATACGAGTTTCGCGATCGCTGCGCCGTTCGGCCACTAATTGTTGAATGGCGCGATACTCGTGCGGTTCGAGATATTTAAAACTTAAATCCTCCAGTTCCCATTTAAAACGACCAATCCCCAAACGATTGGCAAGGGGAGCAAAAATATCGCGGGTTTCTTGAGCGATTCGTTCCTGTTTCTCGGGTTTGAGATATTCCAAAGTGCGCATATTATGCAGGCGATCGGCCAGCTTGACAACGATAACGCGAATATCTTTGGCCATGGCCAGAAACATGCGCCGGAAATTTTCCGCTTGACGTTCGGTTTTACTGGAAAAATTAAAGCTGGATAATTTCGTCACCCCTTCTACCAATTGACGGACTTGAGCCCCAAAGCGTTCTTCAATTTCCTCGGGGGTTACGTCAGTATCTTCGACAACATCGTGTAAAAATCCTGCTGCGACAGTCACGCTATCTCCTCCTAAATCGTGCAATAATCCCGCAACAGCGATGGGATGAGCAATATAGGGTTCTCCAGATTTGCGATATTGACCTTCGTGCAGGGTGTAGGCAAAATTAAAAGCGCGACAGATCAGGGCAATGTCCCGATCGCGATCGGTGTCTTGAGGGCGATCGTAAGCGATCAGACATTCGTTCAACCAATCGGGAATCTCGATATCTCTCGGTTTGAGATCGCTAACCGGGGAAATGTCGCGACCGAATGCCGTAGAATTGGTAAGGGCAGGATGGGTAACAGTAGGTAAATTCATAGGACTTGTGGGTGAGAGGGGTTCAGGGAATGAAAACAACTGACTCGCTCCAATTTGGCGAGCAAGAATCTAAAAAGAAAATGAAAATCGAAAAATTTTACTCGGTACAGTTCGGGAGTCAAAAGCGATCGCGAAACAGTTAATACTAGAGAATACCTTGAAAAAGAATTTTTATTTAAGAGAAGTTTATCTTACCTTAACCGTGTATGGAAACTCAATCCCTTACTACTCATTATGGAATTTTTCTGAAGAATCTAGAAATATTCAAAGAATTTCTCGAATCTTCTCCCGAAATGGGTAGCGCGATCGCGGAAAAATTCGCTGATTTAGAACAAGTGTATCGAGAAAAAATTCTGAGTTTAACGCAAGAGAAGGGCGATCGGGAAACCCCCGAGAATATTGCTCGATGGCAATCCCTTCTTACTGAGACTCACCGCACGATACGTTTGTTGCAGACCGATATCGCTTTTTTACAAGCATCTCGCCAAAGCAGCACTCAACAGCAGAGAAAAATAACTTGTTTGACCAAAATCAATCGTTTAATTGGATATTGTCAGCAAATCTTAACGGAAGAGAATGGAGAAACATCTTGCTAAAATTTTCTGATGTCCTAACCTGCTTTCGTAGTGCTATACCCTATCTTGCTATCAAGAACAGCCTACCTCTGATGCAAGACTAACCTCTCTTATGTTTAGCCAAGTCTTGGCGCGGCGAGTTGCCGAACTTACGAGAATACTCCCGACTGAATTGTGTGGGGCTTTCATAACCGACTTCGAACGCAGCATTGGAAACGCTATGCGTACCATTCCTTAACAAGCGGCGGGCTTCGAGAAGCCTGAGATCTTTCTGATATTGCATGGGTGTCGTCGCTGTAAGTGCCTTGAAATGCTCGTGGAAGGACGACGGGCTTAGCCCCGCAACACTCGCCAGCTCTGCCACAGTGAGGGGGGAGGCGTAGTCTTGCTTAATGCAGGCGATCGCCTTAGCGATACGATCTGCATGGCTCCCACGCCGAAGCAACTGGCGCAGCATGCCGCCGTGTTGTGCGAGGAGCAGTCGGAAATGGATTTCGCGCAGGACAAGCGGGAACATTACCTTTGCTTCGAAAGGTCGATCGAGTAAATCGACGAGTCGTCCCATCGCATCGATCAGTGCTTCATCTGTCTTGCCAATACTGAGCGCCCGAGCCTGCTCATCTTCAATCTCAACTTCGCTCACCTCGTCGTAAAGGCTGCGCACTATACCCATGTCAAGTTCTAAGACAAGAGCCACGTAAGGCATTATCTCGGTTGCCTCTGTCACGCGCGAGATGACCGGCAGTTGATGGCTGACAATCAGAGACTTGCCCGCCGTAAAACTCACTCGGCGCATACCTAAATGGGTTTCCTTGGCTCCTTGGAGGATTAGGCAGAGCAGGGGATTGTAAAGAACCGCCTCAAACTCCGTGGGCCTGCGGCTTCGCAGAATGATAAGTCCGGCAAGGTTAGTGGCATACAACTCCATGTTGGCCTGTTGGCAATCTGCGTGGCGGTCTGCATAAGCACAAACATGGGCGATGAGATCTTGATTCTGCATAAACGCTTCCTTTGCCGTCCACCGGTTATATAGACCAAGATACACAAACGGATCGTCAAAAGACCAATAAATCGGAGGATTAGGCAGATTTTTCGGAGGATACAGCAGGAAATTTGGCTCGATTGGACCTAAATTTGGAACGTAACCAGTCAACGGAAAGTAACTATGTCTCGCGATCGACACTCTTCTTCTGGATCTTCAGATCCAACCCGTCGTCAACTCCTCGTTACCGGTGCTATTGGCGTAGCAGCCGCTACCTCTGCCGTTCTGGGTGCGCCTACCGCCGCACGGGACACTGCTACCGACGCGATCGCACAATCATGGTCAGAACCGACTGGTGAGTTTACAGGTCAGTGCGCTTTTATCACGGGTGGGGCTCGGGGGATTGGCTATGCCTGTGCCGAAGAGCTCGCTAAGGCAGGTGCAAACATTGTTCTCTACGACATCGCAGGCAATATCGATACAGTCAAATATCCACTGGCAACCGAGCAAGATTTGGCAACGGCAAAATCGAACATCGAAGCCCTTGGCGTCAAATGTATTGCGATTAAAGGCGATGTTCGCGACAGCGCGAAGCTGAAAGCGAGTGTTGCGCGTACAGTCAGCGAATTCGGCCGTCTAGATATACTGGTCGTCAATGCGGGTGTCACGCACGTCGGCGCGATCGATGAGTTTCCTGACGATGAAGTCCAAACGGTCATCGACATCAATCTCACTGGAGCCATCAAAACCACTCAATCCGCACTACCGATTATGCGCAGGCAGAACGCTGGCCGAATCGTGATGATTTCCTCAATATTGGGACGGATGGGAAACGAGGACTTCTCGGTCTATGCGTCAACAAAATGGGGATTAATCGGCTTTGCTAAAAGCACTGCTCTTGCGATGGCCAAACATAATGTGATGTGTAATGCAGTTTGCCCAACATGGGTTCGGACGAAACTGGCAGACAACGACTATGTTCTCAACGCGGTGTCCCCGACAAATCCAACCATTGTAGCCGTCATGGAAGTGGCAAAAGCCATAAATCCCATACCGATTGGAGCCTACGAACCCGTTGATATCGCACGGGTGGTCAAGGTTTTATGCAGCCAAGATACGGCGCTGATTACTGGGGAAATTTTCGACATCTCTGGTGGTGCAAACGCACGGTTCAACGCCTGACGATTGGACACATTTCGGCTTTGACATTCTCTCGCCGCTAAACGC
>JBFRWJ010000276.1:0-7523 GCA_051439525.1 Spirulina sp. | reverse complement strand
GAATTGTTCGAGAGAGAAGCCAAAGTCCTCGCCACCCTGAAACATCCAGCGATTCCCAAATACCTGAATTACTTCCACTGCGACACGGAAAGCGATCGCTATTTCTACCTCGTTCAAGAGTTAGTCGAAGGGGACTCTCTTGCGGCTTTAATCGAAGGAGGATGGAAGGTCAACGAACAACAGGTGAAGTACATTGCCAGGCAGGTTCTCGAAATTCTCAAATATTTGCACTCCCTGCATCCGCCGGTGATTCATCGGGATATTAAACCCCAAAATATCATCGTGCGTCCGGATAATAAAGTGTATTTGGTGGATTTTGGTGCCGTGCAAGAAATCTATCGCAATACCTTGAGTTTTGGGGGAACGTTTGTGGGAACGATGGGATATATTTCCCCGGAACAATTTCGCGGTAAAGTGAGTCCTGCTTCGGATTTGTACAGTTTGGGATGTACGTTGCTGTTTGTGTTAACCCGTCGATCGCCGACAGATTTACCGCAAAAACGGATGCGATTTGATTTTCGCGATCGCCTGTCTCTGTCCTCAGCCTTTGCGGATTGGTTGGAGAAAATGGTAGAACCAGCTAGTGAAGACCGCTTTGTCTCGTCAGAAAAAGCACTGCGAGCATTACAGCAAAAATATGCCCTTAACGTTGCCAAAAAAGCACCCCTAAAAACGAATTATCAATTTCGGAGAATTCGCAAACCCCTAAACACGAGAGTAATGCTCGAGCGCAGCGATCGCCATCTTTCCCTTAAAATTCCTCCAGCGATAACGTCATGGACAGAAATCGCGAACGTGGGAAACGGGATAGCTGTTTTGCTTTTCCTGTTCTTCGGTTTTAGAACTTTCTGGGTTAGCATTTCCTTGGGTTTCCCATTACTTCCTTTTTTGACGATTTTCTTTATTTGCGTTCTGGTTGGTTGGGGAATCTATCAATTTCGTCACGCAATCGAGTTCGATATGAATTCAGAGTCTTTCTCAATTACCAAATCGATCTTCAAGTATCAATCCAAGATAACTGGAAGCACTCGAGGGATTACCTTTGTTGAATTAGGATATTCAAAATCGAAAAATACTCCGACTTTTTACTGTTCGATTTGGGAAGGCCACAAAGAACGAAGAATTAGCCAGAATTTGAGCAAATCAGAAATGAGTTGGATTGTTGAAGAGATTTCCGATTTTCTCGAAGGATTAAAACGGCAAGCTGTTTAGTTTGAGTCAAAAAAAATGAAAGCGATCGCAAAATGGTGTGTTGTTGGTTTTCTTGAACTGATCTTCTGCTTTTGGTTGTTGGGAACTGCTGCAAATTTGGTCAGTTCTCCGAGCAATCTTAAGGTTTGGTTGGGAGTTGGCGGTTATTTACTCGGATTTTCTTTGCCGATCTCCTCTATGGGGTATGTCGCGGCAAGAATTCAAAAAGCAAAACGCCAACAGAACCAGCTCAAAAGTGCATTTCCCGATGATGACACCTCTCTGATTCAATTATTAGATCTCAAGGAGTAAAAACAATGAAATCTAGGAAATCTCGCCTTCTTTCCATCGCTGCAATTTTTGCAGTTCTGGGAATTTTTACCAATGGTTGCGGCATCGTCCCCGGTACGAATGTCGAGAAAATTCCTCCCGGTTATGTGGGATTAAAAGTCAAACTTTACGGCGAACAACGGGGCGTACAAAATGCGACCATTAGCACGGGACGAGTCTGGTATAATGGGTATACGGAAGATATTATCATTTTCCCGGATCACGTTCAATATTATATCCTTACGGCTTCTAAAGATGAAGGTTCTCGTCTCGATGAAAGTATTAGTTTTGGGGTGGGTGGCACGACGGTTAATGCGGATATTTCTTTGTCCTATTTCTTCAATACCGAGCAAATTAAAGACTTTTATGGGAAATATCTCAAAGACCCCGAACAGTTTAAAGCCACTCTCGTTCGCAGCGAAACCCGCAACTGTTTTAATCGTTCTGCCACGGGATTGAAACCCGAACAAATTGTCGGCGCTCGCCAAACCGAACTCTTAGAAAATGTCCGGAATTGTTTGAATGACAATTTCAGTCTAGTTGGTGTTACTTTCGAGTCGATCGGATTTGTCAGCAAACCGCGTTTCGACCAATCCATTGAAACACAAATTACGGCACGCTTCCAAGCAGAACAACAAGCACAAGCAGCAAAAGCACAATTAGAAGTAGCGAAAGCAGAAGCCGATCGCAAGATTGCTACAGCACGGGGAGACGCGGAAGCAGCGAAAATTCAGGCATCAACGGTTACCCCCCTGACCATTCGCTTGCGGGAGTTAGAAATGCAGGAGAAAATGATTGAAAAATGGAACGGTCAACTCCCAACTTATCAAGGTAGTCCCGCACCATTTCCCTCATTTAATCCGGGGAGGAGCAATGCACCTCGATCTCAATAATCATTTAACTTTGTTGGCTTGAGGAAATTGCGTTATGATATTTCGTAGGAATCTTCATGATTTCTACGAAATATCATTTTTACCGCAATTTAATTGCTAATGGATGTCCTACACGAACAAGGAGAACCCATTCGCGATCGCTACCAGATCGTGGCATTATTGGGTCAAGAATCCATGGGAGATACTTATTCCGCGATCGATCTCGATACTTCTCAATACGTTGCGATTAAAGTTGTCTCTAAGCCCTATCTCCGTTCTATCACTATAGATATAGCGCCATAAAAGATCGATTATTTCCATACATAAGTCCAAAAAGACAGGGGCAATCCCACTTAAGTTTTTTAAGAATTTGTAGAAAGATCGCACGGGACTATTCCAACTTTCTCGAATGCCCAGCAATCGCGCAATACTCTTTAATATTTGGCGCGATCGCCAAAATTAATGTTGCGATTGGCGAACCAGACTTGAGATTATAGAGTTGATATGGCTGGTATATTTTTCTCCCAAATTGGGTTAATTGTCCATGAATGCTGATTTTAGTGCATCACCCCAGAGCATTTTAATTGTCGATAATTGCCTCGACGATGCAGAACGCTTGTCTTTGCTGCTGACACAACGGGGGTATCGCGTGCAGATCGTGCAACAGGGTCAACAAGCGGTAAAACAGGTCTCGAAGTTAGGACTGGATTTGATTTTGCTCGATGTCGATCTTCCGGATATGAATGGCTACGATCTCTGTCAACACCTCAAAACCAACTATAAAACGAAGGAAATTCCAATTATCTTTATCAGTAGCCTCGATCGCGTTTGGGATAAAGTTAAAGCCTTTTCTGTGGGAGGACGAGATTATATTACTAAACCCTTTCATGATGCTGAAGTCCTTGCTCGCATTGAAAATCAACTGAGCATTCGCAATGCCTTAAAGCTCTTGACAATGCACAATGCTCTCTTAGCTGAAGAAATTCGAGAACGTCAGCGCGTTGAAAAGGAATTGCGCTACTCGGAAGAAAAATTTGCTAAAGCGTTTCGTTCTAATCCCAATGCAATTACGATTGCTCGACTGAATGATGGTTGTCATCTCGATGTCAATGAAGCGTTCTGTCAAGTCACAGAATATGCTCGCGAAGAGGTCATCGGACGCACGGCAGTGGATTTGGATTTATGGGTTCAACCCGATTTGCGCACTCAATTATTCAAACATTTAACCATGTATGGGGTGATTCACAACTATGAATTTCAGTTTCGTACAAAGTCTGGAGCGCTTCGGACGGCACTCCTGTCCGCAGAAATTATTAACATTCACGGTCAAGAATGTTTGCTGTCCCTATCTAATGATATTACCGATCGCGTGCGAGCCGAACGCGCTTTACAAGAAGCCAATGAGGAATTACAACGTCTTGCCCTCCTTGATGGGTTAACTCATGTGGCCAATCGACGTTATTTTAACACAGAAATTGATAAAGTTTGGCAAGATTTAATGGCAACCGAGGATATTCTTGCTTTGATTTTGTGCGATGTCGATTATTTTAAGCGCTATAACGATTGTTACGGTCATTTAGCGGGAGATGGGTGCTTGCAATGGGTCGCACAAGCGATTGAAAAAACTCTAAAAGAGAAAAAAATATCGGGTGAAGAATATATGCTTGCTCGCTATGGTGGAGAAGAATTTGCTATAATTTTACCCCATACGGAAGAGCGCGAAGCCTTAGAAATTGCTGAGAGTATTCGTCAAGCCGTAGAAGATTTAAAAATTCCTCATGCGCGCTCTTCCTTGGGGAATTATATTACGTTAAGTTTAGGAGTTGTCACGACAATTCCCTCTAGTGAATTTTCACCCGAAGCATTAATCGGTGTAGCGGATTTAGCTTTGTACGAAGCAAAAGAAAGAGGCAGAAATCAAGTCGTTATTGAGAAGTTTTAATTGGTTATTAGTTATTGGTTATTAGTTATTGGTTATTGGTTATTGGTTGTTTGTTGTTTGCTCATTGCGAAGAGCAATCTATTTCTGTGGTTGTACTTTTTGCTTTGAGAATATTGCAGGTACTAAAACCGACAATACCATCAACGAGAAGATTATTTTCTTTCTGAAAATCTTTAACGGCAAGTTCGGTTGAAATTCCGTAATCGCCATCAATTTCTAAGGTATAATAGCTTAATTCTTTAAGTATCGTTTGCAAAAGAGTGACATCAAAACCGCAATCTCCCAGTTTGAGAATAGGTCGCAATAATGAAGTTTTTGAATTTTCACAACGTTTGCGATCGCGAACCCGTCTTGTCTGATTGGTAGAGTTGATTCGATGGGTTGAAGAGCGATTACTCTGTCTTATTCTCGTCCTAGAGATGCTTCCTATATTGCTCTCATTGTTATAGTTTTTTGCTTCTGTTGTTGTTGGTTCTGTTCCATCAGAATTGATTTTGGGTGGTTCTTCTGTTTCCTCTTCTGCACTTTTTTCTGGAGTATCTTCAGGTTTGCGATCGCTATTTTTCTCCGTTGGTGTTTGACTGACGAGAATGTCTCTTTCTGATTTTACCGTCTCCTTTCTGCTTTCTTGCTCGTTGCCTATCAATGATTTAGTTGCAATTTGAACTGAAGTATATACAGTTAATAAAAATCCTAGGAATAAACTGACGAATATTGAGAGGCGAACCTCCTGACTTTTCCGTTTGAGTAGCAAGAAAATAAGAAACAAAAAAATTGAGATAGACAGAATAATCAAACCTAAGTCGTGATTCGTTGAATTCTTCGGAGTAGAAGGTTGAATTGGCGAGGGATCTTGCGTGGTTTCTTCTGTAGAAGTTTGAGCGATTTCCCACGATTCTCTAGAAAAAGAGAGCATTTTTGTTTGTTGTTTGTTGTTTGTTGTTTGTTGTTTGGCAATAAGGCTGCTGTCCCGTACCAATAACCAATAACCAATAACCAATAACCAATAACCAATAACTAACAACCAATTTATTTAATTAATTCTAAGGCTGAATCGACTTGGTCAAGTAAATGTTCGACAGTAGAAGAATTATCTAACACGACATTAGCCGCAGCAATTTTCTGTGTTAGAGGAATTTGGCTATTAATTCGCGATCGCGCTTGTTCTGGGGAGAGTCGATCGCGATCGCACAAGCGTTGTAGTTGTTGTTCGGGGGAACAGGAAACAAACCAGATACTATTGACAAAATCCGTCATATCTGCCTCAAACAAAAGCGGGATGACTAATACTGCAATTGTAGCGCTAAGGGTTGCTAATGCTTCAACAAAGCGATCGCGCACGTAGGGATGAATTTGTGCCTCCAGCCATTGTTTCTCTTCCGGGTGCGAAAAAACAATTTCGCCTAATTTTTGACGATGGAGACGGCGATCGGGGAGAAGAATCTCTTGTCCGTAGCGTTGTACGATGGTTGCGAGAATGGGAGAATCGCGATCGACGGCTTCTCTGGCATACAGATCGGCATCGAGAATGGGAAGGTGATGCACGCGATCGAGATATTCTGAAACTGTTGTTTTCCCCGTACTAATTCCTCCCGTTAAACCAATACGATAAATCATTTTTGAATAACTAACTCGTTAAATCTTGTTGACGAAATATAAACCATGCTGCACTTGCTAAAACGATAACCCAAAGTATAACTCCAAAAGCAGCTAAATTCGGATCGACAAGATCGGTTTGAGAGCTTCCAACGAGAAATTGCGTAAGTTGGAAAGGTAAATAAACTGTAAGTCGAGAGAGCGGTTCGCCAGAAAATTTTCCGACGTTTGTTAAAATGGGTTCGAGGATATAAACATAGAGTACAGTAATTGTATTCGTCGCTGCGATCGAACGCGTTAAAATGGCGATGGGAAAGGCGATCGCAATGCAGGGTAACATTGATAACAAGATTCGAGGAGTTTGCCAAACAAGAGAGCTAATTCCGGCTAGAGTAACTTCTCCTCCCATAGGAATTGTTAGCGGGACTCCCAAGATCAAACCCAAGACTAGAGAGACTAAGACAAATAATAACGCGATCGCTGCCAGTGCTGTCAATTGAGCACCTAATAATATCGTGCGTCCGACTCCGTGACTCAGGTATAAATGTAGAGTGCGCCATTGATAGGCAGAAGTCGCGATCGCGGCAGTTAAAATTAATAGGGAAAATCCACCAAGATTCTTACCCAGAGAGAGAGCAAGTTCGACTCCAGCCGTCCCGGCAAGATTTCTTTGAACAAAGATTTTGCTATCTAGATCGCTAGTCAACCCAAAGACTAAGCCTCCTAAAAAAAGAAAGAGTAGCACTCCCACCAGCAAACCCACAAAGAATAAAAATAGGGGTCGCTTCACCATTTTTTCCAATTCGATCGCCACTAAATTCCAAAACACGTCAGTATTTGCCCATGACTAACACTTAACAGTTAACCGTAAATAGGTCTAAGATACAAGACAGTCACCAGTCTTTTCAGTCACCAGTCACCAGTCACCAGTTATCGGTCAGGAAACCAATAACCAATAACCAATAACCAACAACCAATAACCAAAATGATTAAAATTCTGCATCTTTCTGATATCCATATCGGTAGTAGTTTTACCCACGGTCGCATCAATCCTGAAACGGGTCTCAATACACGATTGGAGGATTTTGTCAAGACTTTGGAGCATTGTATCGATCGCGCCATTGAAGAGGCAGATCTCGTGCTTTTTGGGGGCGATGCCTTTCCCGATGCTACCCCTCCGCCTTACGTTCAGCAAGCCTTTGCACGGCAATTTCATCGTCTTGCAGCTGCAAATATTCCCACTATTTTATTGGTGGGAAATCACGATTTGCATTCCCAAGGGACGGGAGGAGCAAGTTTGTGTATTTACCGCACTTTAGCTGTCCCTGGATTTATTGTGGGGGATTCCATCGAAACCTATCGCATTCAGACTAAAAATGGCGATATTCAAGTCATTACTTTACCTTGGCTGACGCGATCGACATTGTTAACTCGTCCGGAAACAGAAGGGCGATCGATGGCTGATGTTAATGCTATGTTAATCGATCGCTTGAACCCGGTTTTAGAGGGCGAAATTCGCAAACTCGATCCGGATGTACCGACGGTATTATTGGGGCATTTAATGGCAGATCGGGCGAATTTAGGGGCAGAAC
>JBFRWJ010000275.1:0-4271 GCA_051439525.1 Spirulina sp. | reverse complement strand
GTGCCAGCCACGCTTCCCGTTCTTCGGGATTCTCTCTCTCTTTTAAACTCCAAATCGCATTAATTCCCTTTAAATAATCTCCCGTTGTTTGCAATAATAATCCCTCTGTAAATTGTTCTGCCACGGTGAGTTCTCGGGGATTTTCTAACTCCGCTTGCCAGAGAATCCAAGCATCGCGATCTTGCCCGAGTTGATAGAGTTCTTGGAACAGTTCCGATCCGGCGGGGGGAAGGGGACGAATCTGAGGCGGAATGACTTCCGGCTGCTGGTTTCGCACGGTGGTAAATGTCCCCACATCCCAACCCAATAGCGACGCCGATCGCCAAGCATAATAAGATTCGGGATGTTTGGCAAGGACGTATTGATAGGCCGCTTTGGCATCTTGGGGACGATCGACCCGATCTGCCCATTTGCCCACCCAAAAAGCGGCTTTGGGCGCTAAACTGCTGCTGGAATTATGGGTGGCGATGGGGTGCGCCCATTTCCACGCTTGGATGTATTCGCCTCTTTTGGCGAATTTTTGCGCCGTTTCCCAACGGTAGCGGGCGGCGGCTTCGGATTTGGGATATTGAGTGAGAATGAGTTGTCGGGCTTGTCCTGCCCCTTTCCCATCCCGACGTTTTTCGAGGAGTTTGGCTTTTTGCAAGAGGGCATCGGGAGCGCGATCGCGATGATTTTGGATAATGCGATCGAGGTATTGCAGGGCATCTCGAGGCTCGGAAAGTCGGGCGAGGTGGAGGAGCGCCAAGCTAGTTTCTTCCGCTTGGGGAAAGGCGTTCGCGAGTTTTTGATAGCTAATTTTGGCTTCAATTTTATTGTTGCCCAAATCCCGCCCTCGGGCGGTGCGATAGAGATTTTGGGGGGTGGGGGGAGCTTTCGCATAAGCACTGCCGGCTTTACCGTATTCCCATTGTTTCCAATAACCATAAGCGATCGCTTGCCAATCTTCAGGCGTGAGGCGATCGCGGTAGTTCTGCACCAAGTAATCGCGAATCTTGCTCGTGCCGGGGGCATCGGGGGTATTTTTCACTAAAAAGAGCAATAATTCCGGCTGGTCTAATTTTCCCTCCAAACCCTGGCGGACGAGTTCGTGGGTGAGAGGATGTCGGGGATATTCGGCAATAGCACGATCGGTATATTGGGGCTCGTATTTTTCCAGACGATAGTAGGCTTCGGCGACGACGGGAGAATCCGGATAGGCTTCAATCAGACTCTCTAAGGTGGCTTTCGAGCGATCGAGGTCGTTCGTTAATTCATAAGCTCTCGCGCGTTTGAGGACGATATAGGGGGCAAGGAGGGGATATTCGCTTTCCAAGTTGTTTAAGAGACGTATGGCTTTGCCCCCTTCCAACTGAGTGAGGCGATCGATCGCGAGCAAGTAGCGGGCGCGACTGCGTTCGATAGAAGGGCGATCGCTGGTGGCAATTTCATCTAAGGGGACGGCGCGGGCTTCGGAAGAGAGAAGGGCAAGGGGCAGGACTTGGGAGCGATCGTCGGGGGGTTTGGGGGCAATTTTAGCGGCGGGAAGCCAGTTTCTCTCGGCTATCCACTGTTCGATGCGAGCAAAGGATCCCTGTTTTTGTGCCAAGACAAAGGCAGAACCAAGAATCGCCGCGATCGCGATACTCGTACTGACGGTTAAAAATGTTTGAATGGGTCGTCCTTTTTGCATGCCTCTGCCCTCATCCGGCCTCTAGCTATCATAGCTTACTGGTAATTGGTAATTGGTAATTGGTAATTGGTAATTGGTAATTGGTTATTCCCGACTCCCCATTCCCCATTCCCGACTCCCGACTCCCGACTCCCGACTCCCTGTTCCCTTGTCCCCATTTCATTGATAATTGATTGTTGGTCATTGATAATTGAACAGGTGTATGGAAATTAAAGCGGTAGATACGACCCAATGGGATTGGAGCGGCGATGCACTGGCGATCGGGTTGTTTGAAGAGGCAGTAGAAGTCACGGGAGATTTAGCTGCACTCGATGAAAAACTCGACGGGACGATCGCGGAGTTAATCGCCGAAACAGAATTCACGGGCAAAGCGGGCAGCTCTGTAAAAACTCGCGTGGGCAGTCACAGTCCGATCCGCAAAATTATTTTAGTGGGATTGGGGAAAAAAGAAAATTTACAGTTAAATTCAATTAGAACCAGTGCGGCAGCGATCGCTCGCATGGCTAAAGCGGAAAAGGTCAAAACCCTCGGCATCGGGTTACCTGTCGCGGGAGATGCCGCCTTAACCGCTAGGGCAATGGTGGAAGGATTGCTGCTTGCTCTCCACGTCGATAACCGTTTTAAATCGGAAGCCGAAGATAAGGGCTCGAAATTGGAAACGGTGGAACTCTTGGGACTGGGGGATCGCGAGGCAGACATTCAAACCGCCACCGCGATCGCCTCGGGGGTGATTCTCGCTCGGGAGTTGGTGAATGCGCCCGCCAATGCCGTGACTCCCATTACCCTCGCGGAAACCGCCCGGGATATTGCGTTTAACTCCGGTTTGGAGTTAGAAATTTTGGAAAAGGAAGATTGCGAAAAGTTGGGTATGGGGTCTTATTTAGGGGTTGCCCAAGCCTCGGATCTGCCGCCGAAGTTCATTCATCTCACTTATAAGCCCGAAGGCACGCCCCGCCGAAAGGTGGCGATCGTGGGTAAGGGATTGACATTTGATTCGGGGGGACTCAATTTGAAGGTGGGCAAGGGCATTGAAACCATGAAAATGGACATGGGGGGAGCCGGTGCCACCTTGGGTGCTGCCAAAGCGATCGCGCAACTCAAGCCGGATGTTGAGGTGCATTTTATCAGTGCGGCAACGGAAAACATGGTCAGTGGCAAAGCCATGCACCCCGGGGACATTCTCACGGCTTCTAATGGCAAGACGATCGAGGTGAATAATACCGATGCTGAAGGGCGTTTAACCCTTGCCGATGCCTTAGTTTTTGCCGAAAAATTGGAAGTGGATGCCATTATCGATCTGGCGACTTTAACGGGAGCTTGCGTGATTGCCCTCGGGGAAGATATTGGCGGTTTGTGGAGTCCCGATGACGATCTCGCCCGAGCAGTGCAAGATGCAGCAGAATTAGCCGGAGAAAAGTTCTGGAAAATGCCGTTAGAAGAGAAATATTTTGAGGGAATGAAATCCCCCATCGCCGATATGAAAAATACGGGTCCGCGTTATGGGGGTTCGATTACAGCAGCCTTGTTTTTAAAGCAATTTGTCGAGTCAACGCCTTGGGTGCATTTGGATATTGCCGGACCCGTTTGGGCGGATAAGGAAGGCGGTGTCAATAATGTTGGCGGTACGGGTTATCCGGTGCGAACTCTAGTGAATTGGATCTTGAGTTAATGAATTGGGGAGGCGCGATCGCGCTTCCTTCAACCCTTAAGAAAAGCCGATCGCGATCGCCTTCCCTCCTTGCCTCTCATTCCCTTCCCTCAAAAACTCGGCGATCGACGAAAATACCGTACTCCGGCATCGAGGAAGATCCCTGCATGACAAGTGCCTCCTTGTCAAGATATCCGCACAACTTGACAGGGGATTCAAATTCCGATAGGTGTAAACTGAGTAAAAGAATTGAACTCAAGGGAGTGAATCTCCAATATGACAACCACGCAACTCGCTGATGCCATCCAACGCGAGGACAATAACGACTCCTCCCCTGCGATCGCGAGCATTAGATCCGAAGCGCCTCAACTCGAAAATTTAAACGCTCTCAATCGCCACTTTGCCGACACGAAAGTCAAAGCCCCAGAAATCGTGAATTGGAGTGCAGAAACGTTTGGTCGCGGTTTGGTCATGAGTACCAGTTTTGGCATTCAATCTGCCGTCATGTTGCATTTAGTTACTCGTGTCGTTCCCAACATTCCCGTGATTTGGGTGGATACAGGCTATTTACCCGCCGAAACCTACCGTTTTGCGGACGAATTAACCAAACGCTTGCACTTGAATTTACAAGTCTATCAATCCCCCCTGAGTCCGGCACGAATGGAAGCACTCCACGGTAAACTCTGGGAACAACACGATGTCGAGAGCCTCAACCATTACGATAAAATCCGCAAAGTCGAACCCATGCAACGAGCCTTGCAGGAATTAGAAGCAACGGCATGGTTGGCAGGACTGCGCAACAATCAAACCGATCATCGCAAAACCCTCGATTTTGTCAATATTCAATCGGGAATTTATAAGGTTTTGCCCATTTTGCATTGGAACTCTCGGGATATTTATCAATATCTCACGGCGAACGATTTACCCTATCATCCCCTCTTCGACCAAGGC
>JBFRWJ010000274.1:0-6564 GCA_051439525.1 Spirulina sp. | reverse complement strand
ACATAAGATTTCCCGCCCGCAATTGGCAATTTTGCCGACGGGCGCGCCTTTTTCTCTCACCTATGGCAATCTTCCCCGCAATGCCCGCATCGTTGTCAGCGATGCTCTCCTCGAACAATTGGAAGATGACGAATTAGCGGCAATCTTTACCTCACATTTTTCGCAAATTGTCAAGCGCGATTTTATCTTGTTTTCCGGGGCAATGGCGTTGTTACAAATCCCCTTTACGCTCTATTGGCAAGTGGCACAATGGGGAGGACGCTTAAGTGAAAAAATCCCGGCCGCTTATCCTCAATTGATTGCGTCGTCGGTGCGGTGGTTGAGTGGATTGGGGGCGGCGTTATTTTATGGCATCTATTATCTCTGGCGAGTTCCCCTGCTTTATTTTTCTCGACAGCGCCTCTATTATAGCGATCGCTTTGCGGCGGAGTTTACGGGCAATCCGAACGCCCTCAGTCGTGCTTTATTGAAAATTGCCGTAGGAATGGCCAAACATATCGAAAAACGGCAAGAAACGATTTGGATTTTAGAGGGATTTGACTTATTAATGCCCGTCGGCTATCGACAAGCCTTAAGTTTGGGAAGTTTGCCAGATAAAACGCCGTTTGCCGATGTTTTAGCTTGGGAATGTACCAATGATTATCGCTATTGGTTGGGGTTATTTGAATCTCATCCTTTAATCGGCGATCGCATTTATTTGCTCAATCGTTATGCGAATTTTTGGAAATTATCCCCCGAAATCGATTTACCAACTTTAGTTAGAGAAAAGGAAAAACCCAGACGATTTAAACTCGAAGAATTCTTTTGTTTGTTTCTCACCTTATATTTAGGGTATTTAACACGATGGATCGATTGGAGTCGCGGACTTCAACAGACGATTTACTCCATCGCCTTTATTCTCATTACCTTATTTTTGACGTCTCGCTTGAAACAGTATAAAGATTTTCTCGTACTTTTATTGGTGTGGCTGAGTTATGAGAATGGGGCAAATTTAGTTTCCATCTTTATCATTTTTCTGGCGATTTTATTGCTAGACAATCAATTAGATATCGGAAAATTAAAAAATAGCTATAAAGCCTTGCCATTATTACAAAGTTCTCTGTTATTTGGTTTATTGTTTGGGTTAATGGGGCGGATTGTTTTATGGACGATCGGACTGGCAAGCGACTATTTGAGTGCTTGGGTTCGCTTTCCCCTATGGCGATTAATTTGGTTGTATAATGCAATTAATCCCTTTCTCGATGCTTGTATTTTGGCGGCATTTAGTTTTTGCGTTATTGTTTGGATTAATAACTATTTTCCCAATATTCGGATTTCTCCGACTCGGAAAGATCCCCGGATTGAAGATTTACTTTCTAACTCTAAATCATTGCCTCCGAAAAATCAAGGCGTTCGCTTAACCGGAAGATTAATCGGACGGAAAGGAATTGGCAATTGGTTGGCACAAGATTTAATGTTAAAAACCTCCACGGGTTCGATTCGTTTAAACTTTGTTTCTAAAGCGGGAATTGTGGGAAATTTGTTTCCCATTCCCCCGCGTCCGGAACAGTTTTGCGATCGCAAGGTAACGGTTTCGGGCTGGTTTCGTCGTGGAAGCGTGCCGTGGATCGATGTGGATGAAATTCGCACGACGGGAACAAAAAGTACCCGTAGCGGCTATCCGGTTTGGGTAACAGTTTTGGCAGTTTTGGCGGCGCTTTGGAGTGCTTGGTCGATTGGAAATGCTTAATACAACTCTCCATAATATTGAAGAAACTGACAGACTTGATTTTTAGCAGTCTATACTATAAAATTAAAGGTTTAATTCAGGAAGTTCGATCGCGGATTGCACGGCGATCGGGTAGGGAGAGAGGACAGGTTAAATGTTGCACGGATAACCCAACCGAAACGCGATCGCGAGAAATCCCCAGTAACCCCAGTGAAATTGGTACACTAGGGAAAACGCAAGCACCAGATTAACGACATAATGATCCCTACCGTCATTGAAACATCGGGTCGAGGCGAACGCGCCTTTGACATTTATTCTCGACTCCTCCGAGAGCGTATCGTTTTTCTCGGACAACCCGTTACCGACGAACTAGCCAACTTAATCGTCGCCCAACTTCTCTTCCTCGAGGCAGAAGATTCTGAAAAAGATATTTATCTTTACATTAACTCTCCCGGGGGTTCCGTTTCTGCCGGTCTGGGGATTTTCGATACCATGAATCAAATTCGCCCGGATGTCTCCACCATTTGCGTCGGTTTAGCCGCCAGTATGGGAGCATTTCTCCTCAACGCCGGACAAAAAGGCAAGCGCATGAGCTTACCCCACTCCCGCATTATGATCCACCAACCCCTCGGGGGCGCTCGGGGTCAAGCGACGGATATCGAAATTCAAGCCAAAGAAATTCTCTACCTCAAAGCTCTGTTAAACCGCCACCTCGCCGATCGCACCGGACAACCCTTAGAGCGCATTGAAACCGACACCGATCGCGACTTTTTCATGTCCGCCGAGGAAGCCAAAACCTACGGGTTGATCGACCAAGTGATCGATCGCCGTCCTTCCGCCAGCCAACCCATTGACAGTTGATCGTCGCTCGTTGACCGTTGACCGTTGAGAGAGGATAAACGATCGATTTTGTCCTCTCTCCCAACTCATGCCCCCTACCCGTTACCCTTCCTACCTTCCATGCCCGCAACCCTCACCCAAACCTCACTCAATGCACCTGTTATTCGTCGGCTCGAGAGCGGCTTAACCATCGTCGCCGAACAAATGCCCGTAGATGCCGTCAATTTAAACGTGTGGCTGAATGTCGGCTCCATCAACGAAGCCGATGAAATCAACGGGATGGCGCACTTCCTCGAACACATGGTCTTTAAAGGCACCCCCAAACTCGATAGCGGCGAATTCGAGCGCGCGATCGAAGAACGGGGAGCCGCCACCAATGCCGCCACCAGCCAAGAATACACCCATTATTACATCACCACCGCCCCCAAAGATTTTGCCGAGCTTGCCCCCCTACAATTAGAAGTCGTCCTCAATCCCAGTCTTGCCGATCGCCCCTTCGAGCGAGAACGCATGGTCATTTTAGAAGAAATTCGGCGATCGCAGGACAATCCCAGTCGCCGCACTTACGCCCGAGCCATGGAAACCTGCTTCGAGCGCTTGCCCTATCGCCGCCCGGTTCTGGGTTTGACGGAAATCATCGAAGCCTTGTCCCCCCAACAAATGCGAGATTTTCATCAACGCTGGTACGCGCCGGAAAATATCACCGCCGCCGTCGTCGGGAACTTACCCGTCGAAGAATTGCTCGATACCGTCGCGACAGCCTGCGATCGCGCTTACGCTCATCGTTGCGATCTGTCTGCACGCACCTCCCCCGCCTTTCACCCCGAGCCCATTTTTCAGGAAATCGTGCGCCATGAAGAACGAGACGAACAATTGCATCAATCGCGCTTAGTGATGTTGTGGCGGGTGCCCGGCAAAGAAGAATTAGAAACCACCTACGCCCTCGATGTCCTCTCCGCCATTTTAGGACAAGGAAGGATGTCCCGACTCTTCCGCGACCTGCGAGAAGAGCGTCAATTGGTTTCTTCCATTGGTACGAGCAATATTACCCAAGGCATTCAAGGGGTATTCTATATCGCCGCACAATTGCCCACCCAAAATATTGCCGCAGTCGAGGAGAGCATCCTCGAACATTTGTGCCGTTTTCGAGAAGAACCCGTCAATTCCTCAGAACTGGCTCGCATTCGCGCTCAAGTCGCCAACCGTTTTGTTTTTGCCAACGAACGCCCCAGCGATCGCGCCAACCTTTACGGCTATTATCAGTCGCAAATGGGGACCTTAACCCCCGCTTTAACCTATCCCGATCGCTTGCGAGCGATCGAAGCCGAAGACATTCAAAAGGTAGCACAACGCTATCTCAACCCGGAAGCTTATGGCGTGGTGGTGATGAGAGGGAAAAGTTAAGGATGGGGTAATTGGTAATTGGTAATTGGTAATTGGTAATTACTCAAATGTTCCTCATCGATAATTGTTCATTGAAAAAATGAGTGACATCTTGTATGAACGAGATTTTTAGAGTTGAGTTTACGAGCAATCCCATCTCCTGTGTCAAGCCACTTTGCTAGCTGTACACTAAAACCGTAATGGTAATCGAGGTTAATGACAACAAAGAAACCAATTAAAAAAGTGACCCAGTAGAGATTTACCTGTGATAGCGCTGGCCTAAGCTCAATCATAAGAACCGAAAAATTCCCTCGAAAAGAGCAATTGAAGGCGGGCCCGGCACAGAACAAGAGGTGCTTATTGCCCGATATCGCGGTGCCATCGTTCTTCCCGTGGGGCGATCGGGGGGAGTTGCCGAGAAATTCTATGCAGAAATGCCTTGTCCTGCTTCCATTCCAGAAAAATTGTGGCAATTGTTGAGCGATCGCACTGCTTCGTCGGAAAAAGTGGGTTATACCCTCGCCGCGATCGCCAGTCAAAAACTCAAAGTCTTTTGTTGTAACAATTAACCCTCCTGTCTCAAACATGGAATTAAGCAAAAATATACAGATCGTCGAATCTCTATTATCAGTACAAGAATGTAACAAACTTATAGAGCGATCGGAAAATCTTGGCTATTCTCAAGCCGATATTCAAATCCATCAAGGACGGCAACATTTACCGAGAATTCGGAATAATGAAAGAGTCAATTTACATTCCCCAAAACTAGCCCGAGAATTGTGGGAAAAACTCGCATCTTACCCATTCCCTCTCTATGAAAGCCGATATGCCCTTGGGTTGTCACCATACTTTCGATTCTATCGATATACCGGAGGTCAGCGATTTAAAATGCACCAAGATGGTCGGCAAAATATCGCTGGAAATGAGACCTTGTTTACACTTTTAGTTTTTCTGAGTGAGGGATTTAAAGGCGGTGAGACATTGTTTCGGCAAGATCGCATTTCCGTGACTCCCAAGATAGGTAACGCCTTGATTTTCGAGCATCGGCTATGGCATAAAGGATGTGTTGTTGAAAGCGGTATAAAATATGTATTGCGTACAGATATTGCCTACAGCAGCTAACTGGAGTTTAAAGTAAACCTTGTTCCTGTAAAAATTTCTTCCCTTTTACCTTTACCCCCTGAATAGTTACAAAAAACTTTTGCAAAATTATAGGAAAGACTATCATGAATGAGTCATTAGAAAATCTTTCCCCTAGGAAAAAACGTCATTGGTTATTACAACAGTTGGAGAAGAATGAAAAAGGACATTTTCACAATATTAGGGCAATTGAAGGACAAAATTTGAATAATATTGATTTAAGCGATCTTGATTTTGTTGGTTTGAAAGTTGGCTCTTGTTTATCCTTTCGGAATTGTCAGCTTCAACAAGCAAATTTTTCTGGTTGTACGCTTCAAGATGTTTATTTTGAAGGGGCTAATCTCGAAGCAGCTAATTTTAGTAAAGCTCACCTGATTAGATGTGATTTTTCTGGAAGTTTGCGGAATATCAATTTTAGTCAAAGCTGTTTAACTGATATTGGTATGAAATCTTGCTATCTGAGTTATGCTAATTTTGAAAAAGCACAAATTAATGGCACTTTTGAGCCTTCTAACTTAGTATATTCTAATTTCAAAGAAGCGATTTTATATGGAGTTGATTTTAACGATGTTAATTTACAAAATTCCTGTTTTTATAGTGCCACTTTTCAAAGTCCAGAGGTCAGTCGCCAACATAAAATTTATCGATACTCCTTCAGAAATGCTTGTCTCAACAATTCTGATTTTAGAAAAGCAATGTTTCGAGTTTCAGTAAGTTTTGCAAGAGCGAAATTACAAAAAACCAATTTTAGTGAAGTTGATTTTACTCAAAATTATCTGTCTTTTTTTGCTGCCGATCTAACGGATGCTTTGATGCCAGTCGGTTGGTTGAAGCAAATTTCTAAAGATAAAATTGATTTGGCTACATTGCCGAATGGTACATTTTATCAACAAAATAAATCTAAAAAAAGCTCTCTATTTGGTAAAAATACCACTCTCATTAAAAAATTAATTAATTTTGTCTTATGGTTCGTTTCCTTATGTTTATATCTACTAATACTGACCGGACTTTTATGGTTAGTTTATCAAGGTGGAACGAGCGGTTTTTTGGTCGCACCCATTGTTTCACTGTTTTTTGCCATAATAGGTTATAACGCAGCTCAATCTCAAATCAAAAGTGCTTGGAGCAAGGCTTGGGATTATAGTCCTCTCCTTTTTGGCTTACCCATCATTGTCTCGGTACTGGCAATTCCCTTTATTTTGCTAGGAATTTTTCTGGGCAATATCCCTTTACTAGCGGTTCTTTTTAATGGTATTTTTTTCGCAATACCCGTGATTTATTTTCTTAACTTCCATTAATCAACTTAAAGTAAACAATCCAATACCCAACGATACTCTCGTTCAATAGAGGCAAGGATATCTAATTTCATGTCCGGAGGCAAAACTTCCCAAGTATAGGTTTCAATTTCCCAAGTCGGGCAAAGTGTGTTCTTACTCAAATACCCCAAAGTCTCGGCTAAATGAGTCTGAGTGGACTGCAAAAGTGAGTAATCT
>JBFRWJ010000273.1:0-21194 GCA_051439525.1 Spirulina sp. | reverse complement strand
CATTGCGCAGGTAGGGGGTGGTGACGGCTGTGGGGGTTTCGGCACAATCGTCGAGGGCACCGCGATAACAGACGATGCCGTTTTGATTGACTAAAAAGACTTCCGGGGTGACTTCCGCGCCGAAGCCTGAGGCGACATCTTGGGAAGGATCGCGCAGATAAGGAAAATTTAAGGTTTGTTCGCGGGCAAAGATTTTCATTTGCTCCAAGTTGTCGGCAGGCACTCGGGCGGTATCATTGGCGTTGATGGCGATGAGGGAAAAACCGCGATCGCGGAACTCGGCTTGAATTTGTTTGAGGCGATCGAGATACAGGCGGACATAGGGACATTCATTGCCGATAAAAACTACCCCCAAACCCCGTAAGGGTTCGAGGGAAGATGCGAGGTGATATACTTCTCCGTCCACCCCGGGTAACTCAAAATCCGGAGCATAGTTACCGAGAATACTCGAAGATGTTTGTGTTTGGGTCACGATTTGGCCTCCGAACCGACTTTTCTAGTTTATCAAGAGAATTCCCGTTCCGTTGGCAGTAATTTGCATCCGGCATTGCGCCATCGACTCGCGCTAACATCGATAAGGTTAGAATTTTCTGTGAATTCTGTTTTAGCTTCGCAATTGAAATTAAACAACGATGCGTTTTTCAAAAACCATGCAAAGACTCGGTACTCATTTACTGGCACTGATTGTGGGCGTGGTCTTAACCTTTGGGACGCTGCGCGTTTCGTCTTCTCAGGCGGATCCCGCCCCGGCAATTTCCCCTCCCGCCGATACGGCGGAAACTCTCGTCGCCCAACGCCCTACCCCCAGTCGGCAAAGTTTCGTGACGGCGGCGATCGCGAAGACGGGCCCGGCAGTGGTTCGCATTGATACCGCCCGAACGGTGGAAACCCGCATACCGCCGATGTTTGAAGATCCTTTTTTTCGAGACTTTTTCGGCGATCGCTTTTTCGGACAGATGCCCCAAGAACGGCGGATCTCGGGTCAGGGCTCCGGGTTTATTATCGATACGGCGGGAATCGTTCTCACTAATGCGCACGTGGTCAGTGGGGCGGATGAAGTGAGCGTCACTCTGCAAGACGGTCGCGAGTTCGAGGCGACGGTGTTGGGTTCCGATCCGGTGACGGATTTGGCGGTGGTGAAGATTCAGGGGGCAAGTGATTTGCCCGTAATGCCCTTGGGGGATTCCGATCGCTTGCAGGTGGGAGACTGGGCGATCGCGGTGGGCAGTCCGGGGGGATTGAACAATACGGTGACGTTGGGGATTATCAGCACTTTAGACCGTCCGTCCTCTCAAGTAGGCATTCCCGACAAGCGCCTCAATTTCCTGCAAACCGATGCAGCCATCAATCCCGGTAATTCTGGGGGTCCTCTCTTAAATGCGAATGGGGAGGCGATCGGCATTAATACGGCGATCCGGGCCAATGCGACGGGGATCGGCTTTGCCATTCCCATTAATAAGGCCAAAGCGTTAAAGGATATTCTGGCTCGGGGAGAGGAAGTTCCTCACCCTTATGTGGGCATTGAAATGCGAGATATTACGCCAGAACTGGCCCGACGTAGCAATGAGGATCCCAATTCAACGTTTATTGTTCCGGAAGTAGAAGGGGTCTTTATTTGGCGAATTTTACCGGATACTCCCGCCGCGCTCTCGGGTTTGCGTCGCGGGGATGTCATTGTGGAAATTGACGCTCAGCGCGTGAAAACCGGGCTGGAAATTCAACAAATTGTCGAGAAGAGTCGCATTGGTCAGCCTTTGACCTTTAAGGTGCGGCGGGGGAATAATACTCTCAATATTACGGTGAAATCGGCGCAATTAAGCAATCGTTAATCTCGCGCCCTTAGCTTTCCTCTTGCGGGCAAAATGCCCGCTTTTTTTATCTCCGTTCTGTCACTTTTCAAGAATCGAGGGTTTTGGGTTACAATTTATACGAAAGTTAATCGTTTTTTGCGATTACTATTATATTGTGTTGCATTGCTATCAGGACTCGATGCGATTTTCCCATCGATCGCTGCTTTGAGTATCGCAGGACTCTCGGAGATCGGGACATTGGGTAGAGGGGGCATTGCCCCCTCTACAAATACCATCGCAAATCCTCTCGGGTTCGTGAATGCGATAACCTCTAAATAGATGTCTCCCCATTAGAAAAATACAAGGACGAATCTCTGACTCCTCATGGCAGAAATGTGTTACAAATAACATAATTAAACCTAAAAGATTATACTGACAAACAAATTGACTTTTCAAGTTAATTTTGTTAAAATAAAAATGTAAAAAATTTAACAACTGAACGGGAGGCGGCAGATGGTAGCAACCTTTACCAGACCCGAAAAGCGCTTGACGGTGCAAACGGCGGATATTACTACCGATACCACCACGATCCGTTCTTTAGACTGGGATCGAGATCGTTTTGATATCGAATTCGGATTGCGCAACGGGACGACCTATAACTCTCATCTCATCCGAGGAGAAAAAATAGCGCTCGTCGATACCTCACACGCAAAATTCCGCCAACTCTACCTCGACACTCTGGCCGGATTAATCGATCCCCAAACCATTGATTATCTCATTATCAGTCACACGGAGCCGGATCATAGCGATCTGGCCAGAGATTTTCTCAAACTCAATCCCAACATCATTATTGTGGGTTCTAAAGTTGCAATTCAGTTCTTAGAAGGGTTCGTTCACGATGAATTTGAACGTCTCGTTGTCAAGAATGGCGTGTGCTTAGATTTGGGCAAGGGTCACGTTCTCGAATTTGTCAATGCTCCCAATCTCCATTGGCCCGATACCATCTTAACCTATGACAGGGGCACGCAGACATTATATACTTGCGATGTTTTCGGCATGCACTATTGCTCCGACGATCTCTTTGATGTGAACTTAAAAGATATCGAACCGGATTATGAATTCTACTACAAATGTTTGATGTCCGCCAATGCCCGTTCTGTGGTCTCTGCTCTCAAACGCATGGATAAATTGGGAGAGGTGAAGATGGTGGCCAACGGTCACGGTCCCCTTCTCAAGCATCACGTCCCAGAATTAATCGGACGCTATCGAGATTGGAGTGTCGTACAAAAGACCAGTCAGGACACTGTGGCTATCTTTTACGTGTCCGGATATGGAGATAGCGATCGCCTCGCGACCTCCATCGCCCGAGGGATTACCAAAACGGGAATTTCGATAGAAATGATGGATGCGATCGAGGTAGATCCCCAAGAAGTCCGCGCATTAACGGAACATGCCAAAGGGTTGGTTATCGGTATGCCTCCCGCTTCTGGAGAGACCGCCGAAGCCGCCGCGACGACCCTCAGCACGGTTCTCGCTTTTGCCAGCGAGAAACAAGTCGTAGGCTTTTTTGAAGCATATGGAGAAAATGACGAACCCATCGATCCAATGCTCACTAAATTTCGAGAATTGGGTGCGACTAATGCTTTCCCTAGCATTCGCATTAAAGAAACTCCGACGAAAGCCACCTACCAGCTCTGTGAAGAAGCGGGGACGGATATGGGACAGCTTTTAATCAAAGAAAAGTCGATTAAAAAGCGGAAATCTCTCGATAGCGATCTCGATAAAGCGATCGGTCGCCTGAGTAGCGGACTCTACATTATTACAGCCAAACAAGACGAAATCAAAGGGGCAATGCTTGCCTCTTGGGTGAATCAGGCCAGTTTTGAACCCTTGGGAATTAGCATCGCTGTTGCCAAAGATCGTGCCATTGAATCTTTACTCCAGATCGGGAATTCTTTTGTTCTCAATATTTTGGAAGAGGGCAATTATCAACATTTAATGAAGCACTTTCTCAAACGATTTAAACCCGGTCAAGATCGGTTTGAAGGACTTGAAGTCTACAATGCTAAAAATGGTTCGCCCATCTTAGCCGACGCTTTGGCCTATCTCGAATGTGAAGTTGTGAATCGCATGGCAACACAGGATCACTGGATTGTTTACAGTCATGTTACGGAGGGTTGCGTCTCCAATTCCACTGCCTTAACTGCCGTCCACCATCGCAAAGTCGGAAATTATTATTAAAAGGATAAGGGATGAAGGATGAAGGATAAAGGATGAAGGATGAAGTCCTTCGTCACCAACAACAAATAACCAACAACCAACAACAAAACCATGCTAACAATTTCATCCCGCGATGTTCAAATCGCCTCCATTGGTGCAGAAACAACAGTGCTGCGATCGCGGACTTGGAACAGACTGAGATTTGAAATCGAATATGCCTTACAAAAAGGCACGACCGCTAATTCTTATCTCATTCAAAGCGATAAAATAGCCCTCTTGGATCCTCCTGGAGAATGCTTTTGCGAAGTGTTTCTCGATGCTTTAAAAGATCGCATCGATCCCAAAAACATCGATTATGTCATTTTAGGTCGCGTTAACCCCAATCGTGCGGAAACATTGAAAGTTTTACTCGAGATTGCCCCCCAAGTCACTCTCGTTTGTTCCAATCCCGGAGCAATCTCTCTGCGGAAAATTATTACCGATCGGGAACTCAATATTCTCACGATTAAAGGAGACGAAATTCTCTCTCTCGGCCGAGGTCATGACTTGCAATTCATTCGCACTCCCAGTCCCAGATGGCCGGACTGCCTTTGCACCTATGACCCCCAAACTGAAATTCTCTACACCGATAAACATTTTGGAGCGCACGTTTGCGACGATCGCGTTTTTGATGAAAGTTGGACGGGTCACGTGGAAGACCGCCGCTATTATTTCGATTGTTTGATGGCTCCCCATGCAACCCAAGTCGCCAACGCCCTAAAAAAATTCAGCGAATATCCCGCCCAATTGTATGCCACCAGTCACGGGCCTCTCGTGAAATACGGTTTAGTCGGACTGACCAAACTTTACCAAAAATGGCTCGAACAGCAAAAACAAAAGGCGAATTCTGTCGCTCTTATTTATGCCTCGGCTTATGGGAACACGGCAACCATCGCCCAAGCGATCGCTCGAGGCATCACTAAGGCAGGCGTTGCCGTCAATGCCCTCAACTGTGAGGTCGCCGAACCGGAAGAAATCAAAGCTGCCGTGAAAGAATCCGACGGGTTTATCATGGGTTCCCCGACCCTTGGCGGTCACGCCCCCACCCAAGTTCAAAGCGCCTTGGGCATCATTCTCTCGACCGCCGATAAAAACCAACTGGCAGGAGTTTTTGGGTCTTACGGTTGGAGTGGAGAAGCGATCGACATTTTATCCGGAAAATTCCGCGATGCGGGCTATCGCTTCGGATTTGAACCGATCCGGGTTAAATTTAAACCGAGCGATACGATGCTCAAATATTGCGAGGAAGCAGGGACGGATTTTGCGCAACTCTTGAAGCGACAGGATAAGAAGCGCAAATCAACCGCCTCGGGATTCGAGTCGGAGGCAGCCCGTACCGAACAAGCCGTGGGACGAATCGTCGGGTCTCTCTGCGTCCTTACGGCACAAAAAGGAGAACTTTCGAGTGCTGCCCTCGTCTCTTGGGTCACCCAAGCTTCTTTTAATCCACCCGGTTTAACCATTGCCATCTCCAAAGAACGAGCAATTGAGGATTTAATGCAGGCGGGCGATCGCTTCGTCCTCAATATTTTGCCCGAAGGCAATACCGTTCAGAAACACTTTATGAGGAATTATGCCCCGGTAGAAGACCGCTTTAAGAATGTTGCCATAGAGGAAGCCGGTAACGGCGGTTTCATTCTCAAGGATGCTTTGGCTTATTTAGAATGCCATGTCATGACTCGGATGGAATGCAGCGATCATTGGTTGATTTATGCCATCACCGATGCCGGGAAAGTCTTGGATGAGAAGGGCAAAAGCGCCGTTCATCATCGCAAAACCGGGAGCGTTTATAACGAGCGCTAAACCGTTTCTGGGGCGATCGTCGGCATTCCATCGCGATCGCTCCTCAAAGATGGCCAGTTCGACGGTACGGGCGCTTTTGGACGGGTTGCGGGGGAGGAGAGAATTAAAGGTTAAAACGCTTCTGTTAAAAACCTTTTTTGACCAATTTTCGTATTCGGGCTTTTACTGACGCAGCTTCATCCCTCATTGCCATTTCAAGGAACTGTTCGGTCTCTTCCTGGTATTCTGGATATTGTCTTGCCAGTTCATAAAAGCCATTGTAAGACCAAGCACGAACAAATTTATTTCGATCGGGTAGCGTTGTTCGCAAAAATCCTTCAACTTGCTGCTTTTGGCTGTGAGCTATTGGTAGAAAAGGCAAGCTTTGAAGCAAGTGAAGTTTGGCTTCCCAATGTTCCAAGATGTCGAGAGAGCTAAAGAGTTTTGCAATCTGCTCACTTTTGAGATTGTTGCCCTTATCCAGCCAAGCCTTGAGTAGCCATGTTGCTCCTTTCTGACAAGAAGGAATTTTAAAAAGCTCGATCAAAGTATCGATAAATACAGGAGTATCGCTGTAAGTTTGGAAAATTTCTGTTATTTCGTCAGCCGATTTCCCATTCCAGCCTTTTATTTCTGATTCGATGCTCATAGTATTTCCTGATAAAGCCCACTATATATTATGCAGAAAAGTTGCTTTTCTGGTTAAAAAAATAAGAAGGAAGAGAATGAGCATCTCTTCCTTCCTGTTGAGTTTTGGGGGATTTTCGAGGTTGTTTTTGGGTTGGTTTTTGATTTTGAATTGGCTCTCCTTTGAGCTTTTTCCGCATCATTTGCTGTTGTTTTTTCAGTTGTCGCTGTCGTGCCGAGCCGCCCTTCCCTTTATGATTGCGTCCTTGACGGCGAGGCGACTCCCATCGCTTCAGTCTCATGACGATGTATCCTCAATTGTGTTACTGCTGTAGTATAACACGACTTTGGAAGCATCGCAACAGCAATTTAGTAAGGTTCAATCTGTAATATAGCGCCATCCTTCCGGTTCGTATTCCCGTTGGATTTTCACCAACCAGTCTCCTTGGGGAATCGCGATCGCGTGGTGTTCTTCATGGCTTAGAGTAGCCGTATCGGAGAGAACTCGCAGGTAAAGCGTGCCATCTTTTTCGTATAATTCTGCTTCGCCGTTGCTGATGCGATGAGAATGTCCCGTAACTTCCCCTTCTGCGAGGGTGAGATGAGAGAGTTTTTGTCCCGTCGCTTCTGGGACGGGTTGTAAGAGTACGTCGCCTTGTCGAATGGGTTTCATGGTTTTTGGTGGATGAGGGAGATAGATTTCCCGATGGTAGCGAATTGTCTAGAAAACTTCAATGCGTCCGTCATCGTGAAGATAGATGGTACTCTCTCCTTCAATTCTCCCCCCCGGAAGGATTTCGACTTGCAATAAGCGATCGTCTACTTGATAAGCATTGAGGATTAACTTTCCCCCTTCGGGATCCCAGAAAATCAAAGATAAATTGGGTTTAACCGTCCCTCCTCAAAAAAACGGTGACATTCCACCGGGAAATAAAAGGATTGGATCCGTACCGATACCTAAACGCTAACAATTGCTAACAATCGCTGGCGATTGCTCGTGTTTATTCCTGCTTCGACTAAGGGAGTCGGCTCCTTCTTATCCACAGGCTTGACCTTGGCCAGTTCTTGACCTAGTTGCTCTAAATTCAATGCTGCATTCAGATCGCGATCGCCTTCCCATCCGCATTCACTGCATTGATACCATCTCTCCTCTAGTCCTAGATTCGATTTGACATGATGGCAACTGTTGCAGGTTTTTGAACTTGGATAAAAGCGATTGATGACGATTAGATGCGACCCATAGAGTTGACACTTATATTCCAACTGCCGTCGGAATTCGTAAAATCCCATATCCGCAATCGCTTTGGCTAATTTCCGATTCGCCATCATCCCCGATACGTTCAAGTCCTCGATAACAACCATGCCGTGGTTTTTGGCTAAGTATGTTGTTAATTGATGAAGACTATCTTTTCGGATGTTCGCAATTTTTCGGTGTAGCTTGGCGATTTTTAATTGAGCTTTTTTCCAGTTTTGAGAACCGATGATTTTCTTTCGATTTCTCCACTGTAATTTTGCCAATTTTTTCTCTAGGGTTCGGTAGGGTTGGGGACTCGGGAATGTTTCTCCACTCGATAAGGTGGCTAGGGTTTTAATTCCGAGGTCTACTCCCACTATCTCCCTTTTCTTTGGGGTTTCTGTTTCTTCTATCTCGATTTTGAAGCTGACAAACCAGCCATCCGCTTCTCGAGTAATATAGGTGCTTTTGGGTCGATAACCTGATGGCAATCTTTCCCAAGTTTTTACCCAACCGATTCGCGGCAGTTTGATAGCTTTCTCTTGGCAATGAATTTTGCCATCGAGATAAAAGCTATCGTGTCTCCCTTTCCTTTTCCATTGAGGGAATCCGACTCGTTTTCCACGAATCTTTTTGCCTCTGAAAAAGTCTTTAAAGGCTTGTGCTAAATTCCTCAGTGCTTGTTGCGGCGCGCATTTCGACACTTCATAATACCAAGAACAAACTGGCTTAACCTCTGCCACCAACCATTTGTGCAGGTCGATCGCGGTGGGAAATTTTAGCCTGTTGTCTGGATTTTCTTGATTGTGCTGGAGGATGTTTTGACAGGCAATCAGACCCAAATTCCAAGCATGGCGAGCAACCCCTGCATGTTGGGCGAGGAGTTGACGTTGTTGGGGGGTCACTTTGAGTTGGGTCTTAAATCCAAGTAGCATGGTGGCATTATAGCATCAATGTTCTCCTTTAGGAATTTTTACGACTCAATGAGAGTGAGCAATTGTGCGGGAAAGTTAGTAATTGTTAGAAAATCGTTAACTGTTAATGAACCCCCTAATTGTTGCACTTCGATGGGAATTGTCGTGCGATTAATCACCTCAACCCTAATCGTTTGTCCCGGTACGAATTGTAAGCGAGGGGGGACGCAACTCCTTTGAGCCGTACAAGTTCCCGCGATCGCGAAACCCCAACCCAATAGTAACAATGCCCCCAAAACCCAAGAAAAAAGTTTCATTGGTTATTGGTTATTGGTTGTTCTCCATTTCCCATTCCCTCTCCTAAATTTTAATCGTGCTGGGTTCGTTGGATGCTGCCACGATCCGACGACATCCCGACTCGGGCATGGCCCATTGATAGCGACATTCTTGGGGATTTCCCCAACACAAGCCGATGTATAACTCATTGAGAGTCGCATCCATTTCCGCCCATTCCGCTTCCTTGGCCAGCTCTTCCACCATTTCTACCGTCATGCGCTGGCGTTCTTTGCCCAATAACCATAATTTTAAATCTTGGCTGCGATCGCGCCAAAATTTCAATACCGACTCTTTGGAGGCTTGTAAAATTTCCTTGTCTTCGGGAATGGCCGCCAGTTGGTTGTGCAATTCGGGATAGGAGATACTCTCTCCTTGAAACCTGCAGGTGCGCCGAATTAAACCAGAAACTTTGTACTGGTGCTGGTACTCGTGAATTTGTTCGCGAAACTCCCGATAGGCATACACTTTACTAATTTTATCGCAACCCAATGCCAAGGAAAGAACGGGATCGTTAAAGCGTTCTTCCGCCGAAAGCAAGACTCGCTTGCCTTGCCAACTGGCTTGCATTTCGCGATCGAGGATGGAAATCAGTTGTTGGGTGGTATACGCCATCAGTCTCCTTGTCCTGCAAATGTTCTGAGTATTTATACGACATGATAGCGCTAATTTCAATGGGCAATGAACAATGAGCAATCATCAATGGGACATTAGGGAAAAATAGAAGGGAGTTCCTCTTGTCAAAATCATCGTGGTGGACTACTAGATTTGGCATCGTCTTAGACTCAAATTATCGCGATCGCTATCTAATTGTCGAATTCTTCTGGCTCTAACTGTCTTTTTCCATGAATGACAGTAGCAATAGTTACAATGTCGTTTTCAAAGCGATAAATAATGCCGATAATTATTGGCAAACTTTTCGCGAATGACAGGATTATTAAGTTCTGGAACAATGCGATCGGAAAGCGGAAATTGCTGCAAATTTCGGGTAACGTCAATAATTTTTTGGACGACAGCAGAAGCATACGCGGTGGAGTCGCGAGCAATATATGCAGCGATCGCATCTACATCATCCAATGCTTTTGGAGACCAATTTACTGAAGCCATTGACTCAACCGCTTTTCTGCTTCTGCTTGAGAAATTGTCCCTTCGGTATCTGCTGCTTCCAAACCTTGCCGAACTTTGGCAAGAACGTAAAGATGGTATTGGATTTCTTCAAAAGAGCAATCATCCGGGAGTCGCTCGAGTAGAGAGCGGACGGTTTCTTTCGTTGTTGTCATGTAAACCTCATGGGATAACGGAAACCACCATCTTTCAAGTGGTGGAGGAAGTTGACACGGCGAATTGATTCGCCATCCTCTGTTGAGGAGAGAAGATAGAGGCGCAGTATCTTCTCAATTTGCCCGCAAAGGCTCTTCCCTGCGCGAAGTAAAGTTTGCTTCGCCAAAGTTATCAGTCGGTACTTTCCTAATAGCACTGTCTTACCTCTCGTACAACTGTTTAACTATTAGGTTCTAGAGCCTAGAACTAGCAACGCATTCTAGGGTAGGAACTTTAACACTTGCCGATAACGTAGTCCTCAAGGGACTGAGGCTGGTCAGCTATCTAAAGATTGAGGCATGAAGCCTCGTCTCTTGAGAGCGAGGTGCTGACAACGCACTGACCAAAGCAGAATCTCTACCTATTCTATCGCTCGATCGCCCGTCCCGGTTCTATTCGCACCCCCAATCTTCCTATGGCGAAAGGTCAAGAACAATTGTTCGATCGCATCGTCAAAAACCACTTGATGCAACCGCATCATCTCTCAATCGATTGCAAAATACCGCCAATGTATAGTTTTGTAACAAATTTTCGTCTCGCTGCATAAAAATTGCCAATCATTCCAGAGAGGTAGATAGAAGTATCGATCGCGGAGATATTGATTGTGCTGCTCGTTCTCAACCTACTTTTGAATCTGTTTCGGCGTTCCGAACAATCTCAGAAACCTTCAGAACCTTATTTTCAAGCCTTTATCCTCGAACCCATTTTAACCCCCAGTGCCTTGTTGGACAATCCTCTAGACGGTCAGGATGCGCCGGATATCGATGCAGTGGATATTCAGGTTGTGGAGATCGTGCCACCCTCTCTCGCTGGTTTTGAGGGCGGCACATTCGTTGTTGGAGAATCGGGAGAAGTCGGAATTGAGTTCCTGTTTGATGGGGGGAAGTACAAGGGTGAGTTGGGCATTTTTAGTTTAGAAGGAATGGAAGATTTAGAACCCGGTTCTCAAGAATTTATTGCCGAGGCTGCGGAACGGGCTTTTTCTAATACAGAAGAGGGCTATATTGCGATCTCCGATCGGACGGAACGGGCTTTATTTGATGGAACTTTGGGAGAAAAGACGGATTGGAATGCAGGGGAATATAAAGGAGTTAAAACTTTTAAAATGGAGGCGGGAACAAAGTTTGGGGTTATTTTAGTTCCTAATGGTACAGTAAAAGAAGTAATGGATAATCCCGACATCGGGGGAGCGAAAACACCGCTCTTTTCCTTAGCCACAGGAAATCCTGATGATGGCTTGCATTTGGGACAAATTGTTGATGTGGATGGTGAGGGGAATACTTTTGTTATGGAAGATTTACGGATGGATCGGGGATCGGATCGAGATTACAACGATTTTATCTTTCGGGTGACAGGGGCGACGGGTGAGGCTTCGGATATGGACGATTTCATCGATCCGGATTTGGATTGGCGCGAGACAGAAACGGGGTTGGAGATAATCGATTATATCACGATGGAGGATGTGGAGAAAGAGAGTCAGCCGTTTGTTGGCGTTATCGATACGGGTTTTAGTGATAATAATCCAGATTTGGATTATTCTCGCATTACTTTGGGTTCGGATTTTGTGGATGGAGATGGCAATCCTTTACTGAGTGAGGGAGAAGGGAACGAACACGGCACTCATGTTTTAGGGATTATCGGGGCGACGCAGGATAACGATCTGGGCATTGATGGGATCGATGACGATGTACCTTTATGGGTAGGGCGATCGGTGGGTTCGGGGAAATGGGCAGATTCTTTATGGGAGTTCGTGGAGGCGGCGCAGGAGTCGGGACATGAGAATGCAGTGGTTAATCTGAGTTTGGATTTAACTCAGATTGATAGTGAGGGTAATGTGACGACGCGATATGAATTTACAACCTTTGAACGAGAAGCGATCGAATATGCGCGGCAAAATGGGGTGTTAATTGTGGCATCTGCGGGGAATGATGGGGGTGTGATGTCGGTGTTGGGACAGGCATCCCAGGAGTTTGACAATATTATTACCGTTGGGGCTGCGGATGGTGCGGGACGGGCGGAATATTCCAGTTATGGGCAAGGGTTGGATATTTTGGCAAATGGGGGAACGGTGGAAAATCCGGTGCTTTCTCTCACGGGTGAGGATGTGGGAACGATGGCGGGGACTTCGGTGGCGACGGCGCAAGTCACGGGGGCAATTTCTCTGGTTTGGGCGGCGAATCCAGAGTTAAGTTATCGGCAGGTGAAGGATATTTTGAGAGAAACGGCGACTGATTTAGGTGAAGACGGTTGGGATTTGGAAACGGGGGCGGGTTTATTGAATCTTGCTGCTGCGGTTGCTTTGGCGAAGGAAATCCAAGGGGAAGATTACGATCCGGTACCTTGGTTTGCGCCGGAAAGTTGGAGTGGAGAAGGGAAATTTGAGGCGAGCGATCGCGCTGCGAATGGAACTCATTCTACAGGTTCTCAAGGTGGGGGCATTCCGACAGATAAGAGGAATTTTGTAGAGACGGTGGTGAGTAATGGGGTTAAACTTTATTACTACGAGAAAGGCTATATTATGGAGCAACCAAGCGGTCATCAAACTTGGTATGCTTTGGGAACGGGTTTGCCTGCGATCGGTCGTAATTATATTAATCCTGTCCCTCGTCGTCCAATACCAGGCGATCCTGATGGAAATGGAACATTTTCCAATGCAGAAGAAGTGGAACAAATCGATCGCCTGTCTGATTCTATTGGAAATGGCGATCTCAATGATTATTACACTTTTACTTTGGATGAATCTCAATACGTCAATATTCAATTGGATGGTTTGAGTGCAGATGCAAATATTGAGTTAATTCAAAAGAATCATCCATCCAAACCCAGTAACATTCTTGCAGATTCTACAAATCCCGATACAACACGAGAGGTTATTAGTCGTGATTTAGAACCCGGAACGTATTTTATCCGCGTTTATTCAGAGAACAATCAAAAAACAACTTACGATCTACAAATTCGTTCGCGATCGCGTAATGTTCAACCCGATAATGGTTCTCCTGCAACAACACCCGATCCGGTTTATTTTGCCGATGTAACGGGAGATGGGAAAGGTGATGCTACAGTGGTTAACAATGATAAAGTTACTGTTCGGCGATCGACGGGTTCAGATTTTGGAGAGAATGAATCGGCCAATGAAGATTGGACAGATGGGGCATATTTTGGCTCAAAACGTACTCATTTTGCGGATGTAAATGGTGATGGAAAATCGGATGCTATTGTAGTTAATGAAGATGGCGTTTATGTTAAGTTGTCTGATGGCTCTAATTTTGGGGAAACTGAAAAATGGACAAATATTCCCTACTATTCTCTTGCAAATAAAGGTGAATATTTTGCGGATGTCACGGGGGATGGGAAAGCTGATGCGATCGTAGTTAATGAGAATGGAGTTTACGTTCGAGAGTCGGAAGGGAATAAGTTTGCGGATAATGCGACAAACTGGACGGAAAATGCTTACTACTCTATTGATGATAAAGCAATGGCATTTGCGGATGTGGATGGCGATGGAAAAGCCGATGCTATTGTGGTTAATAACAGTGGTGTCTACGTTCGTCGTTCTAATGGTTCTAGTTTTGAAGCCCATGAAAATTGGACAAATGAACCCTATTTTTCTACAGGTGGTAAAGGGGAGTATTTCGCGGATGTAGATGGCGATGGACGAGCTGATGCTATTGTGGTTAATAATGATGGGGTTTATGTTCGTCGTTCTAATGGTTCTGAGTTTTTGCCCGATGAAAAGTGGACGGATAATCCCTATTTTTCAATTGATGGAAAAGGCAGTTATTTTGTCGACGTTAATAATGATGGTATGGCTGATGCTGTTGTGGTAAATAATAGTAATGTTACAGTACGGCGATCGACTGGAATTAATTTTGGGGAAGGTTCAGAAGCCAATGAAGATTGGACAACAAATCCTTATTATAGTGTTACAGGATTGGGTTGGCAAAATCCTTTACCGGGTTATCCAACAACAGATGAATTTGGCCCTCGGGATGAATCAGGATGGGGTGGTGATGGTTGGCATAATGGTATTGATATCGCAACTTATGGAACAACTCCACCTGTCAAAGCTGCGAAAAGCGGAACAGTTGTTTTTGCTGGCTTGGATTCATCTGGATACGGTAAATTAGTCAAAATTGATCATGGTGATGGAACAATGAGCTACTATGCTCATTTATCTCACATCTCTGTATCTTATGGGCAAACTGTAGCGGGAGGTTCATATATTGGTAATGTGGGTGCAACAGGAACTGCATTCGGTGCAAATCCAGAGCATCTGCATTTTGAAATTCGTGTTTCTCCTTATGGATATGGTCTACCTAACAGTAAAAATCCGCGTGATTATATCCAGTTTTAATACTCAACTTGTTCCCACGCAAATTCAGGGCGCAAGCGTTGCGCCCCTACGGTAAAATGATAGAATTGAGGGGTTTTGTAGGGAGAAAAAATAGATGTTGGTGTAGGGGCGTATTGCATACGCCCATTTCCGATATTGACCCAAGATATTCGATATTCCACCCAATTTCATCGACCTATATCCTCAAAATACAACCTAACAATCGAAAAAGCGATCGCATCTACCATGAAGTATAATCCCGAAATTCATCGTCGCCGTTCTATTCGTCTCAAAGGGTATGATTATGCTCAACCCGGTGCTTATTTTGTCACGGTATGTACTTATCAAAAACAATGCTGGTTTGGAGAAATTCGCCACGATCAAATCCACCTTAACCAAATTGGCAATATTGTAGTCCGAGAATGGTTGAAAACCTCTCAAATTCGTCCGACCTTCAAACTAGATGAATGGATCGTTATGCCCAATCATTTGCATGGTATTGTTTGGATTATGGAATCAGAAATCAAAGCGATCGCTACAAAAAATTGCGATCGAACAAGACAGGAAAAGAAAAAATTGAACCGTCCGGCAAATTCTCTAGGAGCGATGATTGGTGGATTTAAAGCAAGTGTCACTCAACAAATCAATCAATTCCGTCACAATACAGCGATTCCCATCTGGCAACGAAATTATTATGAATCCATCATTCGAGATGAAGAAGCACTAAATTCAATTAGAGAGTATATTAAAAATAATCCTAAACGTTGGCAAGAAGATCCAGATAATCCTCAACACCATGCCGATTTTTCAGAATATTTACTAGATTTGGTCTTTTAATATATTTTCGTAAATGATGAAGTAGGGGCGTATTGCATACGCCCAAAATGTTCGATATTGCACCAAAAATTGCCAAACGCGATCGCATTTCCTCCCCAAGAGAATTCCGAGAAAGAGATGCGATCGGCGATCGGTTCAAATTCAGGGCGCAAGCATTGCGGGCGCAAGCATTGCTACGGTAAAATGATAACTGTTAACTGTTTTACCAGAATCCTTTGCGTCCTTCCGGCATGACTGTAGACCAATTGGTTTTGGCGATCGCTAATTGTTGTTCGGTAATTTTAGCGTTGCTCAAATTCGCACCGCAAAGATTAGCTTTGTTCAAATTGGCCTTACTGAAATTGGCATGAGAGAGATCGGCACCGCGCAGATCTGCCTCTTCGAGATCTGCCCCGGCAAAATAGGCGCGAACTAAAGTTGCATTGCGTAAATTGGCTTTTGCCAAACTCGCCTTACCAAAATCCGCTCGGGTCAAATTGGCTTTTTGGAGATTGACTCGGCGCAATTTTGACTCGTGAAAAATGCCCCCAGAAAGATCCGCTTCGGGTAAATTGAGTTGACTCAAATTCTGTTGGGCAAAATCTCGCACTCCCTTAACGTAGCGATCTAAAACAGTTTTTTCATCCAATCTCACGACTTTGCGCTTTTTCGTCGGTCTTCCCGTCGTATTCATAATATCTCCCGAATCCGACAATTGTGAGCCGCGACGGTCAAAGCTCGTTCCTCCCATGCCCGAATTGTAAGAATTGTATCCTCCCAGTCCCGTAGTTCGCTTGCCGCGATCGCGTCGCCGACGGAGTTGTTCGGCTAATTTTTGAGAAGCTGAAACGGGTTTGGAGCGATTGGAAGTCCCATTATCTGAATCGGAATTGCGTCCTCCGGGCTGGATTAAATTACTACTACTATTCTGAGTTTGCGGCGCAATCAAGCCTTGAGCCAAACTATCTTCATAGGCCTCCAACTCCATAGCCCGCAAAACTTCGTCGGCAGTTTTATAACGATGGCGGACGGATACTTCTAACATTTTTTGCAAGACTTTGGCAAATTTGTCAGAAATATCCATTTCTTTGCGCCATTCCATCTCCCCGGTTTTTTGGTTGTAATCTAACTCTTTGGGAGACTTTCCAGTCAGTAAATAAATACAAGTTACCCCCAAGGCATAAACATCGCTGGCATACACCGGACGCAGTGCCATTTGTTCGGGAGGGGCAAATCCGGGAGTCCCGATCGCGAAGGAAGTTAACGCTGTTTGATCGGAAGTGTTGGCGGCAGCTTGGGGATTAACTTTGTTTTTAACGGCTCCAAAATCGATTAAAACTAACTTTTTATCCTGCTCTCGTCGAATTAAATTTGCGGGTTTGATATCGCGATGAATCACTTGCTGGGAGTGAATGTATTGAATCATTGGCAAGATTTCACTTAAGAATTGACGAGCGCCGGCTTCGCTAATGGGGCCATTCTTTTTTATTTCCTGCTGTAAATTATTTCCCTTAACATATTCTTGTACGAGATAAAAATGTTTGTGGTATTCAAAGTAATCTAAGAGTCTGGGAACTTGGGGATGATTGCCAATTTTTCCCAAAGTTTCTGCTTCTCGCTCGAATAATTCTTTTGCCATTTGAAAAACCTGCGGATCGTTCGTCGAGGGACGCAATTGTTTGATCACGCAGGGGGGATTCCCCGGCAATGACATGTCAATAGCGAGAAATGTCGTTCCAAATCCCCCTTGACCGAGAGATTTTACGCCTTGGTAGCGATCGCGCATTAACATTTTTGCGCCGCAACTTTGACACACCTCGACATTATCGGGGTTTTTTGGGGAGGAACATGAAGGATTGAGGCAATAACTCATTCAGCGTCACCGATGTAACGTTGTCGGAAAACAAAGCCTTCAAGAACATTTGTCTAGAAGGGTGGGGGGTATGACCCCTCATGAAATAAGCCGACAAAATATTTAATAATTTTGCGGTTGAGGAATAGAAGATTCCTCTCAATACCTAGGATATCTTAATTTTTAGCGATCTTTCTAGCGAAAATTGAGGTTTTGAGTGCGATCGTTGCCACTTCTATTGAGGATTGGTTGAAAACGATGTATTTTTTTCATTAAACTTTACCAAAAGAAAATAAAGTTAAGAGACTCGAGCCTAGGCGCTCTTCCTCGGTCTCGTCTGCTTTCCCCCCAAAAGGCTCCGTTCCTTGTAGGATAAAAAATTGACAGTTTCAGTAAAAACGACGGGTTAATGCAAATTTCTGTAAAATGGCTGCGGGAATTGGTGGATATCGAACTGCCAGAGGACAAGTTGGCAGAAACCTTAACGATCGCGGGCTTTGAAGTCGAGGATATCGAGGATCGCCGTCAATGGGCGGATGGCGTGGTGGTGGGGAAAGTGCTGGACTGTCAGCGCCATCCCAATGCGGATAAGTTGAGCGTCTGCGAGGTGGATATCGGGCAAGATGCCCCCTCGACGATCGTTTGCGGCGCGAGTAATGTCAAAGCGGGGATTTTTGTTCCGGTTGCGCCCCCGAAAACCTATTTGCCAGCCATCGATTTGAAGTTAAAAGCAGCAAAATTGCGGGGCGTGAAGTCCTTTGGCATGATTTGCTCTTTGAAGGAATTGGGGTTGGAGAAGGAGTCGGCGGGGATTCATATTTTTGAGCAAGATGAGCTGGAAGTGGGTAGCGACGTGCGCCCCCTCTTGGGTTTGGATGATGTGATTTTAGATTTAACTTCGACGGCAAATCGTGCTGATGCCTTGAGTATGGTGGGGATCGCCCGGGAGGTGACGGCGCTAACCGAGGGGCAATTGCATTTACCGGAAGTGACGGAAGTGGCGATCGCCTCGGGGACGGGGTTACAGGTTGAGGTGGAAGAGTCTCGCGGCTGTCCCGTTTATATCGGTACGGTTATTGAAGGGGTGACGATTGCTCCCTCTCCGGATTGGTTGCAATCTCGCTTAAAGGCGGCAGGCGTGCGTCCGATTAATAATGTGGTAGATGTGACGAATTTAGTGTTATTGGAGTGGGGACAACCGTTACACGCCTTCGATCGCGATCGCCTGCAAGGGGTGACGGGAGAGGAAGATTTAACGATTAGCGTCCGTTATGCCAAGGAAAAGGAGGTTCTCGCCACCTTGGACGGACAAGAACGGCAATTACAGCCCGATAATTTTCTCATTACCGCCAACGATCGCCCGGTTGCGTTAGCGGGAGTGATGGGCGGTGAAGAAACGGAGGTGCATGATGGTACGACGAATCTATTATTAGAAGCGGCTTTATTCGATCCTGTCTGTATTCGCCGTTCCGCTCGCTGTCAGGGGTTGCGGACGGAGGCTTCTGCGCGGTACGAACGGGGGGTGAACCAAGCCGAATTGGATCTCGCCTGTCAGAGAGCGATCGCCCTGATTCTTGAATTGGCGGGAGGTCGGGTAACAGTACAAGATCGGGACGACAACCGCAGCGATCGCGTCTCTTGGTCTCGGACGATTGAATTGCGCCTCAGTCGCATTCGCGCTGTTCTCGGCAAGGTTAAAGGGGAAGACGGAGAAGTCAGCGATCTGGCTGCGGAGGATGTCGAACGCATTCTGACCGCTCTCGGCTGTACCTTGGAGAAGGGGAAGAAGGGAAAGAAAGGAGAGAAGGGGAAGAAAGGAGAGAAAGGGAAGAAGGAGGAAAATAGTGTTTGGCGCGTTACGGTTCCCCCTTATCGTTACCGAGATTTAGAGCGAGAAATCGACTTAATTGAAGAGGTGGCGCGGCTGTACGGTTACGATCGCTTCTGCGAAACCCTCCCGAGTCAAACTTCACCGGGGGGCATTCCGGCAAAAAACCAAGCGAGAAATTCACTGCGGGAAGTGTTTCGCGGGATTGGTTTAACGGAATTGGTACATTATTCTTTGGTGAAACCGGAACTTTCCGAGGTGCCTCTTTCCAATCCGTTATTGAGCGAATATTCCGCCCTGCGTAAAGATTTGTTGGATGAGTTTATTAATGCTTACGAATATAACTTTACGCGGGGGAATGGGGCGTTAAATGCCTTTGAGTTGGGACGCATTTTCTCGCGCAATGAAGGGGGAGAGTTTTGCGAAACCGAGGCGATCGCGGGGATTTTAAGCGGCGATTTCTTCCCCCGAGGGCGTTGGACGACGGGGGGTCAGGGTTCGCCCATGTCTTGGTATGAGGCGAAAGGACTGTTAGAAACGGCTTTTGAGCGTTTGGGGGTGCGGGTTGACTATCGAGCCAGTCAAGGGGACGATCGCCTGCATCCGGGGCGCACGGCTGCTTTAGAATTGGCGGGGAAACCTTTGGGGATCTTTGGGCAACTTCATCCCCAATTGCGACGCGATCGCGATCTTCCCGATGAAATTTATGGGTTTCAGTTGGATGCAGCACTTCTGTTGGAAGCGATCGATATCGAGACGCGGGTGAAGTTTCAAGGGTTTTCGCCTTATCCTGCGGTTGCTCTCGATCTAGCCTTTTTTGCTCCCCTCGATCTTCCCGTAGCGGAGTTAGAACGCACCATGAAGGAAGCGGGACAAGATTTGCTGGTGAAGGTGGAACTGTTCGATCGCTATCTCGGTAAAAACGTTCCCGAAGGACAGCACAGTTTAGCCTTTAGTTTGGCTTATCGTGCCAGCGATCGCACCTTAACCGACAGCGAGATCGAACCCGTTCATCAAAAGGTACGAGAGGCGCTGACAGAGAGGTTTGCGGTGACGTTGCGATCGTAAGACCCTGTTAATGCGATCGCGGGTAGGGACGTAGCATGCTACGTCCCTACAAACAGGACGGAAAAACCTTCTCAACAAAGCAGATTGGGTATTACTCGTGCTGCATATAATCGAGTAAAATTTGTCGGTGGACGGAACTGAGAGGGCGAGTCTGGTTAGCAATTTCAGAAAAGCGTTCTCCTCGATGAACTTCTTCGGGAGTTACTAAAGCAAAATCCCAACCTTCTTTGAGTTCTAATTGCGTCTGGGGAACTAATAAAGGAACGGCAAAAACGTGACGCATGACCCGATCGCTCGGGTAACAACCAAATTTTACAGGCGTTTCGGTAAACTCATAGCCGATTTCTTCTACTAACTCTCGCCGGAGTGCCTCTTCTGGGGTTTCCCCCGGATCCAGATGTCCGCCAAAAAAACCCCAACATCCCGGTGCGGCAATATTGGGAATATTATCTCGCAACTGCATGAGAAAATATTCGCCTTGATAGAGAATCGCGATCGCAACTTCAATGGTCATTTCAGTGAACGGCGAACAGTGAACAGTGAATAGTTTAACAATTGCTTCCCGTGAGTCAAGTCGAGGAAGGGGAGAAGGAGACGACCGAGCCAGACAGTTGCTAAGATAAGAAAGGATTTTCTGCAAACAAGACGAACACGATGCCAGAAGAAAAAGGGATTTGGATTATCACCGATGAAACCGCGATCGCAGATGGTGCGAAAAGAGGCACCGATCGCGGTGCGGATTACCCAGAAGAAAGCAACGGACGCAAGCGATCGCGTCTCAGTGCAGGGGAACTCAAGGAACACATGGGAGAGTTTCTCGATGCGATGGAAGAAGCATTCGAGCAAGCTAAAGAGCCTAGATCGGGGATGTGCTTGGATGAGATAGAATTATCGGTGGAAATCAACGGCAAGGGACAGGTGAGCTTGTTCGGGACGGGGGGAGAAGCGGGTGCAAAGGGAGCGATAAAACTTAAGTTCAAGCGGAAAAATGGCTAAAAATTGGGCGGTTTGTATCGGGATTAATGGCTATAGCTATCT
>JBFRWJ010000272.1:0-23242 GCA_051439525.1 Spirulina sp. | reverse complement strand
GTAGGTTCTATACTAGAAGAAGCTCTAAAGATTTCCGATCTCACTCGTTTTGAAATTCACGGGCCCGAAGAAGAACTGGCCAAACTCAGAGAACCTCTCGCAAACCTGAAACCGCAGTTCTTTACTCTTGAATATGGTTTTCGACGATAATACTCAACACTTAGTTTGGCATTACACCCGATCGCATTCTGCTAAGTTTCTCGTAGTGGGAGAGTTCGGGTGTTTGTTAATTCAATCAAAACGAATCCCTATGAGTAGAACGGTTTGGAATATCCTCGGCGTACTGACCATTCTTGCCGCGATCGTCTTTTTCTCGCGGTATCCTGAAAGACTGGCAGTTCTCCCCCCCGATCGGCATTTTCAACTCATCGCAGGTGGTGTCTTTTTTGCGATTCTCCTCTGTACGATTGCCTGTATTTGCTTCTTTCCCAAAACTCGTCCCGTTACTCTCCCCATATTAGGATTTTACTGTATCGTAGCCGTGATTTTGAATGGGCTGGGTTTGCTTGACGTACTCCGTCAGAAAGAAGGGTTTCTCTGTCTGCACTTTTGGTATTGGCTACTTTTCTCAATTTCGATGTTTTACTTGGGTAGGATAACAGGGGGAAAGAGAATATAGCGTTTCTCCAATTCAAGCCGTTCTCATTGATCGGTCTACTGAAATTGAGTATCCCGTTGAAGCCGTTCTTGAGATAGCGATCTCGAGTTTCCTCGATACATAACCATTGAGTTTCACCGATTGTCAGCCGAGACGAGAACAATAGGATAAGATCTCGTTTGCAGAGAATTCAGAAATTTGTTTTTGTGTAGAGGCGAGATCGTACTGATTAGCGGCGGGAGCAGGTTTGACCTACTCCCGCGATAGGTTTATAATAAATCTATCTCCTTGAGAAAATTCTCTCAAAACTTATCCTCAAGAAAATTATTTACAAAAAATATAAAACAATGAGCATGAACAACATATCAAGTAATTTCAATATGACAGTATTAGACGGAACTAATTCTCCTTCAAACTTAGCTTCTTATATAGCAAGAACAGTTAGAGAAATAGCAGAAGAACAAGTTCCAGATCTCGCAAATATATTTCCTTTTTATCATGGCTCTTGTGTAATAGAATGGTATCTCAAAGATAATTGGATACTTTTTAGGATTACATCTCAAACTACAGGAGGAATTAATATAACTGCGAGATCTTTCAAACAAGAAGAAATTGAATCAATTTTACCAAAAATATTACCTATCACTAAACGTAAACATCAAGATTTGTTGGACTTGTTAGGCTCGCAATGGTTTTCTTTTAAGAAATTTACATATTTTGGATTGGTAGTTGATGGTTGTGTTGCTTGGAATGATATTGCACAATATTTAGAAGATTGGCTAAATCATATTGTTGTCCCTGAAGTTGAAGAACGAAATACACAACGAGTTTTCAGAGCAATTCCCCAACATCCGTCGTATGATATCGAACAAATTAATCAGTGTTTATGGGTTCTTGAATGTGAGGAAGATTGTAAACAAGGTACAGCTTTTATGCTCGATGGTGTCGGATTAATAACTTGTCAGCATGTTTTAGGTTCAAAAACACAAGCAATCGATCCAATTACATCCAAAAAATATCCTGTTGAGATAATTGAAGAACATAAAACTATAGATTTGGCCATTCTTAAGATTCTCAATCTTGATGAAAGTGCCAAAAAAGTATCGTCTTTAAAACGAGGAAGTGCAGATTCATTAAAGCAAATGGATCACCTTGCTGTAGCCGGATTCCCGAATTATCATTTGGGGGATTCAGGAGTTATGATTCCCGGACTGGTGGTTGGTTTTCGGATGAAATCAGCTATCAGAAGGATTTTGACTAATGCTCCTCTCATTGCAGGCAATAGCGGTAGTCCCGTATTAAGCTATAATAATCTTGTGATAGGCGTTGCAGTAACTGGAGCAGAGCGCATGGAAGAAGCCCAAGAAACTGAGGAACACGGAATTATTCCTATTGATGCTTTGGATTATCTATTGACAAATTGATGGTAAAATGCTGAACTTTTAGAGGCTGTTGATAAAATAAATATTAAGCCTGTAGGGTGCTGTTAGCGGCAGCGTAACGCACCGTTTTTTAAGAATTGAGGTGCGTTACGTTACACTAACGCACCCTACATGAATTTAAGATTTGCTTTATAAACAATCTCTTACATCATTAGTATTTTCTCTTTTTCTTCAGGTTAAATTGTCGCGATCGCATTTCTTCATCCCTCCATGCGATCGCGTTACGATTCTTCTGTATTTTCCTCCTCAAGTTTGCCTAACCAAGCGGTCAGATCTTTCACATTTTCAAAGTTGAGGATTTCTAAACTCAACATTTGTAACTGAGTCAGATTTAACTCGGCGATCTGGTCTTCAACTTTGGGCTCGAGTTGGCCGAAACGTTATGCAAGCAAACTCAAAAGCACGTTCAATGAACCTTGTTGGAGACCTTGTTGGAGACCTTGTTGGATCCCTTCCTCCATCCAACTGGTGACGATTTGCATGACTTCCTCCTTTTCTTCGGGTTGAATTGCCGCGATCGCATTTCTTCATCCCTCCGTGCGATCGCATTACGATTCTTCTGTATTTCCCTCCTCAAGTTTGGCTAACCAAGCTGTTAGATCTTCCACATCTTCCAAGTTGAGGATCTCTAAACTCAACATGTTTAACTGAGTCAGATTTAACTCGGCGATCTTGTCTTCAACTTTGGGCTCGAGTTGGCCGAAACGTTGTGCAAGCAAACTCAAAAGCACGTTCGATGAACCTTGTTGGAGACCTTGTTGGAGACCTTGTTGGAGACCTTGTTGGAGACCTTGTTGGAGCCCTTCCTCCATCCAACTGGTGACGATTTGCATGACTTCCTCCTTTTCTTTGGGTTGAATTGCCGCGATCGCTTCTACAAATGCTCGATTTTCCGCTTCATTGAGCCTTAAATAAGTATCCACAAACCCAGAAATTAACTGCATTCGTGCGGGATCGAGACGTAATGTTGCCAACAATCGCAGACATTCTAATTTTACTCGCGGTCGCTCCGCTTTGGCGATATTCATTTTTGCCATCAATGCCGATGCAACGGGATTTCGTCGCGTGAGAAAATCTCGCCAATTGAGGCGATTGAGCTGAATCACTCGATAATTAAACTGCAAAACCTCCAAATCGGAAAATACAACCTGATAGCGAGTCGTAGCCGCTTTTTTGGGTTTGTTATAGGAGAAAATGACAATGGGATAAATGGGCAGATCGAACTTTTCGTGCAATCTGGCAAAATAACGAAACATCCGTTTGTTGAATGATGTATCGGGAGAGGCTTGATTTTCAACGTGAATCAAAAAATAGGAGGTGAGTCCTGCAAACCGAACTCGGGCGATGAGATCGGTTTCGTAACGTTCTCCCGAGGTCACATCGGTAAAAACCTCCTTATCCAGAAACGCGATCGCTTCGGGATCGAGAGACTCGCGCAGTTCGGGGAAAAATAGTTCTATAAACTCCACAAAAAAGACAGTTAGGAGTTCTTTAAACAAACGGTCGTGGTCGATCGCGGGAGTATCCTTCATGTTGGCCGGGAACAACTCTAATACAATTATTCTAATCCAAGCGATCGCATCTTGAAAGTCCGATCGCTAAGTCTAGAGGGGAATAGCGGGATGGCGAAGGGCAAATTGCAATCGAGCGATCGCAAAGTCTCGCGATCGCGTTAATATAGCTCGTAAACTCAAGTAATATTCCTTAACAAACCAAATTTTATGAAAGCACTTTTGCTTTATCCCCTATTCCCCAAGAGCTTCTGGTCTTTCGAGAAAGCCCTCGAATTGGTCGGTCGCAAAGCCTTGTTACCTCCTCTCGGATTGATTACCGTGGCGGGGATTTTGCCCCAAGAATGGGAATTCAAACTGGTCGATCGCAATGTTCGCGAGGTTACCGAAGCCGAATGGGATTGGGCAGAAATTGTGATTTTATCGGGCATGATCGTGCAAAAAGGGGATATGCTCGACCAAATTCGCGAGGCAAAACGACGGCAGAAAAAAGTCGCGATCGGCGGGCCTTATGCCACATCTTTTTATAAGGAATTGCAAGGTGAGGTTGATTATCTCGTTTTGGATGAGGGGGAAATCACCCTCCCCATGTTCGTCGAAGCTCTCGAAAAAGGGGAAGAATCCGGAATTTTCCGGGCGACGGAGAAACCTGATGTCACCAGCACCCCCATTCCTCGCTACGATTTATTAGAATTGGATGCCTATTCCGAGATGTCGGTACAATTTTCTCGGGGCTGTCCCTTCCAATGCGAATTCTGCGATATTATCGTTCTCTACGGTCGCAAACCCCGCACCAAAACCCCCCAACAACTCATTGCCGAACTGGAATATCTGTATAATTTAGGTTGGCGCAGAACTATCTTTTTAGTGGATGATAATTTTATCGGCAATAAGCGCAACGTGAAATTGTTGCTGCGAGAATTACAGCCGTGGATGGAAGAAAAAGGCTATCCTTTCACCTTCGGTACGGAAGCCTCGGTAGATTTGGCACAAGACCAAGAATTAATGGACTTGATGACCGCTTGTAATTTCGGCACGGTTTTCTTAGGAATTGAAACTCCCGACGAAGACAGTTTGGAAGTCACGAAAAAGTTTCAAAATACCCGCGATCCTCTCAGCGAATCGGTGCATAAAATTATCAGTTCCGGCATTCGCATCATGGCAGGATTTATTATTGGCTTTGATGGGGAAAAATCTGGTGCCGGCGATCGCGTGGTGGAATTTGTGGAAAAAAGCACGATTCCCCTCGCTCTTTTCAGTATGTTGCAGGCACTTCCCGATACCGCACTTTGGCACCGCTTGCAGAAAGAAGAACGCTTAATTGGGGGGTCGGGAGATGTCAATCAAACCACCTTAATGAACTTTATTCCCACCCGTCCCGTTGAAGAAATCGCCCGGGAGTATGTGGACGGATTTTGGCGACTCTATGACCCGCAAAACTACCTCGATCGCACTTACAAGCACTATCGCATTCTCGGAGAAGCCCCCTGCCATAAAACTCCCAAACCTCGCAAAAAGAAAGCCAAGAAAAAACTAGAACTCGCAACCATTAAAGCCTTGCTGATTATCTTCTGGCGACAGGGCATCGTGCGAAAAACTCGCTCTACTTTTTGGTATTATCTTTGGGAAATGTTCCGTCACAATCGTCGCGGCATTCCCAGTTATTTAACGGTTTGTGCCCAAATCGAACATTTCTTAGAATATCGCCAAATTGTCAAAGAGCAAATTGAGACGCAATTGGCAGCCTATCAAGAAAGAATGAAAGAAATTGAAGCCGAATCCCAAGCCAAAAAACAAGAGATCGGCGCGATCGCCAGTTAGTAAAGAGGTGGGAAATTCCCACCTTTAAGAGTTCTCTATCACAGCAAACAGTATGAAAGTTTTACTTGTTTATCCTTTATTTCAAAAGAGTTTCTGGTCATTTGAAAAGACGATTAACTTAATCGGACGCAAAGCCTTTATTCCGCCCCTAGGACTCATTACCGTTGCGGCTATTCTGCCCCAAGAATGGGAAATAAAACTGGTCGATCGCAATGTTCGCGAGATAACAGAAGCAGAATGGAATTGGGCAGAAGTTGTCATTTTATCGGGGATGATCGTCCATAAATCCGATATGCTTTCTCTGATTCGAGAAGGAAAGCGAAGAGGAAAACTTATGGGTGTCGGCGGTCCCTATGCGACCTCTTTATCTCACGAATGCAAAGAAGCAGGAGCGGATTACTTAATTCTCGATGAAGGTGAAATCACAATTCCCATGTTTGTCGAAGCGATCGAACGGGGAGAAAAGTCCGGCACATTCCGCAGTAATGGGGAGAAACCCGATGTCACCACCACTCCGATTCCTCGCTACGATTTGCTCGATTTAAAGGCTTATGCGATGATGTCGGTACAGTTTTCTCGGGGCTGTCCCTTCCAATGCGAATTCTGCGATATTATCGTTCTCTACGGTCGCAAACCCCGCACGAAAACCCCCCAACAGTTAATCGCCGAACTAGAATATCTCTACGATTTGGGTTGGCGAGAACCCATTTTTATGGTGGATGATAACTTTATCGGCAATAAACGCAATGTTAAATTGTTACTGAAAGAATTGCAGCCTTGGATGGCAGAAAAAGGTTATCCTTTCTCTTTCAACACAGAAGCCTCGGTAGATTTGGCGCAAGACCAAGAGTTAATGGATATGATGGTCGCTTGTAATTTTGGCTCCGTCTTTTTAGGGATTGAAACTCCTGATGAAGAAAGCTTAAAAGTGACGAAAAAATTCCAAAATACCCGGGATACTTTAAGCGATTCTGTCGATAAAATCATCAGTACGGGTATTCGAGTGATGGCCGGATTTATTATTGGTTTTGATGGGGAAAAATCCGGTGCCGGCGATCGCATCGTGCGTTTTGTAGAAAAGACCAATATTCCCCTCGCTCTTTTCAGTACATTACAAGCACTTCCCGATACGGCACTTTGGCATCGTTTGGAAAAAGAAGGGCGTTTGATGGGCAAATCTGCCGATATCAATCAAACCACTTTAATGAATTTTACCCCTACCCGTCCCATTGAAGAGATTGCCCGAGAATATGTTGATGGATTTTGGAACTTATACGATCCGATAAAATTCCTCGATCGCACCTATCGCTGTTATCGCATTCTCGGAGAAGCCAATTATCCTAAAAAAGAAAAGAAAGCCAAGAAACCTTTCGATTGGGCGATCGTGCGGGCTGTTTTAATTGTAATGTGGCAACAAGGCGTTCTCTACCAAACCCGTTGGAAATTCTGGCCGTATTTGTTTAGCATGATTCGTCACAATTTGGGAGGAGTTGCCAGTTATTTAACGGTTTGCGCTTACATGGAACACTTCCTCGAATATCGCCAACAAGTTAAAGAACAAATTGAGATGCAACTCGCTGAATTTAAAGCCTTGCAACAACAGCAGGAACGAGAAATTGAAGCGAGTCGGGAAACTGCGATCGCCAGTTAATTGAAAGGCAAGATTTGAGGCTATCTGCTGAAATCTTGCCAATCAATTCAAGCATCTCGAACGGGAACCAGAGGTGCGATCGCATCAAGAAACTCGGGGATGCTATGCTGAATGGCATTCCAAACAACATCAAGGCGAACATTATCGTATTGATGAATGAGAATATCCCGCATTCCCGCAGCTTTCTTCCAAGGAATATCTGGATGGGCATCGCGAAACTCCCGAGATAATCGTTTCGTTGCCTCTCCCATCACTTCAATTTGGTAAAAAATTGCAGATTGCTTGACTAAATCGGTTTCTAACTCCTCACGAGTCAACCCTTCCGCAAACTGCAAGACCAATTTTCCCGCATGATTAATATCCAGTAAAGATGCTTTATCCCGCGACATAAATCAACCTCGCCGTACCTAAAATTTCTGCTTGACGAATCCAATTGTGACTCTGTTCAATTGATTCCTTTGCTAATAAATCGACATCTCGTTGAAAGAGTTCTTCCAATTCGTATTTCATGCTAACAAACTCGAATCCCCAACGAGCATCGGGCTTAAAGCGTACCATAACATCAATATCGCTGTCCGGTCGAAAATCATCCCGCAATACTGAACCAAAAAGATAAAATTCTTGCACTTTCCATCTTTGGCAAAATTCTGCGAGAACTTCCCGACTCAAGGCGATGGGGAGTTGTTCGAGAGGGAGTATTTCTTGAACTGTCATGATTTTCTACTCTAGATTTTTAGCTTTTTGCGCGATTATTCCTCAGCATCCCAATTGACTTTATCATACAAATCGGCGAGAGCAATCTCAAACTCAATCGTACTTAAAGATAAACTGGAATTTTCCCCCTCGTATTCGCAAAATAGCCACTTTCCATTATCGGTTTTACTGTATTGCTCTACGTGAAAATTATATTGGTCGATGAGAATATATTCACAAAAACTGGGAAGCGTTCGATAGGAAGCAAATTTTTCATCTTTATCATAACTGCGGGTAGATTTTGAGAGAACTTCGGCGATTAAACAAGGATTAACAATCGTATCTTTGCGTCCTTCTTGGTAAACAAGTTCGCCTTCGACCATCAGAACATCGGGATAGGTGTAAAAGTTGCGATCGCCAATCCACAAGCGTTGGTCGGCTATAAAAACTTGGTAGGGTTGACGTTTAAGGGCAAAATTTAAGGCACTGGCAAGATTGAGTCCGATTTGATTATGGTTGGGGGTTCCACCGGGCATGGGGACAATTTCTCCATTACGATATTCATTACGGTTTTCGCTGTGGATTTCTCGCTCCAGATAGTCTTGAGGAGTAATAATGGGAGGTGCGATCGCTTGTGTCATAGTTAGAGGAAAACGACGGTGGCTGGTATTTTAATACTATACTATCTCTTTTTAAGAATCTGATGGACAATAAGGACGGTGCAATCGATCTTTTGATTTTATCGAACGGAGTCGGCGAAATCTCGACTTGGGTGCGACCCGTTGTTAAAGCCTTGCGAAATAAACTCGGGGAAGATCGAGAAAAGGTGAGGATTTCTGTAATTTTGTCTCCTTGTCCTCATTCCACGGGGAGAGAAGCAGAAATTGCGCGATCTTATCCTGAAATCGATCGCGTGCAATCTGCAGCGAATTTTTGGTCTTTTTTGTTGTGGGGAAAAACCGCAGAAAATTGGCAGTGGCGACAAAAAGGAGTGGTTTTGTTTTTAGGCGGCGATCGCATTTTTCCGGTGATTATTGGCAAGCGTTTAAACTATCGCATTGTTGTCTATGCAGAATGGTCAACCCAATGGGAAAGATGGGTCGATCGCTTTGGCGTCATGAAAGCAGAAGTTCGCGATCGCGTTCACCAAAAATATCGCCATAAATGCACTGTGGTTGGAGATTTAATGGTCGATCTTTCGCCAACAGAAGTGACACAAGAAAAGGAAGAGTTAGTCGCACTCATGCCCGGATCGAAAGCCATGAAACTCGCTCAAGGATTTCCCTTAGTTTGTGGTATTGCCGAATATCTCCATCGCCTTCGCCCGCAAGTTCGCTTTGTCCTTCCCGTTGCGCCTACCCTAACTGTAGAAGAATTAGCTAAATTTGGCGATCGCGCTTTTAATCCCATTATTCCTCAAATTGGCAATGTTTCCGCAGAGTTGGTTTTTCGGAAAAATAACAAGCCTTATTTCCTGACTTCAGGAGGAGTCGAAATTGAAGTTTGGCAGCCCTTCCCCGCCCACGAAAAGCTCATTCAATGCCAATTCTGCGCGACCACTGTCGGGGCAAATACTGCTCAATTAACCGCCCTTAGCATTCCCATGTTAGTGTTGTTACCCGCACAACAATTAGACGCGATGCGGGCATGGGATGGCATACCGGGAATCTTGGCAAATTTACCATTAGTAGGGACGGGTTTTGCTTATGCAATCAATTGGATCGTGCGGTATTATGTTCTGAAAAATAAAAGACTGTTTGCTTGGCCGAATATTTGGGCACAACGGGAAATTGTCCCCGAACTCGTCGGCGACTTAGATCCTGACGAAATTGCTAAAATCATGTTGGATTGGTTAGAACACCCAGAAAAATTAGCCGAGATACGAGAAAATTTGCAACGGGTTCGAGGAGAAAGTGGAGCCGCTAAAAAAATCGCGGAATTAGTGAGTCAAGAAATTTCTCGATCTGTCGAGAAATGCTCGAATTAAAGCGATCGCGAATGAATATCCAGTCCCCAAAACTAATCGAGATTTTTAATCAACTTGCCATCGCAATTCGGTTCGTATTCCGGTTTTAAATGATGCTCGTGATGGTGGTGATGATGATGTGTCTCAGACACGATCGAGAAAAAATGAGCGATCGCGTTATTTCAGTTAACCGCGAACCGTCAATAACTGGTCGGTAAAATTGTTCTCAGATTAACACATTTTTGACATGGGGGCCTTCAGCAAAATTCCCATCTCCTTCACCCCTCATCCCCCCTCACCCCTTGACCCGGGAGTGCCAAGAAAATCCTTGAAAACCTAACGCGATCGTTAAATTTTCCAACATTCCCACCATAAATTACACTGACTTATTAGAATAAGCAACAATAGTCGACTGCAATGTTGCATCATTATCGTTGAGGAGGCGATCGTGGACACTTTAACCTATACTCTGGCTTGCACGCTTCAAGAAGAAATTGAAGGCATTGAATACGATTTTAGCGGCGTTGAATTTTTCAACTGGTCTGAGATTCCCAATGCGAAATGGTTGGGTTTGCTCTCTGTCGGGATTATTACGGCCAGTTTGCTGAGTGCCGCCCCCAGTTTAGCGCAAACTCTGCCCGGAACTCGCTCCGTCAGCACCCCCAAGGGCGGTTGTCTCAATGCTCGCACCAGCCCGAGCATGACAGCTAGCGTTCATAGCTGCGTCACCAATGAGTCCGTTCTTGCCCCCATTGTCGGCGAGCAGGGCGATTGGTACAAGTTATCTACAGGACGCTGGGTCTACAAGCCTTATACTGCTCTTACTGCCAGCAGCTTGAGTGCGGGAGGAACCCTGCGCCAAGTCAGTACCCCACAAGGAGGCTGTCTCAACGCTCGCACGGGTCCGGGCACCAACTACAAGATTGATACGTGCGTTAGCAATGGCGCAACCCTGAAAACGGTTATCGGCAGTCGCGGCGATTGGTTGCAACTTTCGAGCGATCGCTGGGTGTACGGTCCCTACACCAAAGCCATGAGAGGAGTCGGCGGCGTATCGTTGAAACAAGGGTCTACGGGAGCGGCAGTCCGCCAAGTTCAACAAAAGTTAGGTCTTCTCACAGTTGATGGGATTTTTGGTGCGAAAACGGAAGCCGCCGTGAAAGCCTTCCAAACCAAGAGGGGATTGACTGTCGATGGGATTGTCGGCCCGCAAACGCGCAGAGCAATGGGACTTTAAATCAGTCACCAGTCCAGGGTGCGTTAATAACGCACCCCCATCATGAAAAAAATGATGTGTTTTTCTCTTAATTTCAGATTGAAATGGGCAAAATCAGCCTATTTATTGCGACCAGTTTAGACGGATATATCGCCAGAACATCGGGTGCAGTCGATTGGTTATTTACCGATGCAGACTACGGTTATGGAGAATTTTTCGCTCGCATTGATACGACGATAATGGGGCGAAAAACTTATCAACAAATTCTCGAATTTGGCGATTATCCTTACCAAGACAAACAAAGTTTTGTTCTTTCCCATACTCTTGAAGGAACAAAAGATGATAATGTAGAATTTATCGGTGAAAATTCAGAGGATTTCATTGAAACATTACGAGAATCCCACGAGATTTGGTTAGTCGGAGGTGGAGAAACGATTGCTTATTTTCTTAAACATCATTGGCTTGATGAATTAATTCTTTCCGTTCATCCTCTCATTCTGGGAGAGGGAATTCCTTTCATTGTCCGAGATACCAGTTTAGAAACGCAATTAAAATTGTGCGATGTCAAAAGTTACCCCTCTGGATTATTGCAAGTTTCTTACACTTTTTTGAATTCTCGTCCTAACGCATAAAAATGATACTTCCATCGATTGTTTTCTCTAAAAAGTAAGAAATGTACGATCTCAAAGTTATTATTATTGGTGCGGGAATTGGCGGTTTGACGGCAGGAATTGCTCTGCGTCAGGCTGGGTATGAAGTCGAAATTCATGATAAAGCCAAAGAACTGCGTCCGGCCGGGGCCGGGATTTCCCTCTGGTCGAATGGGGTCAAAGTTCTCAACCGTTTGGGGTTGGGAGAACAAATCGCCCGAATCGGCGGTCAAATGGATCGCATGGAATATCGCAGCCATACCGACGCATTACTTAATCGCATCGATCTCTCCCCCTTGGTCGCCCGAGTGGGACAGCGACCCTATCCTGTTGCCCGTACCGACCTGCAAAACTTGCTGTTACAGGCTTTCGGAAGAGAGGACGTTCATTTGAATTCTCGCTGTATTGGGGTGGAAGAAAGCGATCGCACTGCAACGGCGATTTTAGAAGGCGATCGCCGAGTCACCGGAGATCTCCTCATCGGGGCAGACGGCGTTCATTCCGTGGTGCGACGTTATGTAACCGGAAAAGAAATATCTTTGCGTTATGCTGATTATGTGAACTGGAATGGCTTGGTTAAAGCCGATCCGGATTTTACTTCGGCAAACAACTGGGTGATTTATGTAGGAGAGGGAAAACGCGCCTCCATGATGCCCGTGGGAGGCGATCGCTTTTACTTCTTTTTTGGCTGTCCCATGGCCAAAGGCAGTTCGGTTAAACCGGAAGATCGCCGGGAAGAACTGGCACAATTATTTCAAGGCTGGCCGACTCCCGTGCAAAAACTGATCGAAAATCTCGATCCCTTGCAAACCAATCGTTTAGAAATTCACGATATCGATCCCCTCCCTCGCCTCGTTCGGGGTAGAGTGGCATTACTGGGAGATTCTGCCCACGCGACGACCCCCACCCTCGGACAAGGAGGCTGTCAGGCCATGGAAGATGCAGAAATCCTTTCTCGCTACCTCCTCACGACTAATTTAAGCGTCGAGGATGCCCTCCAACGCTACGAAAGCGCCCGCAAAGAACGCACGGCCAATTTAGTTTTAAAAGCCCGCAAGCGCACCGATACCATCTATGGCAAAGACCGCGATCGCACCCGAGAATGGTACGACCAACTCAAACAAGAAAATCCCGAAGATGTCGTTAATGCTCTCGCTAAAATCATTCTCGGCGGCCCGCTCAATTAAATCTATTCTCGCCAATATTCCGGCTGATTGAGAGCATCGGCACAGATGACCTTACCAGAAACCGAAGCGATCGCCCCGGGACGAAGTTCTCGTACCATCCAAGCATCGGGATATTCCTCGGGCATGGGATAAGGGGGTTCAAAGCCGAGATTGCTGGCGGGTTGGAATCCGCGACGGGAATAGTGTTCCGGATATCCGGCTAAGAATACCAACTCGACCCCCGATCGCGCTAAATGTTCCAATCCCGTCTCAATGAGTTGAGCGCCAATCCCTTGCCTTTGCGCCTCGGGGACGACGGCGAGGGGGGCTAAAATCGCGATCGCGAGATGGGGGGCTGTCGTTAAACTCGCATTTGTGAATAAAATATGTCCTACAGGCTGCTCGTCCTGAAAAGCAAGGAGAGATAAAAGCGGTTGCGCGCTGCGATCGTGCAAAAGATTTCTCACTAATTCGGCCTCGTCCTCCTGACCAAACGCCGCACGCTCTACGAATAATACATCCTCAAGATCTGAATCTAAAGCCTCTTTGATATTCATTGATACTTTGAGCTTAAGCTAACGAACTATTTTCCCCAACGACTAATTATAAACCTGGGAATGGTGGGACTCGAACCCACAACCAACCGGTTAAAAGCCGGTTGCTCTGCCGATTGAGCTACATTCCCACTTTGCTATACTACATATACTACATCTTGTCGGCAACGCTGTCAAGAGGAAGAGAGAATATGGAGACGATCGCGGAAAATCCCCGATGTTGAGGTTTCGCGCGATCGGCTAAAAATGTTAAGTTGGCAGGAAGTCAGCCACTCATCGAGATCGACAACCGATGTTATTCCCAACGATCGTCCTACTTTTTGTCTTCTTTACGCATGAAGTAAAATCCATCGAACCAACCCCGCCGCCAGAAAAAGAAAATCAGCGCGATCGCAATAACGATCATAATCCCCCAAACAGTTTCATAGCCCCATTCCCAATCTAATTCCGGCATATCTTTAAAATTCATGCCGTAAACGCCAGCAATAAATGTTAAGGGAATAAAAATGGTAGAAATTATCGTTAATAAATTGACCACTTCATTGACCTTATTACTCACAGCAGACATATAAACATCCATTAAACTCGAAGAGAGTTCCCGATAAGTTTCGACAATATCTAGGAGTTGAATCACGTGATCGTAACAATCTCGAAAATAAATTTGCACTTCAGAACTGACTAAATTATTATCTTCACGAATTAAAGTATTAATCACATTTCTTTGCGGCCAAATTGCCCGCCGCAGTGCCAGTAATTCCCGCCGGACATCATAAATTTTTTCTAACATTTCTCGCGAAGGATTTTCCAAGACCTCATCCTCTAAAATTTCGATGCGTTCTCCATAGTCTTCCAGCACGGGAAAAAAATTGTCAATAATGGCATCCAAGAGCAAATAAGCGAGATAATCTGCCCCCAATCCCCGCACCTTGCCTTTATTATCGCGAAGGCGAATGCGCACGGGTTCAAAACAATCTCGGGCGGGTTCTTCTTGAAAGGTCATTAAATAGTGCTTTCCTAAAACAAATCCCACTTGTTCGCTAATAAATCCCTCCTCATCGGGAGTAGGAAGAACCATTTGGACGATAATCAACAATTGATCGTTATAATCTTGGACTTTGGGACGTTGGGGAACATTCACGACATCTTCCAATAAGAGGGGATGAATTTGACAAACTTGCCCGATTTGTCGCAAAATCGTTTCGCTTCCCAATCCTTGTATGTCGATCCAAGAAACGGATGGTGTTTCTAAATAAGGACGGCAATCTTGAGGGGTCAAATCTTGTCTGCGGGTTGCCCGATCGCGGTTATAATCGATGAGAACGATCTTAGAGGGCGTTGCATCGGGATCGATGGTTAAAGTGCCCGGTTCGCTTCCGGGGCGATCGAAATGATAATCAAAATAATCCTCTTCTTCCGCTTCCCTCGGATTTGCCTGTTGTTCCCATTGCTCTAGCGATCGCGTCATACCCTCTCCTCCGGTTGAGATCCTTCGATTAAGATTTTAAGCTTTTGTTGCGATCGCCACATCCGGGGAAATTTGGTGATAAGAGTTAAAGATATTCCTCTCGGTTCAACTCATCTCATGTCTTTTTCCTTTGATTCCCACAACGCTTATCCCGACTGCGTTCGACTCGATTTACAGGGAGTTTCCTCCCAAAGCGATCGCGTCGATCTCTGGCTGTCGCTTCACTTTAGTCAGCAATGGCAGTCGATTTTAGAGGGGCGCTTATGTTTTGCCATCGGCGCAGGAGAACTGAAATTAGAATTAGGCGAACCCACGAAATTATTGCCGGGATCGGAATTATCGGGAGATTTATTAGGAACTGCGGGACTGACGGTAGAAGCGATCGCTCCGGTTTCTCCCCACCATCCAAGGTGGAGATTTCGCAGCAAACCGGGAGAATTTGCCCTCAAGGGGAGTTTGGAGGGAATCAAATTGGGGACGGTGGCGATCGCGGATTCTACACTGCAACTCGGGGCAATGTTAACCACAACTTTAGCCAACGTGAGGATTGTAGAAGGAGAAGGACTGTGGCCCCGCGATATCAGTCCCAACAAACACGCTATTTTAGATCGAACCTTTGCCCATTTTCTCTGGCAGGAAAAACTCGTTCCTTATTTAAGTGCTATTGGATTTTCGGCAACTCGTAAATTTGAGGCCAATCATAGTATGGAACGAAAAAGCGATCGCTTACAAGAAACGGTCAAACAGATCGTTTGCGCGACAACCGATAATGTTTTAGAACTCGCTAAAATTGCCGAACTCGACCCCATGACAGAGTTTGCCGGGGGCAATTTTTTAGCCACGAATTTGAACGCGATCGATCTCGGAGGGGCAGATTTAACCCGAATTAATTTGCGCGGTGCCACGTTAAATGATACAGATTTCAATGAAGCCAATTTACAAGAAGCCAAATTAAGCGGAGCAGATTTAACGGGCGCTTTTTTAGAGAATGCTCAGTTAAAGAATGCGAACTTGTATCGAGCGAGTTTGGCACTGGTTAATTTAGCCGGAGTCGATCTCCGAGGGGCAGATTTACAAGAGGCAAATTTAAGCGAGACAACTTGGACGGGGACGCGGGTTGAAGGTGCAAAATTTAGCAGTCAGTGCGAACTGCCTGAAGACATTAAACAGCATTTGCAAGAACAAGGAGCAATTTTTGTTTGACAAAAAAATAAGGTCTCAAGCCTCCCACTTTAGCAGTTGGAACCGATCTCTGTTCACTGTTCACTGATAACTGTTCACTGATAACTGAAATGACTACAACCACATGGGGATCGGGTTGAGTTGGTCTTCGGGAATGGGTTCTGACAACCAGCCCAATTGTACGGGAACATCGTAAAGTCGTCCCGCATCCAATCGCTTCCAAAAGAGACGCAAACCCGGTACGATGACTTTAACGACATTTAACCCCACATCGGGGCGCGTTTGGTCGAGAACGAGCATTTCCATGCCTCGTTCTTCGATGAGTTGCTGACAGTATTGAATATCTTCTAAGAGGTCATCGTGCCAAACGATCGCATAGTCATCGTAGCCCTTGGCGGGAATTTGGCGATCGGGGCGTAAATAGGTCTGATTTGCTACCGTTGCCGTTTGCCACCACTGTAACATATGGGGTTCTGTCGCGGGGGAATAATGGGTGCTACCATCCGGGCGAGCCGATAAAACGGCGGGAAGCACTTGTCCCACCTCCGTTAGCGCCCGTTGTAGGGCAATTTTGGGGTCGAAATGGGCACCAAAACCAAAAATAATATCTTCCACCTCGCGATCGCGTCGTCGAGAAATTGCTCCAAAGGTGGGAATATTCAGATCGCTGGTGAGATCCAAGACCCACAGTTCTCGTCCGAGGGAATGATAATACTCGCTGACGGCTTGAAAATAAGGGTCGTCAAAACTCTCTAAAGCGATCGCGGGACGGGAGAGGCGATTGTACCACCACAAGGCGATCGCATCCCGTTCGACTAATTCAAAAAATCCCTGTAATATGGCTTCTTCTAGGGTATTTCCCGCCGCACAGCCGTTGGTGTTCGCCCAACAGGAGGGCTTTTCCGGTTTGGGATAGCCAAAATAACAATACGCCGTGGGTAAGTATTTAAAGTCTTGCTGAGTTAAAGACCAGATGGGAGTCCAATCCATTTCCTCACTTTCATCAAAGGGTTCTGGAACGCGCTGAAAATCATCCTTGTGAGTTGCATTCCATTCCTGCCGATTTTCGTATTGAGTCGGACTGAAATTCATGCAAGTATTGGGGTGAATGGCTTTCTCGCCGAGCGATCGATAGCTGCCTTGAATGCGGATTTCGTCCCCTTGAAAAACGCTGGAATACCGTTCGATCGCTTCTCCAAACCCGCTCGCTTTGGCTTGAGCATCCGTTCTTCCTTTCCCGGCACTTCTTCCCCCGATATTCTTGTGCAGGTCGAGGAGGGAGTCAAACATGGTAAGGTGATGGTGTTGCGCTCGGTAAATATGGGTGAAGCTTTTGGGATCTCCGGCAATTTTTTCCAGCGATCGCACCACTCCGGTGAGGGGACTGATATGATGCTGGTGTTTGGCGAGGGTTTCCTCGGGGGTAACGCAACGATGTCCCCCATCGGCGGTAAATTTCTTTTGGCGACTGCCGAGAAAGACCGGGAGAGGGCGATTTTGCGGTTTGAGGTAGCCGCAGCGAGGACATTGGGGACGCTTGACGATGGCGTGATTTTTTAGGGATAGGGAGAGGGGATCGTAGGTCGCGATCGCGCCTTCCAGCCGTTTATTCTGCCCTTGGAGAATCCATTTGAGGAGTTCGTTGGCGGCCATGGTGAGGGCGGTTTGTCGGGTTGTTGGTAGATTTGTGAGGGGAGCGGTGAGGGGCGATCGCTCCTCCCTGCGCCGTCGGATAAAACTTTCTGCCGGTTGATTGTTATGCAACCGTTGCGCCAAACATTCCCAACAGGCGGTTTGATGGGGTTGGAAAATGGGCCCGATCCAGAGGAGAGTCCCGATCGGTTTGACCAACATCCAAGGGACGGAGGTTTGTAAATGCGTTTGGTTGATTTCTTCGAGTTCGGGGCGCAAGTAATTATCGGTTAAGATGATTTCTATATCTGCGGGTTCGGCAATTTGGACGTGCAGGGATGCGAGCATTTCCGTTAATTCTCCCCCCTCTAAAGACCCCAAGGTTCTTACGGCAACGCGAGTGGATTGGAGGCGCTTTTGGGCATCTTCTGGCTTGATGTTTAAATATTCGCAGAAGAGGGCGAGATCCGGGGAAAAACTCTCCTCATTTTCGATGAGAAAGCCCTTCTGTTCCAACTCCATGAGGGCAAAATAAACATACGCTTCGGGGATCTCGTTGCGGACTCGGGCGACGATTTCTTCTTGCGATCGCGTCCCGTCAATTAAAGGAATGAGTTTTTGATAGATAACATCGCTCAATAAAATTGTGCCTCTTTCCGACAATAAGAAGACACTTTCTCCCTCTACTTTTTCAACGCGGAAGCAGTTTTTTAATTTGGGTTTTTCAATCATGCTAACTCGAATGTCGGGTGGGGTGAGGTACGAAACTCAATATTATTAAGGGTTGTGTTGGGTTACGCTGTCGCTAACCCAACCTACACTATATCACTGCCCGTAAAATTCGGGGAATTGACGACCGCAATCTTTGCAGAGATAGCGTTGTTTGCCGTGACGATGCCCATTTTTTGAGAGGTTTTGGGAATGACAGTGGGGGCATTTCATTACTTTCATTACCCTAGGGGATGGTTTTTCTGCTTGCCGCGATCGCGTATCGTCAAAATAAGGACGCAAATAGGAGACAAATAAGGCGCAAATTTCCGCGTAGATTTGCTGGCGATAGGTGGCATTTGGACTGCGCAACGCCACTAAAATCAAGGCATTGCTGGCATAAACGCACACTTCGGCCAAACGCAGGCGCTTTTCGCGATCGAGATGGGGATTGCGCCGGGCGAGATGTCCTTCCATAAATGAGATCGCCTCTCGGGTCAAGCGATCGTCAATGGTTTGAAACATCTCGTTGGAGGTGAAATACTGCACGAAAACAATGCGAGAAATGGGGTCTTCAAATAGTTGCGCGATCGCTTCCACAACGGCTTTCAGGAAGTCTTCTAAGGGCAGTCCTGCCAGTTTTTCCGCGTCTTGGGATGCCCACATTTGATGCACCCGTTCTAAGTGGCGCAACTCTAAAGCGTGAAAAATGGCTAATTTATCGGGAAAAAACTGGTAGAGAGAACCGATCGCCGTGTTGGCGCGATCGGCGATCGCGTGGGTAGTTGCGGCTTCGTATCCCACTTCGGCAAAGACTTCCGCCGCCGCTTGCAAGATTTTCTCGACGCGCTGTCGTCCCCGTTTTTGCTTGGGACTGCGGCGCATTGGCGGGGGGGTGAATCCTGATTCTGACATTTTTTTGGGTTGGACAATCTTGACAAACGCGAACAATCTGTCATATTTTTGAGAAAACACGAATAAAAAGTCATATTTATCCCATGAATCCTATTTTACCCGGTGCGCCTTGGTTAGTCGCCCATCGGTCGATGCTGCCGATAAATAAACCCTGCAAAATTACCCTCAACGGTAAGGATTACGCGATTTGGCGGGATTCGGAAGATCGCATCGCCGCGATCGCGAATGTTTGTCCCCATTTGCAGGCACCCCTCTCGGAAGGGTGGATCGATCCCAAACGCGGTACCATTACCTGCCCGTTTCATGCTTTGGAGTTCGATCGCTCTGGGTGTCTCTGGCAAAAGGATGCACCAAAAGGAAAACCTTTGTTAGAGTCTTTAGAGTTAATCATTGTAGACGATTTGATCTGGACTTATGGAGGATTCGAGCCTCGTTTGCCCATTCCCGAACTTCATCAGAGAATTACCGCAGAGTATGAGTTTGTTGGGGTTGCGGGAATTAAAAGTATTGCGGGGGATTTTCTCACGACTTTGTTAATCAATTACGATTACAATCATCAAAATGGAACTCATCGGGAACTGTTTCGAGTTAAGGAAAATCCCATCTCGAATTATGAGGAGAATGGCTATTATACCAAGCTGATACAAACTGTAGTTTGCGAACCCAATACTTGGCTGGAAATCTTGCAAAATCCGGCAATTTTAATGACTCCAAAAACCTATGATGCCCAGATGGAATATGCTTTTCCTTCGACTACGGTATTTGCGACGAAAATGGGAGCATTTGAAATCGCTCAGGTTCATATCCTTTATCCCGAAACCTGCGATCGCACCCGCACATTTGTTTTATGTTTTGCCAAGTTTAACAACCCGCTTCTCAAACCTTTACTGAAAGGATTCTTGCTGAAAGCTGTAGATACGGTAGTCGAGCAAGATAGCAGCGCGATCGAGAGTTCTTATCCGCGATCGCGTCCCCAAATTCGCCTTCCTAAAGAAGAGGTTATGGACTACGCGACAAGTCTCTATCAAAATTGGCCGTCCGAGTCTTAAAATAACTCACCGCTAAGTCCGAAGCGCTAGGTGCAAACTTCGCCAACGGACTCTAGCGTAAGCTTGAAAAAGGCTCAGAAATACAGCGAGATTTGCTTGACTTTCTTGCCAAACAAGGATCGTAAACGGTGGACGTGCTTTACGTTAGTTCTATAATCTTCCCAATCGTGTAAAATGTAGTATCATATAAGCGCTAAATTCATCTCAATGATGCGAAACCCGTTTACTGTCGGACAACCCGTTCCTCCAGATCGCTTTGTAGGGCGAGAAACTCAGATTGCGATGGCATTCGATCAAATTTTTAATCGGGGTAATCTGGCCGTCTGGGGTGGGGCGGGAATTGGCAAAACTTCTTTCTTAGAAAAATTAACCTCACCTGAAGTCTGGCAGTTACAAGGACAAGATCCAAAAGAGGCAGCGATCGCTCTTGTGAATTGTCTAAGCATTCAACCTTTTAATGCTCATGGTTTCTGGCGAAAAACATTGAGTCTGATAAAAAGTAAGCTAGATGGAAATCCCACGCTACAGGCTGATATTGACGCATTGTTGAATAAAGATAAAGTTACATCGGGCGATTTACAGCAAATACTGCGAAAATTGGGAGGATGCGATCGATATTTAGTTTTGTTGGTCGATGACTATGATGCTGCTTTACGAACGAATGAGAACTACAAGGAAGCGGATATCGAAGCCTTTTTGAGTGAATGTCGCAGTATTGCCAATTCGGTCGAAGAAAGAAAATATATCTCGATGATTGTCGCTTCGTCTCGACGTTTGAACGAATTGGGGCCGCAACTGACACCCGATAAATCTCCTTGGTACAACCACTATTTATTTCAACCTCTTAAGCCTTTTTCGGATAACGAAGTTGCTATTTTATTGGCGATACTCATGACACCTGCATTGCGAGATGGAATTCGGGAGATTGCAGACGGACATCCCGCACTTTTGCAGAATGCAGGTTATCTTCTCTATCAAGAATTACGCGCTGGAAAGAAACCCGATCCCGATGGGTTTGCGAGAGATTTTTACAATGCAACAGAGCAGTTTTTTCAAGCGACTTGGGAGATGTGTAATGAATTGGAGCAGATTTTACTCATGCTCATTGCTTTGTATAAATTGGAGGGTCGATTATCGAATCAGCGTTATAGTTTGAAGGGGATTGAGAATATTTTTAGCCAAAAAGATATAGAAATCAATGCGCTGGAAATGAGGGGAATTATCAAGGAAGAAGAGTTAGAGGGAAAAATTAGCTATTCTTTTGCGTCTTCTCTCATGGAATTGTGGGTCATCAAAAAGATTCAAAACAGTACGGAGGAGGAGTTACAAGAACGACAGAAAATATTTCTCAATTTGATGAGTCACAAACAAGCAGAAAAGATTGTTAGTTCAATTCGTTGGCTCTGGGGACATAAAGATGAATTGCCATCGATTCTGGAATGGTTTGGAAAGGTTCTCTCTGCTCTCCCAAAAGGAGCAATTAGCGGTTAAAAAGAGGATATTTTTGCGATGAATGCGGCAACAGTACAGAGAAATCCTTATATTGTGGGTTCGGCGATCTCCGATCCGAAATGTTTTTTTGGCAGGAAAAAGTTATTCCAATTTGTCGAGGAAAATTTGGAGAAAGGGGAAAAGGTTATTCTGTTGCACGGTCAAAGACGCATTGGTAAATCATCGGTTCTTTTACAGATTCCTAATTTTGTGCGATCGGATCGGTTTGTTTTTATTTATTTCGATCTGCAAGATAAAGGTAATTTGCATCTCAGTCATGTATTGTATCGTTTGGCTAGAGCAATTAGCAAAAAGATTGGGGATAATTTCGTGTTTCCTAGTGAGGCAGATTTTGCAGCCGATCCGAGTCTTTTTTCAGACAAGTTTTTGCCAGAAGTTTATCAGCGTTTAGAAGATCGGAATATTGTTTTAATATTGGATGAATTTGATGTTTTAGATAATTACGATCCTGTCTCTTCGATTCAGACTTTTTTCCCTTATTTACAAACTTTGTTAAATGAGCATGAGAAGTTATTTATTATTCCCGCGATCGGTCGTCAACCAGAGGATTTGCCGAGGTTATTGAACTTATTCAGAAGAGCGCCGACCCAGAAAATCGGTTTACTCAGTGTGGAAGATACGGAAAGATTAATTACAGAGCCAGCTCAAGATATTTTATCATATTCTCAAGCTGCAATCCGAGCTATTTTAGAGTTGTCGAATGGGCATCCCTATTTTACTCAATTGCTCTGTTTTGCCGTGTTTATGCGAGCTAGAGATGGGAAAAAGAAGCAGATTTCTCTAGAAGATGTTGAAGAGATTATTGATGAAGCGATTGAAATTGGTGAGGGGGGGTTAGCTTGGTTTCGAGATGGTTTGACGATTCCGGAACGAGTCATCTTTTCAGCCGTTGCAGAGACTTGGGAAAGAGCGAATTTAAGAGGTGATTCATCAATTGAGAAACCTTGGAAAATTCTCAAAGAATATGGAATTGTTTCTACAGAGTCATTAAAAGAAGCAGAAACAAAACTGATTGATGGGGATTTTTTGGAGTTTGCAGAAGATTTGAATGAACTTTCTGAAACTCCTCAAACCTATCGAGTAAAAATCGAATTGGTGCGTCGTTGGTTAGTGAAGCATCATCCGCTACAGCGAGAGATTTTGGAGTTGGAAAAACTAGAACCAGAAGCGCGGAGTAAGACACGAGATGAGGCATACTATGAAGCAGAGCGGCGGATTGAAGCAGCACGGCAGGAAGAAGCAACAGAACTCGATCTCAGCGATATGGGTCTGACTGAATTGCCAGATGCGATCGGTCAACTGATCAATCTAAAAATTCTCCATCTTGGGGAGGGATTTGGAGAGGAAGAACAGAAAAATCAACTGGTCACCCTACCGGAATCCCTCGGCAATCTGACTCAACTGCAAACGCTTTTCCTTCAAAACAACCAACTGGTCACCCTACCGGAATCCTTCGGTAATCTGACTCAACTGCAAACGCTTTCCCTCCACAACAACCAACTGGGAACTCT
>JBFRWJ010000271.1:0-6566 GCA_051439525.1 Spirulina sp. | reverse complement strand
CACCAGTTATCAATTCGCGGTTCGCAGAGCAAGGGGGGGATATGGCACAAATCAGAGCAAGCAACGATCGCAATGGCTCAAAAAAACGGTTAAAAAAACCGTTCAATGCCGATCGATATATTGCCGTCTCGGATTTAATGGCCATTTTGTCTGACTTGGCTAATGAGGAACAAACTCCGACCAGTCCCCAGAGACCGAAAGTTATTAAGCGTTCTCAATCTCCCTTGACTTCTCTGCCTCCCGAAAAATCGCCGACTTCCCCGCATCTCATTACTCCCTCATCTTCCCACTCCCTTCCCACCTTCCCTCCCTCATCCCTCGATCGCGCGACTTGGGATGTGGAAGCGACGAATGTAGACGCGACGGCGCTGTCTCCAGCTCAACCGGAGGAGAAAACCATGGAAGAGTTGGCACGGGAGTTGTGGGAATTAAAACTCGTTGCCCTTTCCGACAATGACTACTACAATCGCCAATTGGGTCGCTTGAAAAATCGCTTTTTGTGGCTGGCGGGTTTATCCGTCGGGACGATCGTCACCTTGGGCATTGTTTTGGGCTGGATGGGAGCCAATCTCAAACAGACCCAAGCCCAACTCGCCAACTATGAAGGGGGCGTGACCATTAATCGCGTGCGCCTCGATCGCTTGGAAGGCAAAACCGTAGAAAGTATTGAAATGGCGTTGCGATCGCTCGAAACCCAAATCCCCGAAACCCTCGAAACCGACCTAGAAAACACCCAAGAAGATATTACCGCTCTCAAAATCCAACTGCGAGAAATGGAATTAAAATTAGCCGCCCACGATAAAGCCCTCTCCGTTCTCGTCAGCGCTCTGCAAGGCATCGTAAAATAATTGATAGTTGACAGTTAACAGTTGACAGTTGGGAATAGGGAAGAGGAAATAACCACCAACCAATAACCAACAACCAATAACCAATAACCAATAACATGAGTTACGATTACGATCTTTTTGTCATTGGCGGCGGTTCCGGTGGCGTTGCCACCTCCCGTCGCGCCGCTCAATACGGTGCTAACGTTGCGATTGCCGAAAATAATCTCTTGGGAGGAACTTGCGTCCATCGCGGTTGCGTTCCCAAGAAGTTTATGGTTTATGCTTCCCATTTTCCCGCTCAATTCGCCGAATCGAGCGGCTATGGTTGGACGGTAGGAGAGGGGACTTTTGATTGGTCGAAACTCACCACAGCCGTCAATAATGAAACGACGCGGTTAAAGGGCGTTTACAAACGAATGCTCGATAATGCCAAGGTAGAAGTATTTCCCGCCCGCGCCAAACTCCTCGATTCCCATACCGTGGAAGTGGGAGAGAAAAAAGTCACTGCCGAGAAAATTCTCATTGCGGTTGGGGGTCGCCCCCATCGCCCTGAAAATATTCCGGGGATCGAACACGCGATCGTCTCCGATGATATTTTCCACTTTCCCGAACAACCCAAACGTATTGTCATTTTAGGGGGCGGTTATATCGGCTGCGAATTTGCTTGCATTCTCCAGGGATTGGGCAGCGAAGTCACTCAAGTTATCCGCGCGGATAAGATTTTACGGGGGTTTGATGAGGATATTCGCATCAATGTTCAAGAAGCGATGGAAAAACACGGCATTCGCGTTTTGAACAATAGTCGGGATATTGCCTTGGAAAAGACAGAGGGTGGTTTGAAAGTCACCCTCAACCGAGAAGAAGAAGAGACGATTATTGCCGATGTGGTGGGATTTTCCGCCACGGGACGCAGGCCCAATTTAGACAACTTGGGGTTAGAAAATACTCAAGTTGAAGTGAAAAATGGCGCGATCGCGGTGAACGAATACAGTCAAACTGCTGAAGAGAATATTTATGCCGTGGGCGACTGTACCGATCGCATGAATTTAACCCCGGTTGCCATTAATGAAGGGCGGGCATTTGCCGATACGGAATTCGGGGACAAATCTCGAATCATGAGTTATGAAAATGTCCCCTCGGCAGTGTTTACCACTCCCGAAGCCGCAACCGTGGGCTTAACCGAAGCGGAAGCGCGGGAAAAATACGGGGAAGAGATTAAAGTCTATCGCTCCAAATTTCGCCCCATGTATTACACCCTTGCCGATAAAGATGAGAAAACCTTAATGAAACTCATCGTTCACACCGAAACCGATCGCGTGGTAGGGGCGCACATGGTGGGAGATCATGCGGCGGAAATTATCCAAGGGGTCGCGATCGCGCTTAAAACCGGCGCGACGAAAGCCAATTTTGATGCGACGGTAGGCATTCATCCCAGTTCTGCGGAAGAATTCGTGACGATGCGTTAACTCCGTTGGCAGGGTTCTTTGGCGATCGAGAACTTCTCTAGCCGAGAGACCATAAAAAGGGAGAGGGTTCGCTCTCCCTTTTAAAATTTATTAAAATAAATTTATAGACTTGACAAAATTATCGTCTCATGCCTTTTGCCATTTTCAGGAAATCGATACCGCCAGAGGGTGCGGGTGCAGGTGCGGGTGCAGGTGCAGGTGCAGATGCCTTGGGTGCGGGTGCCTTGGGTGCGGGTGCGGGTGCAGGTGTAGAAGGCATTGAAGCACTCGAATTCCAGCTAGAAGTGGAAGGAGTCGGAGCGCTGGAGCGAGCATCCATCACTTTTTCTTCCATCGCATTGATTTGCTTGGTTACGGCAAAAGATCCCCCATTGCTGGCTGTACCGGGGAAGGTATGTTTGACCGTGTTGGTCTGGCGCATATATTCAATATCGCCCATGGTTTTGGATTCATCAGGGCTGAGAAAGAAATCTGCCATCTTTAAATCTCCTTTTCTTAAAAACTTTGTTGCATTATATTACGAATATTATCAAAGTTTATCGAAAAAATCAGAAAAAATTAAGAAATTTTGCGAACAACCGAAAAGCGCGGGTTTGCCATTCGATCGCGCAGCGCGATCGACTTTTGTCGCGCGATCGCCATGGACGAGCCAAATCGCAACGTTTCCTGTGATAACCTTTTACTGATAAGTTCTCTTGCAGGATTGACCAGATTTTCGAGGGATTGAGCCTTTCTCTTGCCATCGTCTTCCTTCCCCTATTCATCCTTCCCCCATTCATCCTTCATCCTTCCCAAGACATTCTCCAATGCTCGACATCGAACCGAGTCAAAACACCACACAACCTTCATCACTCTCTCAATGGCTCTATCAAGCGATTCAAGAGCCGGGGGTGCGGCTGCGAATTCGACTGCGAGGGAATAATCTCCACGTGCTTTGCGAAGGATCCCAAACGCCAGAACTCGATCGCCTGCTCCCTCGCCTTACGAGCGCCCTCAAAGCCAAAGCGGTGAGCTTTCAACGCTTTTTTCGCAATAGCGAAGATCCCATTTATAAAATTGTTCTGTATGGTCGAAAAATCAGCAAACAGCGCCCGGATTGGATCGAATCGATTGTTTTAGAGCGCTTGCAAACCCCCATCGTTCATTCCTCCAACGCTGAATTTTCAACGCCGAACCCCCAACTCCCGATTTCCAATGAAGAGCTCGCGCGCACCGGAACCCCGGAAGCGATCGCCCGCTATCTGAGCGAATTCCTGTCCCATCTAGGCGTTGGGGTGAAAGTCCTGATTCAAAAACTCCCGGATGACGACGATCGTTTTCCCCTCAAGCGCCTTTGGGTCATCTGTAGCTGTCATTACAGTCCCGATGCCTCTCTCATTGCCGAACCGATTGCCCAACAGTTACGAGACTTAGAACTCGAAGACTTTAAAGAGGCCATTATTCGCGCTCAAGTCCGAGGCGAAGAAACGCCCGATTGGATGTTGCAAGTCGATCTGACCGGCAGGTCGGCGATGTTGCGAGAATGGGGACGATGGGGAGATGTGAAATCGATTCAATGTTTGCTCTTAACTTGTTTTCAGCAGCGAAACATTCAGATCGGTACGATTCTCAAGGACAAAACCCTACATATTTTTTCCTCGTGGCGCGAAGATTTTCCCGCTTCCCAACCCGCTCCCTCGCGAGAAGAAGTAGTGAGTGCGATTTCTCCCCTTCTGAATACTCTTGCTCCCCAAGGGATCGAAACAGCAGAAATTTACGGGCTGAAAACCCCGGATTCGGAGGAATTTGCCGACGAATATGCGGCGCTTTTGGATTTAGAGCAACTGCAAGATCGCCCGGTTTGGGTGCATCGGTTGGAATTACCCGCCGCCAAAGACCCACAACTCGCCCTATCCGTCTTGACCCTCGCCGCCCAAAAACATCCCGAAGCCTTAACATTTCTCCTGCAACGCCTGCTCAATCCAGATATCGAAGGACGTTTGGCAACCGGAGGCATTCGCATCAAACTCTGTTTTAAGGATCGGTTGCTGCATATTATGACCGAAGCCGTGGTTTGTCCGCGCCAAACCCTCGTTGCCAACAAAATTGAAGAACTCCTCGATGAGTTAAAAATTGACGATCTGGCAGGGGCGAGAATTTACGGACGGCGATCGGGTCAATCTTCTCCCCTGTGGAGCTACGGAATCGATTTTGAGGGCAAGGCGAAATTAAGTGAGGGCAAGCGACCGCAAGTCACGGACAAGGCACAACAACAGCTCTTGTTTCCGGCTTCCCCGGTTCCCGATACCGAGACGGTGGCGACTCCAGTGGCGACGGTTTCCCCCATTGCCCCAACGCTCCCGCAACAATGGCAGGTTTGGCGAGAGGGTTTGCAAACCGTCCTCAAAGCAACTCAACTTTTTGTTTCCCTTGCTCCGAGAGAGGAGAAAGCCGCGATCGCTCCCAACTCCCCTCGCTCTTCCCCACAACTCCAGATCGGTTTCCCGGCGTTTATGACTTGGCTGGCGATCGGCTGTTTTTTGGCCGCGCGGGTGGATGGGGGTTTAACCCAGTGGTTGGCACAACGCTCGGTAGAGGACGTACCTCAGTCAACCCTCAATCTTGAAACCGCCGGCGATCGCGAGACGTTATCTCTCGATCCGGAAATTTGGCCCGCAGAAGAAGGGACGGGTTTTGAGTCCGCGATCGCCCGACCAACAGACAATCATAGCAGCATATCGGAGGAGCGACAGGCTCAGAAAGCGGCAATGCTGGCCCTTGCCCGACTGCCCAATTCATCCTTCAACAATGCGCTCTTGGATGAAAAACTGGCTTTATATCGAGAGCGGGTGAAGCGATGGGGAACGCCAGATATTTTAATTGTCGGCAGTTCCCGAGCATTGCGCGGTATCGATCCAACGGTACTGCAAAAGGAACTGATTACCAGTCACCCGTCACCCGTCACCGGTCACCAGTTATTAACCAACAACGGCTCGACTGAGCGCTCGCCGAACGTCCAACAACCAACAACAAATAACCAACAACAAATAACCAATAACAAAATTGATATTTTTAATTTTGGAATTAATGGTGCGACCGCACAAGTCGTTCATTTGTTGCTCGGGCAAATTTTAACGACGGAGGAACTTCCCAAACTGATTATTTGGGCAGATGGCGCGCGAGCATTTAATAGCGGGAGAGAGGATTTAACTTATGAAGCGATCGCGAGTTCGGAAGGATTTCGTCAATTAAAACAAAGGCGCATTGCGGATGTCCCTACGCCGACGGAAGAACGGTGGGAATTTTCTCTCGCTCATTTGGGCGAATATATTGCCGAGGGCTATCAAAGTTTCAATCGCTGGTTTGGGGATGCCTTGGGAGAATTTTCCGGAATTTATGCCCAACGCGATCGCCTCAAAGAAGCTTTAAGCGTCCAATTTACTGCCCGCATTCCTTCTGTGGAAAATTTGCATCTCGATTTATGGGAAAGCACCCCTTCTGTTTCCGCCCGAGAACCCATTGCTCCCGACGGATTTCTGCCGCTTTCCGTTCGTTTCGATCCGGAAACTTATTATTTATCTCATCCCAAAGTTGCCGGAATCCACGATCGCGACTACAGTTCTTTTGACATCTCTGGCAGTCAATACGATGCCTTCCAGCAGTTAATGTTTTATTTGAACCGTCAACAAATCAAAGTCGTTTTTGTCAATCTCCCCCTCACCCATGACTATTTAGGAGACCCAGTTCGCAGTCAATACGAGCAAGAATTTCAAGAACAGATGAAAACTGCCGCCCGAACCTACAATTTCGATTTTCTCAATCTCGCTCGTCGATGGCACACCGACTACGAGTATTTTTCCGATCCCAGTCACCTTAACCGCTACGGTGCTTATCAAGTGTCCGTCTTCCTCGCGCGATCGCTAATCGCCACTCACTAACAACTTAATCAGTCACCAGTCACCAGTCACCAATCCCACCTTCATCCCCCCTAGCCCCCCTTTGTAAGGGGGGAAAAGAAGGGGGGATGGGGGTTAGGGGGGATAACAAATAACAAATAACCAACAACAAATAACCAACAACAAATAACAAATAACAATGAGTTTTTTAGACCCACTTTATGGTTTATTTTTATTACTTTTAGTTTGGATTTATTGGTATTGCGGTCGCTTTCGTCCTGCGGTTAAGTTAGATTTTTGCCAAACTGCTGCTGGCGTTGCCTTATAGGATGATCGTCCTTAGGAATCTACCCAAGATATTAGCCGTTTGATTCTTTGTCTTGCGAGTCAAATTTTTT
>JBFRWJ010000270.1:0-2963 GCA_051439525.1 Spirulina sp. | reverse complement strand
ATACACTGCAACTTCGCATTGCTGAGGCTCAGCCGATGGCAACATCTGATATGATAGAGATGTTAATGCAAACGATAGCGCGAACCCAAAATCGCATTCCTGCGTGGGAGCGCAGTATTCAAGAAGTCAAAATGGAGTGGAATTTGTGATGGCAAACAGCAATCCTCGTATTCCGGATCTTGAAACTAGACAGCGACTTTTAGCAAATTTACGTCGTACTCACTTGGAAATGCAAGAGTTGAATTTAGAACTCGATGAGATGATTAGGAGATTGGAACGAGATTTTCAACAGCAACGCTTAAAAAGAGTTCGTCATTCTCTGAAAAATGTATCGGTTTTAAATGAATAATAAAGATGTTAATTAAGAGCAAAGAATATGCAAATAGGAACGGGTACAATCGCTGGTCAAGAATATCCTAAATTTATTCCTGTATCTGTTGATGATATAGAACCTGTTTTCAAACATTTCATCTCTGATGCACCAAAAGGTCTAAGAAAAAATATTGTTTACAGTTTTCAATATCTTGAATATTTAGATTTTATATTGAGTGATAATAATAAATATTTGAGAATAACAGAAGTTCTTAAATCTCAAATAATCAAAACTTTTATTATTACATCAATAAGTATTATTGAAGGAATTTTATATCATTTGCTGTGTGAAAACCCGAAGACAAAAGATAAATGGAATACAACGGAATGGAAATCTATCAGGAAAACTCCTACTAATCCTTTTAATATAAAAAGTAAATCTTTCAAGATAGAGAACGAATTATTTGTCAAATCAGATGAACGTATGGAGAAAAATGTAACACTAGATCAAATGATAAAGATAGTTAAAAACAAGAAGTTATTGGGTGATAATTCTAAATTGTATGGGGAGTTAAAGGAATTAAAGAATTTGCGTAATAGAGTTCATCCTTATCTTGCCAAAACTGGTTGGGAAACAGATTATATGCAATTTAACATGGAAGATATACAAAAAGCGAAAAATACAATACGCGATACATTGAAGTTTCTTGAATTATTTGATGAACAAATATTTCCGTACTTATAAATCAGAATACTTGAAAATGAAACCCAGTTATTTCACAAATTCTGGAGTAAGTTTGCAAAATGCTCCGGTTTTTGGATTTAAGGAAAAGCGATCGCCATCCATGAGAGGAATAACAATATTGTCTCCCTCCACTAAAATTTGTTCGGGAATATCGGGAAATCCATGAGAAAAACGCAGAGAAAGAATTAAACAGTAAAATTTCCACCTCTGTTAAAATCGCGATCGCATCTCCAACTCCTTTAATTTGAATGAGATTGGCAGTGAGAGGAAGCGCGACCATAATGCGACCATTTTGTAACCCGATCGCGCCCATAAAAGAGCCTCTGGCAAAGACCAAAGGCAAGTACAAAAATGCCAGTTACTTTAACAGTTTATTCGAGAACTGCTTTGAGGAGAACGTCAGTTAAGCTAATTTCTGCCTTATCGATATCCTCAATTGTCACGGTATTGACAATATCAAATTTAGCGCCCGCCGCCCGCAGGCGATCGTCGAGGGCAACGAGAAACTCCTTTGCTAACTTATCGCGACCGATTTGAATGAGAGAAATCCCTAACTCCTCATCGCGATCGATTTTGCGAGAGGCTTCAATAATTAGGCGCATGACCGACTTGCGATCGTCGGGTTCCCCATCGGTAACAACCACCATGGTTTCCCCGTTGGGTTTAGCGGTTCCGGCTTCCTTGCGTTGGAAATAATTATCGAGGGCATCGTAGAGAACCGAAGCCAAGTCGGTTTTACCCATGGGTTGGTGTTCCGCAAAAACTTGGGACACTTTATCGGGGGTGACATTATCGTAGCGCTTGAATCTTCCGGAAAACAGATAAACCGTAATACCGTCGGGATCGAACTTGTCGCATTCTTTGGCAAGAGCAAGGGTAGCTTCTTGGATGGCAACCCAACGACTCTTGCCACCCGGCTGATCTGGAGTAGACATACTGCCACTCTTATCGATAATTACAGTGTAGTCGCGCTGTTCGACAATTGAGTTGCTCACTGCTCGATCGCTCTCCTGAAATGTTAGTTTGTTCTCAATCTACCCTATCGATTTCGGGAATCCCCCGAGCCGAAAGAGAAAATTTAGATTTGGGAAGAAGAGAACAGGAAACACTTTCACTAACACCGAACAATTGCTCATTGCTCATTGTTCATTGGTTAAGGGGCAAGGCGTTCTCGCAGCCACGTACCATCCTGTTGCCAGCGATAACAGAGGCGATCGTGGAGGCGACTGGGACGACCCTGCCAAAATTCCATCGCTTCGGGAATGACGCGAAATCCGCCCCAATGGGGGGGACGGGGAATTTCTCTTCCGGCATATTTGGCTTCGAGATCGCGAAAGCGTTGTTCGAGAACTTCACGATCGCCGATCGCTTGACTCTGTTCCGAAGCCCAGGCTCCCAATTGCGAGCCAAGGGGACGGCTGGCAAAATAGAGATCGGACTCCTCATCGGAAACCTTTTCTACCCTTCCTTCTATGCGAACTTGACGCTCGAGGGGCTGCCACCAAAATACTAGAGACGCATAGGGATTTGCTTGCAACTGCCGACCCTTGCGGCTGTTGTAATTGGTATAGAAAGCAAAACCGCGATGGTCAAACCCTTTCAACAGGACAATTCTCGCCATGGGTTTCCCCTCGGGGGTTGCCGTCGCGAGGGTCATGGCATTGGCATCGGGAACTTCCGCCGCGATCGCCGCCTCAAACCAAACTTTAAACTGTTGAATGGGATCGCGATCGGCATCGGTTTCACTCAGTCCGAAACGGGCATAGTTTTGGCGCAGATTGGCAACAGAAATGCTCATCGATAGGATATCTTGTTAGTTGATCAGGTATGGGGAGCAAAAAACTTTACCCTCTTATTGTAAAGTTTTTTAACGATTTTTAACCAAGTTATTGCGATCGCTTCCCCG
>JBFRWJ010000269.1:0-7221 GCA_051439525.1 Spirulina sp. | reverse complement strand
CTTTGTTTCCTATGGCATCCCTCAATCCGAGAAAGAAGCCAACCAATTAGCCGCAGATTTCAAAAATCTTCTCTTAGGAGATAATCACAAAATTGCTTTCCTGCAAGAGAAAGGCATTACTTTGACTGTATCGGATGTATTTCAAAAGTTATCGGGAGATGAATACGTTTTAAGCAAAGAACGAGACTTTTGCAACAAGTTCACATTTAAAGCGGTCATAGATCGCTGGACGGGAAGTATCAGCCAAGTCTGCGATGAAGCGGGAAATCTCAAAGATGAATACATTACCCTGATGGCATATCCTCAAAAACCGATATTGAGTGAAGCAACAGTCACGGAAAAGCAGTTAACGGATTGGGCCAAAAATCTCAACACGGGAGGTCGTTATCTTCCTCCTTCTGTTTACATTCCTATTGCTGTGAGTTGAATTTCTCAGAAAATGCAAAGCAAATCGTCCCGATCGCCATCGATATGATGAATAATGACTGATTAATTAACTTTAACATTTTATCGCGATCGCCCAAATTCCGATCGCGATCGAATGCCAGAATTTTTCCCTAAAAAGAGAAGGTAAACCGAATCGTCCCGATAACATCGTCGTGATCGCTAAAATTCTGATTGGGATTAAACACCACCACGGCACCCGGAGTAATGGAAATATTATCGGTAATGGGAAAGCGGTAGAACCCTTCTAAATGCCAGATCGGATCCGTGCGACCGCGATCGCGCACCAAACCGCTTGCCCGAATCCCCTTCATTGTCGGCTGCATCCCGGCATATAATGCCAAAACTCCCCCTTCTTTGAGAAAATCCGGTAATGCAATCCCCAAGGAATAAGACCAGATATCTGCATTGCCTCGCTCCAATAAAATCGTATTGGTATAGGTCATCGCACCATTGACGACCAAACCATCGGTGATACGCACGGATACTTCTCCCCCATAGGAATTCGTCACCATCGGCACTCCCCCATCATTGTTGTCCAAAAAGACCCAAGGATTATTAGCGGGGTAACTCCCCACCAACCCACTCAATCCGGAAGTCCGCGATCGCCCTTCTGCATAGATGGGGCTGCCACTGGCATGATAGCCGTGAACGTAGGTGAGTCCGAGAGCAATGCGATCGCTCAAACTCGCTTGCAAGCGTCCCATGGCTGCATGGTCGCCATTGAGTAACCCGAAACCCGCCCCCGGGGTTGCGGCATTACTCCCGGCAAAATAGCCCAAAGTTACCGTACTCGGTTCGGATAAGTTTTGAATGGGGGTAAACCCCAAACTGATCGCCGCCCCAGACCCCCCGCCAATGCGGAAAATAGGGTTTCGCTGGGCAAATGTGGATAATGACCCGTTCCCCCCGTCGAAGTCCTCAAAATAGGGATTTAACGTGGGGGCAATATCGCTCCATTTTCCCCCCGTTGCGGCAACATAAGATTGAGAATTGCCCGATTGGAAATAGTATCCCAACCAATCCACGAGAACATCGTTATTGGATTCGCTGTCGGGAACGTTAAAGGTTTGGGTCGCGGCAAAAGAACTGGTATTGTTGAGGAAACTGAGAGAACCGCTTCGATAAGCCTGCAAATTTCCCCCCCGCAAGCGCGTCACCAAGCGATCGCGTCCGGTAAAGCTGGTATTCAAGTTTAAACGCACCCGTCCCCCAAATGCCGTCTCGCTGACCACTGTCAGGATATTATTCGTCACCGAACTGCCGCCGTCAAAGTTATCGGTTAACGCAAAGATAACTTCTCCCGAGAGTTTGGTGGTGGTGGAAAATTGATGCGCTTCGAGGAAAGAAACCCGACTTTCTAAATTGTCCGCCCGGGTGCTGAGGGTTGCCAATTCTGTCTCAAATTCTTGCATGAGGCGCTGAATGACTTCTAAATCTTGGCGGGTGACAAAATCTACCGTTGCGGCAGCGAGCAGGCGTTCCACTTGTTGAATGCAAGCATTCAACCCCGCCGCAAATTCGTAACGGGTTAAAGCACGATCGCCGCGATAGGTGCCATTCGGATAACCCTTGAGACAATCATAGCGCCGCACCAAGTCATCCAAGGCTTGAAATGCCCAATCTCCGGGGGAAACATCCCGAAATTGCGAGGCTCCAAAACTCCCTTGTCCCATGGGTTCGGTACTATATCGATTGATAATAGCAAGTTGAGCGTCGATCGCTCTCGGGGAAGAAGAATCGACTAACGTTTCGGAGGTTGCAGAGTCAGCGCTATTCTCCCGCGTTAACGCTTCCATCGATGCGATCGCCGTTGCGGGGGAGGGTGCTGCGGGGATAGTTGCAATCGATTTTTCGGGCTTGGGTGACTCGCGATTGATGTTTGCAATGCCGCGATCGCGTTGGATCTCCTCGTCTGTTAAAAATTCCGGCCAAGTTTCCGGGATCTTCTCGGTTTCTTCGCTAATTTCTTTCGGAGATAAAAATACATCTTCATCCGTTAAAAATTCCGGCCAGGTTTCTTCGGTTTCGATGCTTTCGCGTTGGAATGTTGCCACGGTTGGCGAAGCGATCGTTTTTGCAGATTTAACGGGGGGATAATCTTCCTCGATCCCCACCAGTTCTTCTAAATCTTTCCAGTCTCGATCGCGGGAAATTTCTTCGGGGTTTAATGCGATCGCCTCGCTTTCGAGTTCAGATAAATGCTCCTTTGTCAAGACTTCTGATGAAATGGGTTCGGGGAGAGATGCGATGGCTTTCTCTTTATCTTTTAAGGGTTTATCGTACAGTTCGATCTCGAGGTGATTTGCATCTGGGTTGGTTTCCGGTTCGATCGCGACGGCCGCCGACGTTGAAGCAAGGGTCAAAGCCATGCCCAAAACTGCTGGATTATTTAGGAATTGCCGTTTGCGATCCATTCTCGTCACACCTCGATAAGCCACTTCTCGGCTATTGTACGTCCTCTCGACCCCTTTGGTGGAGTGAGAAGCGATCGAACCCCAACAAGTGCGATCGTCTTCTCGTGAATTTTCTGGGTCGATCCGTTCTGAAAAGTGTAGCCTAAAATCAAAGGGAGTCATTTGGGAGAAATATCATGAGTCAGGCATTGGTTATTTTGAACGATCGGGGACGAGCATACGACTATGCTCCGAACGAAAGTATAAAATTTATCCTATCTGCTGCCGAGACATCCGGACAGTTTGATATCGCAGAGAGTCAATATAGCTATTTAGGAGGACCGCCGCTCCACATTCATACCCAACAAGATGAAACTCATTATATCTTAGAAGGAAAACTCAGATATCAGATCGAAGAAGAAGCGATCGATCTCGAGCCGGGTGACAGCATTTATATTCCTAAAGGGACTCCCCACGCATGGATCAACCTCGAGCAAGAACCCGCACGCGCAATTGTCGTTCTTAATCCGGGGGGATCTGAAGGTTTTTTCCAGACTGTTTCCTCTCCACCATCGGAACAAATAGATTTTGAAACCCTCGCAAAAGTAGCGCGGGATTATCATACAGAAATCGTAGGACCGCCACTCTCAATTAGTCTGGGATTGGTAAACGGTGAAGCGGCAAATATCTAATCGCCATAGTTTGTTGTTGCGCTTTGGGGCTGCAATTCAGTTCAAAGGGGAGCTAGTTTCTGCTTTTAGGGACATAATCGCATTGTAACTCATCCCCTTCTTCATCATTTTTATTCGCGATCGCTTGTTTCTTCTGCTTCTGGAAGTATAACATCCTCGTATAATAAAGCAAGAGAAAAATGGAGATCGACAGTGGTTAAATGAATGTCAATTTCTTCTGGAGAGGTATTGTTTTCTTCTGGGGAATATGTGGTGAGTTCCCATTTTCCTTGTTCGTTCAGTCGATAGATTTCCACCATCATTGTTTCTGCACTAATGAGGGCGTATTCTCGGAAAGTATCGATGCGACGATAATTGCGAAATTTAATGCCTCGGTCTTTCCCTTCCGTACTTGAAGACAGAACTTCCGCGATAAAACAGGGATGATATACAACTTTTTTTTCTTGTCGATCGCGAGGATTGCACGTGACCATGACATCGGGATAATAGAATAGTCCTTGTTGCGATATGCCGAGTTTGGCATCTGTCATATATACTTTACATCCTTGGCCTCGTAGATGACTTTTTAAGGCAGTCGTCAAGTTAATCGCAATCTCATTATGCGCTAATGTTCCCCCCGCCATAGCAAAGGCTTCGCCGTTAACATATTCGTATTTAATAGGTTGTCGTTCTTCCCAATCCAAGTATTCTTGGGGAGACATCAAGGAGGAGTTAGAGAGGGCAATCATGATGGGTTCTGGATGAGTTTATTTGTATCTTATCGCAAGGTTTGAGAAATGTTGCCTCGATGCGCGATCGCCGTTCATTGTTCATTGATAATTGAACGGCGATCGCTAATCTCAATTCTCTCATTATTGTTCTTGTTCTGGGTTGAATCTCGTTAATAACTCCTCGCGAGAGAGTTGTAAGAGTAACGGAGTAAATTCTTCAGAAGGACGCGATGCGATCGCTTCAACAATTGCCGCGAGTTCCTCATCCACTTCTCCAAAACGAACCCGAATAAGATTCGCGATCGAGCGGAGCGTGGCCTGTTTTTCTCCTTGTTGAAGCCCTTCTTCTTTAGCTTGTTTTTCTCGTTCTTGAACTGCTCGGATTTCTTGGCGTAATTCTTCTTTCATTTCTTGGCGTAATTCTTCTTTCATTTCTTGGCGGACTTCTGCCATTGCCTCTTCATACATTTGGGTTAAGGTCATGATTAACTCCCGATCTTCGCGATCTAAATCTTGTGTTCGAGCTTGGCGTTTGGTTAACAGAGCAACCAACTCTCTTACTAATTTTAGAACACTTTCTCGCTGACGGTGCTCGCGAGGAAGTGCTTCGAGTTCTTGGATGGCTCTTGCTTGCACTCGTCCTTTTCCTAAAAGCCTTAACCATAGGGTTTCTGGGGTTTGGGGCAATTGATGGATGACGACAATGGCAGTTTTCCAACTCGTTCCCAAAAAATAAATTCCTCGTTCCCAATTGGGGGTGGGTGGGAGTGGATGAAAGCCTTGTAATACGTTAGAGGAAGCTGTGGGGGTGAGAATCCACAATTGAGGAAGATTGACTTCATTGAGAGGAGTTTTTTCCCGTTTGGCTTTTCGTTCTAATTCGGCTAGCACTACAAACAGTTTAATGACACAAGCGCGAATTTCGCTCGGGGTGACGGGGTTGCGGAAGGGTTCAAATAGCGATGCGACCCCGGCGAGGTTTCCTCGCCTAGGGAACGCGCATCAAGACAAGCAGGAGTTACGGTCAATTTTCCCAACAAACCTAAATTTTCCCGTTCTTCTGTCCCGGAAGGAGAGGGAGTGAATAAAAGGTCGATTTGACGAGATTCTGGGTGAATGTCTTTACTGCTTTCTACCCTTCCGAGAGAAGAAAGAAGTTCGCGAAGGTATTGTTTGGCGAATTGGTCGTGTATAAATCGCGTCATTTCAATGAACAATGAGCAATGAACAATTATCGATGAACAATGAACGGTTTCTTTGTGTTAGGTGATGTTAAATGTACCAGTATTTTTGAAGATGCTTCCGTCGTTCGCCATGCTAATTTTACTGATGGAGTTAGAAGGTTGTCAAACTAACCTGACCTATAGGGGTCGGAGAATTGCTGTAATCCTCATTCTTGCGTTGCCCCCTATAGGTTGCCCGTCCTGATTGGGTTTCAGGCGTTCGATCCAAGGAAATTATTGCCAATATGTCTCAATTATTGGGTTGTCTCTTGACCCCTATAGGATCGGAGTACTACAATCAAGTCAGAGCACGGGTTCTAGATCGACACTCTTTCGACTTCTTTGAAAGTCAAACGTATGGAAACGTTTTGCCAAACACAAAAACGATCGCTAAATCCTGAAAAGATTAGCGATCGCTTTTGATTCAAACCTATTTCTCCTCACCGAAACCATTCTCCTAAAATCTCCCATTCTCCCGCATCGCCAGCAAACACCTCGACAAAACACGATCGCCTCGCGTAGTGCTATAATTGCCACTCAACCAACAATGAGAGAAAAAGGAGAGGCAGAAGGGAAATAAAATGACGATCGCTCGCACGATTTGCTTGGGATTTTTAGGTACGATCCTGATCGGTACGCTTCTGTTAATGCTGCCTATCTCTACCAGTGACGGCACGTGGAATAGTCCTCTCGTTGCCTTGTTTACGGCTACCTCAGCCGTTTGCGTGACGGGACTGATCGTCGTAGATACGGGAACTCATTTCTCGGCGATCGGCGAATTTCTCATTTTATTACTCATTCAAATTGGAGGTTTGGGATATATGACCAGTACTACCTTTTTGATTTTAATTTTGCGGCGAAAATTCGATCTCCAGCAAAAATTTGCCATTCAAGAATCCTTCGATCGCCCCTTTCTCCAAGGCAGTCGCAATCTCATTCGCTCGATCTTAGCGACGACTTTACTCTTTGAACTGACCGGGGTTTTCTTAATGGTAAATATCTTCGCAGACGATTACGGTTTTGGCAAGGGATTGTGGCTGGCCATTTTTCACAGTATCAGTGCTTGGAACAATGCCGGATTTAGTTTATTTTCCGATAGTTTAGTAGCATATCGCGGCTCTTGGACAATTAATTTAGTCATTCCCGCACTGATTATTTTTGGAGGAATTGGTTACCAAACCATTATCGAATTTTATGTTTGGTTTCGGGATCGATTTCGCCACCCCAAACCCAGATTTGTTTTCTCTCTCAACTTCAAAGTTGTCACCCATACCACCCTCATTTTACTGCTTTTGGGATGGGCAGCATTTGGCGCGATCGAATCAACTCCCTCGGGAACTTTAAGCGATCTTCCCCTACCAGAAAAACTGCTCGCAGCATGGTTTCAATCCGTCACCACTCGCACGGCTGGATTTAATACCTTAGATTTTGGCGCGATGAAAGATGCCACCTTATTTATCGCCATGGGACTGATGATAATTGGAGCCAGTCCGAGCGGGACGGGAGGCGGCATAAAAACCACAACCTTGCGGATTTTATTTGATTGTACCCGCGCGACATTACGAGGCTACGAAGAAGTCGTCACTTACGGGCGCAAGATTGCGAATTCTTTGATTTTAAAAGCGATCGCCGTCGTTTTTGGCTCCGGCATGACCATTGCGATCGTAACGGGTTTAATCGTTATAATAGAATGGCAAAAGTTTTTATTTATCGACCTATTTTTTTAAGTCATTTAGGCTTTTTCCACCGTCGGGTT
>JBFRWJ010000268.1:0-7173 GCA_051439525.1 Spirulina sp. | reverse complement strand
CCAATAACCAATAACCAATTCAATTAGTTCCAATTTCCGATCGCGATAAAAGACGACCAAATAAAAGGATGAGTCAGGTTGACATTTGTTTGATTTTGTAACTGGGGAGGCAAGGCAATACTGTGACCATTAGAAAAATGCAATCTTCCTTCAGAAAAATATGTTTCCCCTGTCAACAATTTTAATTGAGCCTGACGTAAAGCACGCGCCTTAATCGGCGTTTGAGCGAGTTGTTGATAATACTCTCCCATTAAGGCGAGAGTTCCGACATCGCTAACCCGCCATAAACTCGCCAGAACAGATTTAACACCGAGTTGAATCGCCAAACCCGCAAACCCTAACTCGGCACTTTCATCCCCGACTGCGGTTTGACAAGCACTGAGAACAAAAAGTTCGATTAAAGGGCGATCGCCATCCGTCCAACCGAGCTGTTTTGCCAGTTGTCGCAGTTCAAAAAGGTTGATTGGGCGATCGCTAAATTGGATGTAAGAATTTTCCAGATTTCCCGCTTGGAATTCTCCGTGGGTAGCCAGATGGATAATGCCAAATTGATGAGCGAGATTTTCTTTCATAAAGTTTTCCACGGTAAATTGAGAATCGAGAAAAATCTTGCTTTGCCAAGGCATTTGTGCGATCGCTTGTAATTCGAGTTCAACGGCAGGAAGGGGATTATGTTCGCTAAATTGTCCGGCTCCCATGGCTAAAACTTTCGTTGTTCTAACATCCAAATACCCAAGATCGGCTAAGCCAAAACTCGGGACAATAGCGACACTATATTTCTCAATTAAGAATTGTTCTCCATCATAGAGTACCCCAAGAGGAATCAATCGCAAACCCGAATCCAGCGAAAAAACTAAGGTATCGATTTCTCGTTTTTTCAATTCTTTTTCTAGAGGTGCAATAATCCATTGATAAAGTTGACCTGCGGGAGCGAGATAAATCGGAGCGACTCGACGAGTGTTGGTTACATCCCGACGTAATTTATTGACAGTTTCTCGCAGGAGAGCTTTCGAGGCTTCTGGTACTTGCAGTCGCGCGATTGAGTTTTCAATATCTTCCTCGGAAAGACTCTGTTTTTTAAAGTTGGTAACTGAGGGAAAAATCGCAAGAATTTCAATCCGATCTTGTTGGCTGGAAACATAAATAAAACTTGCTTTTTCTCCAGTTTCTTGCCAAGTTTGATTGAGAGTTTGTACCAGTTGTTCGAGGGTGGGAACTTTCCCACATCGCTCGAGTTTGAGATGATTGCAAAAGTCCAGTGCTTGATATTCTTCCAGTAATTGAACGGCTTCACTGTTCGTTGCTTGTTGCAATTGTGTTTCATAAGCAAGGCGATCGACGGCAAGGGAAGTCGATTCCGATCCGGTATTATTGTTCGTGTTAGAATTATTATTTGTCTCCGGATTGGGTACAATTTCTATAGGATTGGGTCCGGTAATATCGGATTGATTTCCCGATTGTGCCAAGCTGGGAAAGGGCGCGATCGCAATCCCTAATCCCGTATAATAAAAAGCGAGGAGAAGAGTCCCGAATTGATTCATGATGCCCTCACGACTCAAGTGTTATTTCAGTGAATAGCGAACAGTAAACAGCGAACAGTACCCTTAAAATTCAAAACTGTAACCCGCAGAAAAAATAAAGCGCGCGCCATCTCCTGCCGTTCCGGTAATATCAGTAAGGGCAGGAGAAATAACGAAAGGAATGTCGGGAAAGGGGACGAAAGAGAGTCCTACAGTTAAATCTTGTCCCGTCCATTCCGCGATCGCGCTGGACCATTCGGTCACTCGAACAGATGCACTGCCAAAAACGCCGATGGAATTAACCCCATTGATGACATCATCTTCCGAGCGAAATTGACCGCCTCCCACGCCGACAGAGAGATAAAATTGGCTAAAGATATCTTGCGGGTTTTCTGAGAGAAAAAAGCGCCGCGTCAGTACGCCATACGCAGAAGATCCCCCATCGGTCGTGCCAAAATTTGTTGCCCCTTGAACGCCGACGGCGATGTTAAAATTATCCGGCAATTCCCGATGAATTTTAAAGCCAATTGCCCCATCGCTCAGCAGAGAATCCAAATCGACTAAGATGAGAGAAATTTCTGCGCCGATGCTTTCTCTCGCATCTCCCAAACCCATTTTAAAGCCTAAGATCCCATCGGCGCGATCGCTAAAGCGGGTTCTCGATTGCAATCCGATCCCGATCGCGGCATTTCCCCAAGAAGCACCGTAAGCGGAGGGAGTTCCCACGGTAATATTGGGAGAAATCAGAAATATCGAGGTTTGTTCCGTCGCTTGTTGCGGGAGAAGCGGGAGAATTTCCGGTTGGAAGGGTTCGCGATCGCCGGGTTGGCGATGGATGGGTTGAAAGGGATCTGAGGTTTCCTCATTCTGACTGAATAAGGATTCTGATGGTTTATTGAAGCGAGGCAAATTTCCTCGCTTTTCTATCTCTGTTTGAAGAAAGAGAGTTTGTCCTCGCACCCTGACGGGCAAGAAGCAAAGCAGAATAGCTAGAAGTAATCCTCCGACTTGGCTAGGAAGGAAAGCGGTAGTCATGAGTGCCCGATAAACAAGTGAGGTAGAGTCCTATTTATCGGTTATAACCGATCGCTCCATTTTTTCAGAGCGATCGGGGGATTTTTGCAGCGAATCTTAATACTCTGTTTCAATTCCTAAGAGGATGGCGGGATAAGGGTTTCCTTATCCCGCTTCAACAAAGAGGATTGAAACTTTAATTAGAAAATTGGCAGCGCGATCGTGAAGGTGGTTCCTTGTCCGAGAGTTGAATGACAGGTAATCGTACCGCCATGTTTTTCCGTGACGATTTGATGAGCGATCGCCATTCCCAACCCGGTTCCTTTCCCCACTTCTTTCGTGGTAAAACCCTGCTCGAAAATGCGCTCTAAAGTCTCCGATTTCATGCCGCAACCATTATCTTGAATCTGTATTTGAATCCGATTCTCGTCCGGCTGAGAAGTGCAAATCGTAATACAATTGGGATTGGCCTCAATCTCGCTATAAGTTTTGTCTCGATTGGCTTCCTCAAAAGCGTCGATCGCATTGGCTAAAATGTTCATAAACACCTGATTGAGTTGACCGGCAAAACATTTTACTGAGGGAATCTCTTTATAGTCTTTAACAATTTGTAGGGCGGGTTGGCGTTCGTTGGCTTTGGTTCGATGTTTGAGAATGAGTAAGGTACTATCAATGCCATCATGGATGTTGAAACTGGTTTTGCGGTCTCGATCCTTGCGCGAAAAGGTTCGCAAACTATGACTAATACTGCGAATGCGGTTTACCCCTAAATTCATCGAATCGAGTAATTTGGGTAAATCTTCGCGGATAAACTCGAGGTCGATCGCTTCAATTTCGTCTGTAATCTCTTCCTTGGGTTGAGGATATTCCGATTGATAGAGATCGATTAAACCCAGTAAATCTTGTACGTAGTTTTGAGCGGGTTCGATATTCCCTTGTAAAAAGCCCGTGGGGTTGTTAATCTCGTGGGCGACCCCAGCAACTAAATTGCCCAATGCAGACATCTTTTCGCTTTGGATGAGTTGCAACTGTGCTTGTTTTAAATCTTGCAGGGTTTGTTGCGCTTGGTCGTAAAGTTGCGCGTTGTAAAGGGCGATCGCGGCTTGGCTGCAGAGGAATTGAACGATGGTCTGGCGATCGCGGGTAAAAACGCCTTTGGCGATGGGATGTTCGAGATACAAAATCGCCACTAAATTGCCTTGGTTGAGGAGGGGGACGCAGAGGACGCTTTGGGGTTGAACCTCGAGTAAATACCCCTCGAGAATGCCGGAAATTTCGGTTTGGGCTTCGTCGATGGCGACGGGTTCTAAGGTATGTTGAACGTACTGAATCAAGCGCATGGGGAGGGTGCTTTCGGGAGCGATCGGCAGCGATCGCGTTTGGGTTTCCACGGTGCCATCCCCCGTAATTTGAGCGCTTCCTCGCACTTGCCACGCTTCCCCTTGGGAAATGAGCAAAACCGCTTTTTGCGCCCCGGAATTGGTTAAAATAATGCCGGCAATCTCCCCGAGGAGTGCTTCGAGTTCGATGGTGCGAGAAAAGGCTTGGGCGGCTTGTAAGAGGGCAGTCAGATCGAAGCGATCGCTAATGGAGATTTTGCTACTTTGGGTGTGGGTAATGGCAGTTAGTGTTTGGGTGAAAGACTCTAGGGTATTCCATTCCACCCGTTGTTGTTGCAGGATGGGGGTCAGGAGTTGGGGATATTCTTCCTCGAGTCGGTCGATCTTGGCTTTCGCTCCCCAACGGGCATAACCGTAGTAGGCTTCTTGCATATAGCCCGCCGCGATTTTTTCTTTACCCCAGTCGAGGTAAAATTTGGCGGTCAGTTCGTTGGCGAGGCTCTCTTCTTGGATGTATGCGTGTTCTTTCGCTCCCGCAATGGCGCGATCGTAATACTCCATCGCTTGGTAGGCTTTTCCCATGACCCGATAGCGTTCGGCTTCCACGAGGTCGAATTTGTGCTGGTGATTGCCGGGCGATCGCGCTGCCCATGTTTGCATCTCGGTTTGATTGGCCGTCACTTGACGGAGAAATTCATCGCGATCGGGATCCGCGAAACTGGGACAACAAGCCAGCAAAGCCAAGGAATAATAAAAATTGTGTTCGGCGACGCTAAAGAATCCTCGGGAGGTCTGCTGATAGGGGGCGGCTTCCCGGGCGCAGGCTAGGGCGCGTTCCGGCTCGTTCAATACATATAGCACGAGGGCTTTCGCAACATAGAACATAAACAAGGCCGTCCCGGCTTTTTGCTCGACTAAAATCGGCAGGATTTCCGCTTCGTTGAGAGCAGAGCCGACAAACTTTAAGGAATCGTCGCTAAGACCGAGTAAATTGAGAATCGCCTGCTGACAGATGCGAAGGTAAATGACATGATATTCCAGCTTTTGGTTCTGCAATAATTCGCCATATTGCTCGTGCTTCTGTGCTGCCAATTCCAGAGATTCTCCGGCAAAAAGCAAATGGCTGCAATAGTGATCGATGGAATACCCCGAAAAAATGACTTCTCCATTTTCCAACCCGCCATAAAAATTCTCGACGAGGGGAACGCAAGTATCGCGAATGGGGTCTTGCCAATGTTGGATCGTGGCATGGAACATGGTGAGAACCATCGATCGCAAGCTTCGATCCTCGAATTGTTCGAGCAGATCGACTGCCAGTTGTCCTAACTGATACCCGGTCTCGATTTCTCCTTGGCTGCAGAGGATCGTCCCATACCAACTATAGGGGCTCGCCGCGAGGGCAGAATTCCCGTGTTGCAGACAGTAATGGAGTCCCGTGATTACGGCTTGCACGGAAAGGGATGGATCGGCTAATAAGGCTGCTAGGGATAGGGTATTTAAGATCTGCAAAACGGCAAGTTGCTCGGGATCCCTCATGGGGGGCAAATTGCGCAAAACCTCCATATCCAGTTTTTCTGGGGGGTCTGTCTCTAAGGAAACCCCCAAAAGTTCGAGAGCGTGCAGTCCCGTATCGAGGGCTTCTTGGAGTTGGGTTTGTGCGAGGTAAATCTGGATTTTTTGCTCGTAGGCATCGATCTGTTCTAATAGGCTTTGGGCGCGTTTGAGGGCGATGTCGGCTAGGTCGCGAGCGCGTGGAAAATTTCCCGCAAGATATTCGGCTTTTGACGCTTCCAAGTGAAGGGAGAAAGCGAGGTCGTATTGACGAGCCCAATCCTCGGGGGCGAGCAGGTTTAAGGCGAGGGTAAAATACCCGATCGCGGCTTCGTAAGCGGTTGCGGTGGTAGCTTTGCGACCGGCAGTGCGGTTGAGTCGCATCAGTTCCTCGGTTTGGGCGCGATCGCGAATTAAATCCACGCCGATATTTAACTGATTGACAATAGCAAAGATATTTTCTTCTCGTTTTTCCGGGGCGGTATTGTCCAGCCAGAGCCGTCCGATTTTGAGGTGAGTGGCTTGTTTTTGCGCCTCGGGGATGAGGGTGTAGGCGGCTTGCTGGACGCGATCGTGCAAGAAACGATAGGATACCGAGAGGGCGGCTTCGATGGGTCGATCCTCCACTGCATCCCCTTGGAAAAACTTATAGGCTTCGCTGACGGGCAAGAGCAACCCTTCTTGCAATGCCTCCCATAAATCCGCGGCCGCGTCCTCCGAGGTTCGTTCCGACACGATCGCCAGGGTCTCGAGGTCGAATTGGTTGCCCGTACAGGCAGCCAGTTTTAACATCTCTTGGGTGACTTCGGGCAGTTTCCGCAACCGTTCCACCATAAAGGCCACGACGTCATCGGTCAGAGCCAACTGTCGGACTCGAGTCAAATCGCATTGCCAGTATCCCGCATCGGTTGCAAAGGTAATCCAGCCATCTTCGTGCAATCCTTGCAAAAACTGGGTGGTAAAGAAGGGATTGCCCCGGGTCTTTTGATAAACCAATTGGGATAAAGGTGCGGCAATTTCCAGCGAACATCGCAAGGTATCGGCAACCAAGCGCGTAATCTCGCGATCGCCTAAAGGCTCTAAAGTGAGAGTATTGAGAGTCGCGCCTTGTTTCTCAATCTCTTCGAGAGCGAGCATGAGGGGATGGGCCGGAAACACCTCGTTATCGCGATAGGCCCCCAATACCAGCAAATACCCGGCCTCGGACTCGGCAGCTAATAACTCGAGCAGTTTCAGGGATGCCGAATCCACCCACTGCAGATCGTCTAGAAAGATAACGAGGGGATGTTCTTTCGTGGTAAAGACGCGGACGAACTTGCCAAACAACAGATTAAAGCGATTTTGGGCGGCATTTCCCGATAGTTCCGAAACGGGGGGTTGCGTGCCGATGATGCGTTCCAACTCGGGGATGACATCAACAATAACTTGTCCGTTTTCTCCCAAGGCATTGAGGATTTTTTCCTTCCACCGAGCCAAATCTGCATCGGATTCTCCGAATAATTGTGCCATCAGGTCGCGGAAGGCTTGCACGAAGGCGGAGAAGGGAATATTGCGATTGAGTTGGTCGTATTTTCCTTTGATAAAGTAGCCTCGTTGTTTGACGATCGGTTTGTGAACTTCGTTAATGACGGCTGTTTTACCAATTCCGGAAAATCCTGCCACCAGCATCATTTCTGCTCCCCCCTCTCCCCCCTTACTAAGGGGGGTTGGGGGGGATTGGGGGGTTGGGGGGGATGCGACCCGTGCGA
>JBFRWJ010000267.1:0-9252 GCA_051439525.1 Spirulina sp. | reverse complement strand
ATAAGAGACAGTTCATCCCCCCTAGCCCCCCTTGGGAAGGGGGGAAAAGAAGGGGGGATGGGGGTTAGGGGGGATAACCAACAACCAACAACAAATAACAAATAACAAATAACAAATAACAAATAACCAAAATGAAAGATTGGCTCGAACATAGCGTACAAATTGAAGTAGATGCCCCCATCGATCTCGTTTGGGGGTTGTGGTCGGATTTAGAACAAATGCCCCGTTGGATGAAGTGGATCGACTCGGTAACCATTCAACAAGATAATCCCGATCTCTCGCGGTGGAAATTGGCAAGCACTGGCTTAGAATTTACGTGGTTGTCTCGCATTCTCAAACTCGTCCCCCATCAAATTATCCAATGGGAATCCGTCGATGGGTTGCCCAATCGCGGGGCGATCCGCTTTTACGATCGCCATACCAGCAGTATCGTTCGTTTAACGGTTGCTTACAGCATTCCGGGAATTGTCGGACAAATTATGGATAATTTGTTTGTCGGTCGCGTCGTTGAGTCTACCATTAAAGCAGATTTAGAACGCTTTCGAGAATATACCATTCAGGCTCAGGCTCGCTCTTAATTTCACACACAATCTGGCGTTTATTAAAAAGCTCATGGAATCACTCGCATATACATACTCGGTACTCGCTTGGGAAGAAGAAACCCCCGAGTTGAGAAACGTGAATTGGTGGGGAGCAACTTCTGCATTAACCGTTGTTGCTTCGGTTCATACCGGGGTTGCCTATGGCAATGAGATTCATGTCCCTCCCTCTTTGGATGCGCCAGATTATTCTCATTTAGTCTCGGAAAATTGGGATGCCGATGATTCCTACTCAAAATGGGAGGAAATGGCATCGCCGGAAATCTTCGCGTCGGAGATTTCACCGGAGCAGCCAACCCGATCGCATTTTGGAGAACCTGCCGCGATCGCGAGTGAAATTGCCCCCCCAGAAACGATTTCCCCCAGTTTTTCCCTTGACAAACAAGCAAAATCCCATCCGACTCAAACGCAAAAGCAGAGCGATCGCGAGAAGATAGAGGTCGCCAATAAGAGTTACGGCTACTATCCCCGCCCCTACTACAGTCGCACAAAAATACCAGAAGAGCTGAAGATTTCTCCTTTTAGTTTGGTGCATCGCGCTTATCATGGCGGCTTTCGCGATTCTGGAATCCCCGGCTATAGCACTTTAATCCATGCTGCGAAATCGGGAAAAGTCGATGCAACGGATCTGATTCGTGCGGGCATTATTCAAGGACGATTAACGACTCAAGATTTATACGATCCGGGTTATTTAAGTGCAGTTCGCGCTCATCTTAAAGACATGGGTATTTAAGAGGGTGTCAATAAAGGAGCAGCATTTAACAAAGTTTTCGTGTAAGGATGTTGGGGATGGGTAAAAATTTGTTCGGTTGCGCCAATTTCCACGATTTTCCCCGCATTCATCACGGCAATGCGATCGCATAAAAATCGCGCCACCCAAAGATCGTGAGTAATAAAGAGATAGGTCAGATCGAACTCATCCTTTAACTCCTGCATCAAGTCCAGAACTTGGGTTTGCACGCTGGCATCTAACATGCTCACGGGTTCGTCACAAATTAACAATTGAGGTTGTACGATGAGGGCGCGGGCGATCGCGACGCGCTGTTGCTGTCCTCCCGAGAGTTCCCGAGGGTAACGGCGATAATAGTCCTCCACGGGAGTCAGTCCCACCCTTTCTAACATGGCTTCGACCTTTTGGCGCGCTTCGGAAGGAGTCGCAAGTTGATGAATGAACAGGGGATCCGCGATCGCTTCTCCGACCTTCATCAAGGGATTCAAACAAGCAAGGGGATCTTGAAAAATCATCTGCATTTGACGGCGCAGGAGGCGCAGTTCGCTAACATTCAAATGGGTAATATCGCGTCCCTGCCATTGAATGCGACCGGACGTGGGAGCAACCAGTTGTAAAATCGTGCGAGAGAGGGTACTTTTGCCACAACCGGATTCTCCCACCAAACCCAAAATTTCTCCGCGATAAAGGGTAAAATTCACCTCATCGACGGCTTTAATCGTTTGTGTTGCTTGACGGGTAAAAAGTTGTTGCAGAAAATTACTTTCTAGGACGTAGTGTTGTTTTAAATCTTGAATTTCCAGTAAAGGAGTTTTGTCAATTGGAGGCGTTATCGCTTCATGGTTTTCTCTTGTTGTCCCATTGTCCTCCGTGACTTGAATATGTAACGCCGCCGAGAGGAGCGATCGCGTGTAATCGTGTTGGGGATGGGATAAGATTTTTCGGGTTTCCCCCGTCTCCACCATTTTGCCGCGATACATTACCGCCACGCGATCGCAGTATTCCCCCACCATAGCCAGATCGTGGGAAATTAATAACAGGGCTAAATCTCGTTTCCGACACAAGCGGGTGAGTTCCTGTAAAATTTCCGCCGCTACGGTAACATCTAAACTGGTGGTCGGCTCGTCAGCAACAATCAATTTGGGATCGAGGAGGAGGGCGAGGGCGATCGCCACGCGCTGGCGCATCCCACCACTAAACTCATGGGGGTATTGCGACCAACGATCCTTGGGGATTCTCACCGCTTCGAGAGTGGCGATCGCTTTTTCCTTTGCTTCTTTTTGGGACAGTCGGGACTGATGGGACAGTAAAGTTTCCAGACAGTGATCCCCAATCGTCATCAACGGATCGAGGCGCGTCATGGGATCTTGAAAAACCAAGGCGACGGCTTCTCCCCGAAATTGACGCAATTGTATGGGATTGAGAGAAAAAACCGATTTCCCCTCAAAACTCACCTGTCCTTCAATGCGCGTCGCGGCGGGTAATAACCGCATCGACGCGCGTCCCAGGGTTGATTTTCCGCATCCGGATTCTCCCACAAACCCCAATCTTTCCCCTGCATTGAGAGTAAATGAAACATCATCCACCGCCCAATCCACCGTTTCTCGAGACTGGCGAGTCGGATAAGCAACCCGTAAATTTTTAACACACAAAAGATCGGACATTGTGAGAAAGGATGAAGGATGAAGGAGGAAAGGAAAAGGATGAAAGATATAATCCGATCGTCCTAATAATCGCGATCGAATTTTTCTTCTTTAAACTTCTTAAACTCTTGCACGTCCATATTATTCGCGGCTTTGCGCATCAAATAAGCCAAACCGTAATCGCCGTTTGGATGTTCGAGCAAGCGATCGCCGAGGGCAAAAATTTCGCTGGCTAAATCTTTCCCCAATTTATCGATTAGGGTTTGACGTTCGTTGGCGAGGGATTCTTGCTCTCGCATTTGCATTTGCCACTGGCGATCGAAAAACTGTTCGAGGGAACTGCTCAATCCCAAAGCGCTTAATAATTCCCATTCTCCCTCATCGCACCAGAACCCTTCGCATTCTTGGCAGCGTTCGATAAAAAAGGGATTTATATACTTCACTTTGGCACGGGAAAGATAGCGACTGCATTCCGGACACAAGCCAGCTCTCCCATCGACTGGGGATGGGGTAAAAGAAACATCTGTTTTTTGCTGAAGTAAATCTGGTGTGGCCGATTTTTGAGGCTGTTGGCGTTGCCAGTCTCGATAAGATTTGTGGGAAATCCACGTTCCTTTGCACTCCGAACAGCGCTTCACTGGAATTGTTCCAGACAATTGACTGTCGAGTAGGACGGCATTTCTACACTTCGGACATTCCACAGATTTGCTTTCCTCCAACCGCACCGACATCAATACTGTACCTTACTCTTGACCAAAAAGCGGGGATTCCCGTCTCTTCTTTGAAGTTAATCCCGGTAATCTCTCCCCGACGAGTTTGGCTAAAGCGGCACAGGAGCATGAAGCACCAAAGCATCAGTTTAACAAAGCGGGTATAATTGCACCGCCGCTTCTGCATCCTCGATTAAAAACCACCGTTTATTGAGCCTTTTCTGGATTCAACCTATCTAAACTTTGAGAGCCATTAATCGGTGTTGCCGATTGATTTTTTCCTCTTTCTAATGCTTCCGTCCATTGTTTCGCCAGAGAAATCAAATCGGAAGGCATCATCACTAATGTCGTTGTATTATTTTCTGCTCCAATTTCGGTTAGCATTTGCAACCGTCGCAACTCCAATGCTGCGGGATTTTCAACAATTTTTTGCGAGGCTTCTGCCAGTTTAATCGAGGCTTCTTGTTCTGCTGCCGCCTTAATTAAGCGCGCTCTTTTTTCCCGCACGGCTTCGGCTTCTTTCGCCATTGCGCGTTGCATGGCAATGGGGATTTCAACATCTTTAATCTCAACTCGTTCGATTTCCATCCCCCAAGGAGCAGTGATTTCATCAACAATTTCTTGGACTTTATAGTTAATCTTATCGCGATTTTGCAAAACATCATCCAAGATATTTTGCCCGACAACATTTCGTAAAGTTGTCATGGCAGTTTGATAAACCGCATCTTGATATTTTTCGACTTTATTAATTGCCTTATTGGGGTCGAGGATGCGATAGTAAAGGACAGCATTGACTTTAATGGTAACGCTATCGGCAGTAACGGCTTCTTGTGGCGCAATATCAACAGTTTTCGTGCGAATATCCACCCGTGTTTTTTGGTCGATCGCGGGAATAATCCAATAGAGTCCGGGTCCTTTGATCGTTTTGTAGCGTCCTAAGCGAAAGATAACCCCTCGCTGATACTCGCGATCGATTTTAATCCCGCTCAGGGCATAAAAAAGAGCAATTCCTGTAATAATGACTAGAGCTTCCATCTCAATCCTCCAGGGATGATTCTTGCCACATCTCTATTCTAGCTTGACTCGGGCAACTAGCATTCGCGTCAAATTTTCAACAGTTTTTTACAATTTCTTTGCAAAACTTTGCAAATGGGTAATGGGTAATTGGTAATGGGTAATCAGTCATAAGTTTCCTATTGGTTACTCGAATTGATAAGGCGAAATTTTGCCATGACAGGGAGGTGATCCGAGGCTTGTTGGGCTTCGGTAACAACTCGCCATTCGAGGAGTTCCCAGCGATCGCGACTATAAAAAATATAGTCGATTTTGGCGATCGCATTATCGGCTGGAAAGGTTTTGGCTTCGGGAGAAAGAAGGCGATCGCGAGGAACTGCGGCACGAATTTCCGGGATTTCGAGCAGTTGCGAAATGGTGGGATCTCCGCGATCGGGAGAGGGAGGCGGACTGTTAAAATCGCCAATGAGTAAAAGGGGATATTGCCCGAGATATTTTTTTAACAATTGTTGGATGAATTGGGTTTGTTTTTGGCGAGTCGGTCGGTCAAAGGCTTCTAGATGAACGTTAATCAGAATTACCGTTTCTTCTTGAATTTGTATCCGAGTGACTTGGGCGAGGCGATCGATATAAAAAGCATTGTAATAAAAGGGATTATCTGCCACTTTTTCTAAAACAATGCGATCGTTCTCTTGAATGGGATAGCGACTGAGGACGGCTTGTCCGGAAACGAGGCGACCAAAATGCGCGGAGAATGGCCAATAGGGAAAGGGAACGTAATTTTTATCCCAATTAACAGCGATCGCGCGGTTTTTCATCCCCAATCCTTTTGCCAATTCTTCAACTTGATTGACTCGAAAAGAACGCCGAGAATCTAAATCGATTTCTTGCAGTCCAATGAAATCCGGTTTGAGCGGTTTTAAAGCCTGAATTGCCGTTTGCAAATTATTCTCAAACAGTTCTAAATTTCGGGGTTCTGCGGTATTATTGGTCAATCCCGATAAATAACCAATATTGTACGTTACAACCGTTAACGTATCGCCTTGCTCTCCTCGTCCATCGACCTCATTGGCCAGAATTTCCGCATACTTTTCTTGAGGATAAGTTCCCGAAGATGCCCAAAAATAAAAGAGAATAACCGCTACAATAGGAACACTCAAAGCAATTCCCAAAATCTGTAAAATTTTGATCGAATTTGAGACTTTAATATCTCCCTCCTCTTTTTCAGCGATCGGTGACGGGTTATCAGTTATCCAAGAGCGAGAAGAGCGCGGATAACTAATAACCCATAACAAATAACCAACAACTCATCCTACCAAAAGTCCTTTCGATTTAGCAATTTTTAACCAGTTGGGATACTCGGTCATTAATTTGTCATACAGTTTATCATCGCTCAAGGCGAGGGGGTTGGAAACGCTGAAAAAGTCAGCATTATCAATATAGCGATTTTTCAAATCGTCCAAACCTTCTAAAAAGGCAAAATTTCCCGAACCAATCGCCATAAACTGCCAAAAGATCGGTTCGTAGGAAGCGCGAGTCAGTTGTTCTTCCGTGACTTGGCGATCCATGGAGGCACCATCGGTCACAAACATAACATAAATGGGTTGTTCTGCCGCGATCGGCTCTTTTTGCGGTTTATTTCCTCCACCAAATAAGCCGCCAAACAGTCCCGTTTTGGGTTCGTTTGCAGTTCCCGGAAAATAAAAATTACGAATGGCTTTAATCGCCTTACCGTAATAAGTTCCTCCCTCTAAAGGATAGTGCTGTGTCAGATTGCCAATAAAGTTTTGGAAATTTCTTAAATTCATATCTCCTGCTTCGCGAGCATTAGCACCAAAGAGAAAGATATTAATTGCGCCATCATCATCAAATTGACAGCCGAGGGCTAAAATTCGTTCGGCAAATTGTTGTATTTTCCCCGAGGAATAAAGGGAAGACATCGATCCCGAAATATCCAAGCACAAAGCAACTTTAGCGCGATGTTGCGTTAAATTGGCCTTCTTGAGAGAAATATCTGCTTTTTTAGCCAGATCGATGAGTTGTGGTGCTTCTTTTTCAATCTTTTCTAAAGAAATACCCATGGTTACAATTCTCCTAAATCTATGGATAGCCGATGCGATCGCGAGAATTTCCCGAATTATACGCGATGAGGGCGGGCATTGCCCGCCCTGCTACGATTAAGGGACTTAATAATATTTGTCGACAAAGGCTTTTAAACCAGCATTGTAACCCTGTCCTACGGCTTGAAAACGCCACGTTCCATTCTTACGATACAAGCGACCGAACTCTAAAGACGCTTCGGTAGAAAAATCTTCATCGAGTTCGTAGCGCGTGATTTCTTTCTCAGTTTTCGCGTCAGCAATGCGAATAAAAGCATTTCTGACTTGACCAAAATTTTGTCGTCTTTCTTGTGCCTCGTGAATGGTGACGACAAAAATTAATTCTTCCACAGCCGGATCGATTTTACCCAGATCGACTTCAATGGTTTCGTCATCTCCCGAACCCGCACCCGTTCGATTGTCACCTAAATGTTCGACCCCTCCATCGGGAGAAGTTAAATTATTGTAATAAACAAAGTATCTATCGGTGGGAATTTTGCCATTTGCCCCCAACATAAATACAGAAGTATCTAAATCAAAAGCATTGCCCGTATCTGTGGCATTAATATCCCATCCCAAACCCACCCACGCATTCGTCAATCCGGGGGCTTCTTTGGACAGGTCAATTCGTTCGCCTTTACTTAAATTAATAGTCATTTTAACTCCCTAGGATTGCAATTTCGATCGCGTTTGACGATTACCTCGATCTTATCTCGATCTCTACAAGGCGGTTGTTAAAATTTCGGATTGTTTACAATTTTTTAGCGATAGGATTGCACGACTTCTTCAAGTCCGTTCACATTAATCCCCTCTCCGATCGCCTTGAGATTCCAGCCATTGTTATCTCGGTAGACTTCAGCCAAAATCATTCCCGTCATGCCGCTATAGGTTGTACCGGACAAATTGTAGCGGGCAATTTCTCGATTATCTGCCATATTGACCAAACGAACGAAAGCGTTTTTCACTTGTCCGAAATCTTGTTTGCGCTGATGGCATTTATAAATATTGACCACAAAGACTAATTTGGCAATTTCCGGGGGGATTTGGGGTAATTCGACAATAATTTGCTCGTCATCTCCGAGCCCTTCTCCGGTTAAATTATCTCCCAAATGAGCGATCGCGCCGGAGTTGTGGCGTAAGTTTCCGAAATACACAACATCACTTTTATCGCGGAGCTTTTGGCTGGCTTGCAAACAAAGCACCGACGCATCGAGATCGTAGTCGTAGGTACTGCCAAATAGCCCCAAAAAGCCTCCAGAACTCGGGGCGACATCCCACCCCAACCCACAAAGCACTCGGGTTAAACCGGGAGACTCTTTAACCAGAGAAATTCGCTGTCCTTTTTTGAGATTAATGCTCATCGTTAGATTTTGGCGGACATTACCCACCATAATATTTTAGAGAACACAAGGAATGAAAATATCTCACGCCAAATTCAAAATTTCGGCGCGAGCTCGTTCGGATTTTAGCCCGGGAGTTTATTGGGTTGCGACTTCAACAACCTTAGCAAAAGCATCGGGATCGGCAACGGCGAGTTGAGCCAACATTTTCCGATTGATTTGAATATTGGCTTTCTTTAACTTACCGGTCAGTTGGCTGTAACTAATCCCGTGCTGTCTGGCTGCAGCATTGATGCGAACGATCCACAAACGGCGAAAATCCCGCTTGCGACGGCGGCGATCGCGATAGGCCGATCGCAGGGCTTTCATCACTTGTTGATTGGCGGTGCGGAAGAGTTTGGAATGAGAACCTCTAAACCCCTTGGCCAGTTTGAGAATTTTTTTACGACGCTTGCGGGCGACATTGCCCCGTTTTACTCTAGTCATGATTTTGGTTTACCTATTTCTATCCAATTCAAAATTATGAATTCAAAGTTCAAAATGAAAAAGTGAATTTTGAATTCCTTAAAGGGGTCACATATAAGGCATCATCAAATGCACATTTTTTTCATCGCTCTCATCAACTAATGATAAATTAGAGAGACGACGGCGCTTGCGTTCGGCAGATTTATGCTCGAGAATGTGGTTTTTATAAGCCTTGCGGCGACGAATTTTACCGCTTCCCGTCGGTCTAAAACGTTTAGCGGCGGCTCTGCGGGTTTTTAGTTTGGGCATGGATTTGTCTAAATTCGACACAATTTACAATTATATCATATTTTCAATTCCCGATTCGCAATCTATGACCATTTGGCAAGCCGATCTTTATCTATCTTCCCCCGCGAGTCATGGCGGGGAAGTATTTTGGGAATTGGTACTGTGCGATCGCCAGGGAGATCTCATCTATGAGGCCACTTGTCCCCAAAAACAGGTACATCTCGATTGGTTGCGGACTCAATGGCAAAAGATCGATCGCCAACCTCCCGATCGCCTGCAAGTGTTTCGACCGCAATGTGCCAGTTTATTCGAGAACCTCGGGCAACAATTGGGGATTCCTCTAGAAGCGACGCGACATACCTCC
>JBFRWJ010000266.1:0-27417 GCA_051439525.1 Spirulina sp. | reverse complement strand
ACATAATATCGAGCGAGAATCTTACGGACAGGCTTCGTCAACACCACTCACAGAATCTTAAAAATCCCTCAGTTTTCTGAAAGTCTTGCTAGATAGAATCTTCAGATTTTTCTCTAGTGATAGTAATAAAAAAGAGAAAATAATGTCTTGACAATTAGGAGATAAAAAATATACTAAGAATGAGATCGGATAAATCAATCTTAGGTCTTGAATATAGTGATTTCATTTCAGCTCACAACCATGTTTCCCCAAAAAAATTTACTCTCTCCAAGCCTAATTTTGGTTAGTGCTCTAACCTTGGGGGTATCCTCTACCAGCTTATTAGGCGTTGAAAAAGCAAGTGCTGCAACGATCGCAACCACGATCGATTTTGAAAGCGGTTTTAGCGATGGCGATTCAGTCAGTACGGTGTCCGCAGGAGGAACGCAAGTTACATTTAGTGTGGGTTCCGGTACGACAGGAGGAAGCGATCCGGCAACGATCGCTGAAGTTGGCTTTCCCCTAACGGGTTTTTACCCGACGGATGGGCAAGGAACGGCGATCGAGTCATCAATTGGCAATTTCTTCTTAACCGATACTTTCGGCACAGCTCACAACTATTTTATGGAGTTCGACCAACTCGTGTCGAGTTTGAGTGTCGATCTCTTAGATTTCCGAGCAGAGGGTTCGATAGTAGTTGGCGATACGGTAACTCTGAATGTCTTCTCTGACCTTTTTTCTACCAATATTGGCAGTGCAACATTTACAATAACGTCAGGTTTGCCCGATCCCAACCTCGAACCCTTATTGGTCAATCTCTCGGACAATCTCATCCGTTCTGCCTCTATTATTCAGAGTGGCGAGGATGGCGGCACGGGAATCGATAATATTATGTTTGAGCGGGAAATTAAAGATGTTCCCGATCCCTCTTCTCTACTGGGATTATTCGTACTCGGAACTTTAGCTCTAAGCTCAAAATCCTTCCGCCAACAGAAATCGTAAGGAAAGAAGGTTAAAACCAAGAGAAAATCATGCGATCGCCTTTCCTCAACAAATATCAATTTGGGAAGTGCGATCGCATTCAGATCTTCTCGATCGCTTCCTCAAAAAAATATTAGATTTTATTTAGATTGGGAGAGGAAATTGGTAGTCGATCGCACCGAAGTCTCTCGATACTCATTCCTAAGCTAGAAAGATGACCTTCCCCTACTTTCAATAAGGTCTGGGGAATTACTCCTGATTTCAGTTTTTGTAGAGAGTACACCTATGAACGCACCGCCTGTTTCAGATGAAGTTGCTTTGAGAATTGGTTTAGCCGCCAAAGCATTACCCGGAAAATCCGTGGCTGAAGTGATTGAAGCCTTACAGGGATGTCTGGGAGAAACCATCGATAAAGATGCTTTGAGCAAAATCACGGTCAAAAAGTTAAAAAAAGCCTTTGGACAACCCGAAAGCATTGACGACCAACAAACCGGCGATCTGATTCCCAGCTCAACTTTAAAAGAAGTTGCCGAGATTTTATGGGGCGAAAAAACAGAGGCCAACAGTTTGCCAACGCCAGAACCCTATCAGGATGGCGATATGCCTAATTCTCTTCGCATTGCCATTTCCTCGAATTCTGGGGCCAAATTAGACGGTCATTTCGGATCTTGCAAGCGTTTTTTGATTTATCAGCTTTCGACAGATACCCTTAAATTGATTGACGTGCGATCGACGGCGGGGGATAAGGAAGCAGAGGATAAAAGCGATTTTCGCGTGGATTTAATCGAAGATTGCGATATTCTCTATATTGTCTCCATTGGCGGACCTCCCGCAGCCAAAGTCATTCAACGCGGGGTTTATCCAATTAAGGTTTTTGAAGGTGGCCAAGCACCAGAACTTTTGCAGGAATTACAGCAAGCTCTCGTTAATTCTCCTCCCCCTTGGTTGGCGAAAATCTTAGGAGTTGCAGATGGCGAACGATTGAAAAATTATAGCGCAGAAACGATTAGTTCTAGGTAAGATTAAGGGGAAAGGAGAAATTAGAACCTTTCCCTTTTTTGCGATCGCTTTACCCCTCGATAAATCCGATGAAGAGCTCGTTTTATCTTTCCTTCTTCATCTTTCTCCATTCTTGATAAACTCCTCGAACGTTATACCAATTGAGGAAAATTCGGGCAACTTCTAAAGCCAGTTGAGGTTTACCGCGATCGATCAGCCATTGTAAAAATGGTGCCAGTGTTTTTTCATTGAGCAATCCTCCCAAAGAAAGAATTCCCCACAAAAGACGATGAATCCATGTCATTTGGATCATCATGCGAACATCCCAGGTCGGATGCTTTTGATAGAATAAGACTCCCATTCGTCCCCGTTGAATTTCTTTATCAATGAGGTTGGGAATTTGTTTTAAACTAAAGGGAGGATGCCAATGATAGCCCACCGCTTCCGGACATTTAAGCAGTTTTAAACCGAATTTTTTTAAGCGCACGCCTAACTCTAAATCTTCCCAACCGTAGAGCTGAAAACTCGTGTCAAATAAGCCAGCTTTCAGCAGCCATTTTTTAGCGATCGCCACGTTTCCCGTGGCAAAATAAGCCGCAGAAAAATCCGTAATTTTATAAGGTTCTGAAGTTGGGTTATCAAAGTTACAGGTATTAATCACCCAACCATAAGTGAAAATGCGATCGCTTTGATGTTCTTGGTATCCTCGTAATAAGCGATCGGCATGAGCCTGTAAGAAATTTTCCGTCACCACCAGATCGCTATCGATAAAAATAATTGTATCCCCTCGAGAGGTTTCTACGCCTAAATTCCGTGCGGCTGCCGGTCCTTGATGCTTTTGAGAGCGCGTAATAACATGAGGAAATTCTCTTTTTTGTCCTTGCAACCAATCTAAAGTTCCATCGGTTGAACCATCATCGACAACCAAAATCTCATAATCTTCAATGATGCCATCGAATCCCAAGTTCTGAGATTCTAATGCTTGCAAACATTTCTCTAAAATTGGCTTGCGATTGTAAGTTGGAATAACAACACTAAAAAACATAATTGGTTATTGGTTATTGGTTGTTAGTTGTTAGTTGTTAGTTACTCGTTACTCGTTACTCTTCCCCAATAACCAATAGGTTATCATTTTTCCTTTCCCTTTGATTTCTACCAATCCTCTTTTTTCAAAAAGATAGCGATCTTTGAGTTTTTCATAAATAATTTCGGTGACTTGAATTTTACCGGGTTCTCCTGTCGATTCCATGCGAGAGGCGACATTAACCGTATCTCCCCAAAGATCGTAAGAAAATTTACTCGTTCCTAAAACTCCTGCAACCACAGAACCCGTATGAATGCCAATGCGAATTTGGAATTGGCGATCGTGTTTCCCTTCCAATTCTGTCAAACATAACTGAAACTTTTGAATCGTTCTCTGCATTGCTAAAGCAGCATCGGCGATCGCTTCGACATGATCTTCTCGTAATACGGGGAGTCCTCCGGCTAACATATAGGCATCTCCTACCGTTTTAATTTTTTCTACCCCCAATTCTAAAGCCAATCCATCAAAAGCAGAAAAGATTTCATTGAGAAATCTCACCAACTCTAAAGGTTTGACAAGAGTAGAAAGTTGAGTAAAGCCAACAATATCGGCAAATAAAATCGTCGCCTCGTCAAACTGTTCCGCAATCGACTCCGGTGCATTTTTGAGACGTTTGGCAATCTTTTGGGGGAGAATATTTAAGAGTAAATTCTCGGATTTTTGTTTTTCGACTTTCAATGCTTTTACCGCCATTTGACGTTGGCTTTCAATTTGATCTGCCGCGATCGCTTTTCCCAAACTCTGTGCCATTAATTCAATAATTTCTTTTTCTTGCACCTCAAATTTTTGCACGCGGATATCTTGGGAAGAAAAATTCAGAGTTCCGTAAATTTCACCATTGACCCAGATCGGCGTACCGAGATAAGATTTTAATTGAAAAACCCGATAACAAGGATGTTCGGTTAATTCCGGGATGAGATCGACATTATCGTAAGCGATCGTCGCTCGGCTTTTGACAGTTTCCAGACAATAAGTCTCTGACAAAGCAAACTCTCGATCGCGTTCAAAAAAATCCCAAGGCGATCGCAGGGCTTGAATTTGATAAACATTGTCTTCAATGCGACTGATAATACCTGTCGGAAATCCAAGAATTTTACATCCCGTCGCGAGGTAGTCATCAAATCGCGTTGTAAAATCTTGATAGTCTGTTGTATCTAAGCGATGCAAGGCTTTAAGATTATTGCTAAAGGCTTCTAATACTTCTGACTTGCGAGCGATTTCATTTTTAGCATCTTTGAGAGCAATATGATTTTGTACGCGGATTAAGACTTCTTCTAAATGAAAAGGTTTGGTAATATAATCCACGCCCCCCACTTGAAAGGCTTTGACTTTATCCAAAACATCATCTAAAGCACTTAAAAAAATTACGGGAATATCTCGAGTTTTTTCATGCTCCTTCAAATGCTGGCAAACTTCATAACCATTCATCTGCGGCATATTAATATCCAATAAAACTAAATCGGGGGGTTTGGCTTGCGCGGCTTTAATGGCCATTGGTCCGTTCATCACGCTGCGAACTTTATATCCTTTGCCATTCAGCATTGTAGACAGCAAGCGGAGATTCGCTGGCGTGTCGTCAACAAGTAACAAATTGCTTTGTTGGTTCGAGGTTTCGGTCATCACGTATTCCTCTTTAATTTTTGATTTGAGGAAGAGAAAGTCAAGATCTTAATTTTAGGGTAACTCAATATTAGGTTGTTTCCTCCATCCCCGATAATAAATTCTGATGAAGATTTAAAGGTGATGCAATCTCGATCTAGCTTGTTGCCAGAGAAAAAATTGCCGACAACTTTGTTCCCGATCTTTTTAACAAGATAGCTCAATCCGGTAACTCAGCAAAATTTTTGTACTGTTTCCTGTATTATTGACGCGACTCCAACGAAGGAAGGTGGGGACGCATTCCATAGTTGCGATAATACCAATAATCTCGCAAAATTTGCCCGTGATCGAAACAGAGGAGCTTGGGGATTTCCCACTGAGAGAAAATGCCCAAATTTTGGGCATCGTCTGCCGCTTGGGGTTCTCCGGTTGCTGTCGCTAAAAAAACAACGCTCAGGGTATGTTTGCGAGGGTCGCGATCGGGGTTAGAGTAAACGTAAAATTGCTCGAAAAGCTCTACATCCAGACTCACTTCTTCCTTTGCCTCTCGCTTGGCGGCAGTTTCCACCGTTTCCCCATAATCGACAAATCCCCCCGGAATTGCCCAACCGTAGGGAGGATTTTGTCGTTCGATGAGAATGATGGGACGATCGCGGCGATCGCTTAACTCAATAATGATATCGACGGTTGGAATGGGATTGCGATAAGTCATGAGAAATTTTCAAGGGAAAGGGTTGGTATCATCAATTCTTAGCAATTAAATTTAAGAATTTGAGATGATTTGCTATTATGAGAATGTGTTGCGAGGTTTGAGAGGAAGGGCGATCGCCCCCCTTCAATCCTAAACCGCACCACCCGAATCCCGATCGTAATGTTATGGGCAACAACCGTCAATCCTTCTGGCAAAAGGAAAAATTGTTCGGATTCGGTTCTTGTTGAATTCAAACAATTATATGATTAATCAAACTGCTGCGAACTCTGCTGTTATCGAGACTTCCAACCCAACAGAACCCCAAGAACGAGCAGATTTTTCCCCCTTTCCTCCCGATCGTCCCACCCGTTTGACCGTTATCGGTGCGGGGGCCTGGGGGACTTCCCTCGCTAAAGTCTCGGAACGCAGCGACCATCGCGTGCGGTTGTGGTCTCGCCGCAGTTCGGAATCTTTGGCCGAGGCGATCGCGGGGGCAAAAGTGATTCTTTCTGCGGTGTCGATGAAAGGGGTGCGATCGGTGGTGGAACAGTTGCAACCTTTGGAGATTCCCGAGGATGTTATCTTTGTTACGGCCACCAAAGGTTTAGATCCCCTCACCACCTATACCCCCTCGCAAATTTGGCAGGAGGCGTTTCCCTCCCATCCCATTGTCGTGTTATCGGGGCCGAATCTGTCTAAGGAAATCATGCAGGAATTACCGGCAGCTACCGTCGTCGCCAGCCAGAACGAACAGGCGGCGGAAATCGTGCAAGAATTGTTTGCCTGCGATAGTTTTCGAGTATACGTCAATACCGACCCCATCGGCACGGAATTGGGGGGAACATTGAAGAATGTCATGGCGATCGCGGCGGGGGTATGCGACGGGTTAAACTTGGGAACGAATGCCAAAGCGGCTTTACTGACTCGAGCCCTACCGGAAATGATTCGCGTGGGAACCCATTTAGGAGCCGATCCGGAAACGTTTTTCGGCCTGTCGGGGTTGGGAGATTTGCTGGCGACTTGCGACAGTCCCCTCTCACGGAACTATCAGGTGGGATACGGTCTCGCGACGGGGAAAACTCTAGAGGAAATTTTAGAGAATTTAGTCGGGACGGCAGAGGGGGTCAATACAACCAATGTTCTCATTCAACTGGCCGATCGCGAAACCATCCCCGTTCCCATTTCCCGTCAAGTTCATCGCCTCCTGCGGGGTCGCATTACTCCCCAAGAAGCCGTTCAAGCCTTAATGGAACGCGAATTAAAGGCTGAATTTTGCGATTTGGACTTGTAGAAAGGATGAAGGATGAAGGATGAAGTATAACGGATGAAGTATAAAGGATGAAAAAAGGAATATCGGGATGAATCCAACCAAAAAACCAACAACCCAGACCCTCAATTTCTGGCAAATTTGGAATTTAACCTTTGGTTTTTTTGGCACGCAATTTGGTTGGGCTTTACAGATGAGCAATACCAGTGCCATTTATGAATATTTGGGGGCCGATCCCGAACAAATTCCCATTCTTTGGTTGGCAGGCCCGATTACGGGGTTAATCGTACAACCCATTATCGGTTATTGCAGCGATCGCGCTCAAACCCCTTTCGGTCGTCGCAAGCCTTTTTTCCTCACGGGGGCGCTTCTCAGTTCCTTTGCACTCATTATGATGCCCAATTCGGGGAGTTTGTGGATGGCGGCAGGAATGTTATGGATTCTCGATACATCTTTTAACAGTACGGTAGAACCGTTAAGGGCATTTATCGGCGATCGCATCTCCGGAAAACAGCGCACTCTCGGCTTTGCCATGCAAGCCTTTTTTATCGGTTTGGGGGCGGTTGTGGGGGCGTTATCCCCTTGGATTTTCAGTCACCTCGGATTCCTCGAAAGTGCCTCGGACAGTGGGACGATTCCCTTAAGCGTTAAGTTCTCTTTTTATCTCGGGGCATTGGTTTATTTGAGTTGCGTGTTATGGACGGCAATTAGTACGAAAAATACACCTTCTGAAGAGGAGGAAACCTCAGAAGAACAGCAAGAAGCAGACGGGATCGAAGGATTTATTGATAATATTATCCAAATGCCGGAAACCATGCGCCAATTAGCTGTGGTGCAGTTTTTTACTTGGGTGGGAATGTTTTGCGTTTTTCTCTATTTACCTCCCGCGATCGCGAGGCAAGTTTTCGGCGCAACTAGCGAACATTCAGAATTGTACACCCAAGGGATTGAATGGGCGGGCATTTTTATTGCAGTTTACAATGGGGTTTGTTTTGTGGTGTCGTTATTTTTGGCGCGTTTTGCTCGTTTGACCAGTCGCAAATTCGTACACGCCTTTTGTTTGTTATGCGGGGGAGTGGGGTTAATTGCTTTATTTTGGATTCGCGATCGCTATTTGATTTTTCTCTGCGCGATCGCCTTGGGATTGGCTTGGTCGAGCATTCTTTCCATGCCTTATTCTATCCTTGCCGATGCGCTTCCCGCCAAGAAAATGGGCAGTTATATCGGCATCTTTAATGTCTTTATTGTCGTGCCTCAAATTTGCGTGGCTTTGGGACTGGGTTGGGTCATGTCTGCCTTTTTACATTCCAGTCATTTACTGGCGGTTGTCTTTGGCGGTTTCTTTTTAATTATTGCTGCTTTATTCGTGCCGAGGGTTCGGGATGTGGTAGAAGATACACCGGATTTCATCGCAGAAGAAATGCTGCGATCGGAGGTGGAAACAGAAACTATTGTGCCGACTTCATAAAAGGATGAAGGATGAAAAAAGGAATATCGGGATGGAATCAACAAACAATCAATCGATCGCTTTGCCAAAGCGGTCGTAAATTAAAATATCCCATTGTCCGTTACGATTGGCTTCAAAGGCGATCGCGGAACCATCGGCACTAATATTCGGACGGCGCACCTCTGCCTGTAAATTCTTGGTTAAATTGAGATTTAAACCCGTTTCGCGATCGTGGAGATAAATATCGGAAATGCCCAATTGACTAGAAGTAAAAGCAATATAACGACCATTTTCAGAAATCGACGGATCCGACGCGATCGCATTTAACGAATTCAGTCCGGGAAGTTCCACCAATTGACGGCGATCGGCATCAAATAAATAAATATCTTGGGAACCATTGCGATCGGAAACAAAGACAATATTGGCATCCGCAATATGGGGCATGAGTTCCCCCGTTGGGCTATTTAAACCCCGACCTCCGGTATCGTAAGGAAAATTCAATAAACGAGGATAGCCCCCGCAACTACTCGCCAAAACCGTCGAGCCAACCAGTAAAACCCAGCGCCAATATTGTTTCATCCCACTCCGCGATCGCTGCTAAAATAACGGCGTGCCATCTTCAATATCTAACTCGATATCGGGGCCGCGATCCAAGACTTCAATATCCCATTGACCCCGACGAGAGGTTTCAAAGACAACATAACGCCCATCTGGACTAATTTTAGGATTGCGAATCCAATTTCGGTAAGAGGTGGTCAAAATATTGGATTTTGAGATGGCGCGATCGTAAAGGGCGATCGCCGGACGACCGCGATCGCTGACCAAATAGACGAGATAGCGCCCCGTGCGGCTCAGACTGGGACTTTCCGCAATTTGGTTGCCTTGATTTAAACCCGGCAAATCCAAAAATCGCTTTTGTCGCCGGCTATAAACGGCAATTTGTGAGATGCCGTTCCGATTGGTAATCAAAGCCAATAATTGACCGTTACCGCTAATTGCCGGTTCTTGGTCGTTATAGCGGCTATTTAACGAGACCGATCCGATCGGGGGAGTTGAGTCCCCGCATCCCCCCAATAAAGCGATCGCGAGGAACAGCCAAAAAATGCGGTAATGGGTAATGGGTAATAGGTAATGGGTAATGGGGTTTGAGAAGATTCTCCCCCCTTCTCCCCTTCCTCTATTCCCTGTCTTGGTGCGCGTTCCCATCCCCCCTTTATCCCCCCTAGCCCCCCGTCCTTGAAAAGCGAAGCATCCTCTAGCCTCCCCCTTCCCAAGGGGGACGGGAGGGGGATTCAAGGGGGGAAAAGAAGGGGGGATGGGGGGTAGGGGGGGATGCCGGGGTCGCACCGCTATTCCCTGTTCCCTATTCTCTTTTCCCTTCTTAATAATCAAATCGATCGCCCTTGTTGCGAACGTCTTTCCAGTCTTCATCATCCTCATCGTAGCGATCGTTATCGCGATCGCGTTCCTCAGAACGGTCGAAATCTTCAAAATCGTCGCGTTCCTCATCCGAACGGTCAAAATCCTCAAAATCGTCGTCGCTCTCGTCATTTGCCTCGCTATAGTCTACATAATCGACATAGGGAGCGGGTTCTTCGTCTTCGTAGGGGCGAGGGGAGCTCTTGCGAGAAGGAGAGGAGGAACGAGGGGACTCCTTGCGCGATCGCGTTGGGGACTCCGCATCGCGATCCCGAGTCGAAGGACGGCGAGAAGGGCGCTCTCGGGTGGGGCGATCGTCGTAGTCGGAGGGGCGATCGTTGCCGTTTTCCGGTTCTTCCCAATCATCTTCCCATTCATCGTAGCGATCCGAGTAGCGACCCGCACCGGCATAAGGATCGTTCTTGGAAAGGCGGGGAGAAGGGCGATCGCTGCGTTCCGGGGGAGGAGGCGAAGAAGGGCGAGAACTGCGACGGCGACTGCTGGGGGATTCGCGATCGTCTCGCCCTCTCCCTCGGCTGCGTCGGGACTCCTCTTCGTAGTCGGAACGGCGTTCGGGACTTGCTCTCAACCGACGTTGCTTCACCCGTTCTTCCCATTCCGGCTCGATTTCCTCATAATCGGGTTCTCGATATGCCTTATAGGAGCGACTGACGGGGCGATCGTCATCGACAATGGGGGTACTGCGTTTGGCTTGTTCCGTGGCTAAACCGCGCAGGCGAACGGTTTCAAAGGCAAAAAAGGCAGTAGAGGCAGCGAGTAAAAACTGACTGAATTGTAAAATAGGGTCGAGTCGCCAACCATTAAAAAGGAGAATAATACCGCAAGCGAGTCCCACGGCTGAGAAGAAGATATCGTAATCTCGCGACACTTCCGGACGCACCGAACGCAGGAAATATAATCCCGCTCCCGCTACGGCCAAAAATATGCCGAGAATGCTGGCTGAGTTCCACCCGAAATTAACCATTTTCGCTTTCCTCGATCCGTTCCTTCATAGCATCTCCTGTATTGATTTTAATCCGATTTTCGACAATTGTCCGAATGGATTTGCGATCGCGCTTATCCTGTTTCCCAAAGGGGTCAATCCCGAGGAGTGCTACAAATTAACTAAGATACTGCGCGATCGCATAACTGGCAATGTTCAAACAATTTCACGATCCGACGACGGGATTACAATATCACGTTCATCTCGTCGAGCCTTCTGCTTATCTCCGCGAACGCCAACCGCAATTATTACCCGGTTTTCCCGCTATTCCTCAAACCGTCGCGATCGCTTTATTCCAAGCCAAGGAAGAGCTATCTGGTGAAAGTGATGCGATCGCCCAAGAAAAGGATCGCTTGCTGGCTGATTTTCTGTTATGGGCTCGCACGGTGCGAGAATCTAGCAATTTTTTAACGGAAATTATCTGTCCGCGATCGGGTTTTCCTGTCCATTCTCAACCCGGAGAAAAACATTTTGATATTGTCGCGATCGTCCATCAATCTTTAAAAATTCCCTTCACTCCCACTCGCGATCGCTGCAAAATTTTCAGTTATCTAGATTGGAAAACTGCCGTTTATCCTTGTCTTTTTATCGCTGCTGCTCCTATCTCCGAAGTTGCCAAGATCATTGATAATTGTCAAAATGGCATCTCATTTGGATCTTCTGCGGGAGGTGGAGAGGGAACTTGTGTCGAGCGAGATGAAGCGTGAATGATTTGAGGTTCGGCATGATGCTGGGGTGGATCGCTATCGTTTAAAATTTCTAATTCTAAGTCTAAAATTTCTCCATCAAATATACTAGCAAATTCATTTGCTGCTAATATTGTTTCGTTTTCTTCTTCCGTCTTCGGCTCTATTGTTGGCGGTTCTGGAGGTTGGTTTTCGGGTTGTAAAGTACTAGAAGAAGGGACGCGATCGCCTTGGTTTTTCTCTTCTATTTTTGTTCTAATTTGACTCCTAGAAGATTCTGTTATCGTTGTATTTTTGCCAGAAAAAGAAGATGTTACCGATCTATTGTCTTTGGGTTTAACCGTACCGTTTTGAGAGATTGGCTGAGCTTTAATTTCCGGGACTGATTTAGCGATCGCATTGGTTGAAGAACGAGGAGACTGGACAGATGTTGCATTATTCTTTTTTGCGATCGGATCGGAATTTGCTCCTACTTTAAGAGTTCCGTTTTTTTTTTCGACTTGAAATTGAACCTTTATTTTTTGCTGCCAAACTTCCTCAAAGGCTGCTTCAATATTGGGTTTCTTGTTTTCTGCCATCTTGAGTAAAGGCTGAGAAGGAACGGCAACATCGGCAATCGATTCATCAACATCAAAATTAATTAAAGTACAATGTTGTTGAACGAGGGCTCGCACCGCATTCGGTTGGATAGTTTTTAATATCTTTTGCCAACTTTCTTCAACTCTTTTTTGAAATCTTTCTTCATCCGATAAATTTTGTGTCGATACAGGAGTTGACACGATTTTTGTAGATTCTTCAGTTTGGGGAGGAGGTGTTTTTTCAACACGGGGTTGAGATTGAATAATCTCCGATTTGAGTTGGGATTTTGGAGGGACTCGCTCGGGTTGCAAAGATGGAGAGGTTGATTGAGTTTTGGCCGATCGCTCGATATTTTGCGAGGTGGTATTGGTGGGGAAAGATGCCGCGATCGCGCTCGGTAAAAGTCCCAATAAAGTCACTTCCAACCATAATCGAGGTTGGGTTGTATTTTTAATTTGTACTTCGCTTTCTTTCAGTTTTTGCTGTCCCTGCAAAATTACGGGAACAGACCATTGTTTCGCTTCCTCGCATAATTCTTGCCAAGTGGGAGCCGTCACGGCAACCAAGTCATGACGTTGAGGAGAGGTTTTTGCGATTAACAAATTGAGATAAAATGTTGCCAGATTTTGGAGAACGATGAGAGGTTCTCTGCCTCGATCCATTAAATGCCGACATTGGGCAATTGTTGCTTCGGGATTGTCAGAATGAATCGCTCTAATTAATGCTAATAGATCTCGCTCGGGAACGGCTCCCACTAAATCCCAAACTTTTTCCACGGTAACGCGATCGGGAATCAAACTTAATTGATCGAGTAAACTTTCCGCATCCCGCAAACCTCCGTTCGCAATTTGAGCGACGAGCGTTAAAGCATCGCTGGCAATATCGATCTCTTCTTTGGCAGCAATATCCGTTAAATGCGTCACCATCGAGGTCAGGGGAATACGTCTAAAATCAAAACGCTGACAGCGAGAAATAATTGTATTTAAAACCCGTTGCGGATCCGTGGTTGCTAAAACAAAAATGACGCGATTGGGTGGTTCTTCCAGCGTTTTTAAAAGAGCGTTGAATGCCGGGGTACTTAACATATGGCAATTATGAACTAACAAACCATTGGCAACAAAATTATGATTATCTTCCACTTCAAGATCGTAAACTTTTTCATAACCATCGCGGCTTACAGATTCGACCTTCTCCAAATTTGTAATCCATTGAGGGAATTGAGTATTGTTGTAAATCTGACAGCCATTTTCGGCTAGACTTTGCCCCCATTTTGATATAGTAGTATGTCTTTCCTGTAGATTTTCTAGTATAAAATTTTGAGCGGATTCTTCCATCCATTCCATATTTATAGATAAGCGTTCCACATCCACATTCACAGGGGATAGTATCTTCATTCCTTCTTTTACGTTTTTTGCTTTTATCCATCCTTTTTCTGTCCGAATGAGATGATTTTCAGTGCAGCGAAGTTCGCGATCGCCAGTTTTGATAACAAAAGTTTCCTTAATGCCTCGTTCCAGCCAGCGTAGCACTTTTTTATATTCCCATACTCCTGCACTCTCATTGTAACTGAGAACCATTTTTCCTTTTAATTGAGGATCGTCGATCCGCATCAATCCCTCGCTAGTTTGAATGAGAGAATCTCCGGTCAAACATTCATCAATCACATAAACTTTATAACGACATTGAACGGGAGCAAATTGAGCGCGTTCGATGATTTCTCGAATGTTATCAACTCCAGTATTACTCGCCGCGTCAATTTCAATCACATCCATTGCCGAACCCCGAGCGATTTGCAAACAAACTTCACATTTTCCGCAAGGATTGGGGGTAGGTGTATCGCTTTGCAAACAATTCAAAGATTTGGATAAAATTCGCGCCGAAGACGTTTTCCCCGTCCCCCTCGGGCCCGTAAATAAATATGCTGGGGCAATGCGTCCGCTTTCGATCGCATGAGTCAAAGTTTGCGCGATCGCTTCTTGTCCCACGAGTTCGATAAATCTTTGGGGACGGTATTTGTGGTGTAGGGGTTCGTAAGACATGGATTTGCAGAGCGGGCGATCGCATCTCGAAAGACTTGTATTCTATTGTAAAACGTCTTGCCTCTAGAATAGAATATCTGTACGCATCAAATCAGCATCACTCGAACGGATTCCCCCGCCGCGATCGCCGTTTCCCCCACGGGAATGACCGCCAATCCGTTTGTTTGCGCTAAATTAATTAAATTCCCCGAACTGCGATCGCCCCCCGCGAGAGAAAATTCATACTCTCCGTTTAAGATTTCCCACCGTCCCCAAAGATAGGTTTCTCGCGTACCGCCCGCTTTTAAATCGTGACGCGATCGCGCCCTGACAAATTGGGGCGACCAATCTTCTGCACGTCCGGATAATTTTCGGAAAGCGGGTTGAACGAAACGCCAACAACTCACCAAAGCCGAAACGGGATTCCCCGGAATGCCAAAATACAAACAGGCGCGATCGCCTCGGTCAAAGGTAGCGACGGTTAAGGGTTTTCCCGGTTTGACCGCAACGCTGCGAATGTGAATTTTGCCCCCTAATTTGGCCAAAATCTCTTCAACGTAGTCGTATTCTCCCACGGAAACCCCTCCCGTTGATAGGACGATATCGGCATCGGCGATCGCCCGTTTTATCGTCGCCTCCAAATCTTCCGGGCGATCGCGGACGATGCCCAAAGGCAGGGGAATTCCCCCTAAATTCGCGACAAAAGCGTTGAGGGCATATTGATTGGAATCGACAATTTGCCCCGGTTGTAGGGCATTTCCGGGGGCAACCAGCTCGTTTCCCGTGGAGAAGATTGCCACCCGAGGGCGTTGATAAACGGAAAAGCGAGTGCATTGTGCCGTCGCTAAAACGGCGATTTCTGGCGCGCCGATGTGAATTCCCACTCCGAGTAGAGGACTCCCCCCTCGATAAAATGCACCTTTGTGACGGACAAATTCCCCCTCACGAGCAACCTGAAAAATCGCCACCCGATCGCCCTCCCGTCGGGTATTTTCCTGCATCACCACTGTATCCGCCCCTCGGGGCATCACCCCCCCGGTAAAAATTCGTGCGGTTTCTCCTGGCCCGAGGGTCTTTTGCGGTTGAATGCCGGCAGGAATTTCCTCGATAATCTTTAACAGACTGGGACGATCGCGATCGCATTCTTTCACGTCTTCATAGCGCACGGCATAACCATCCATGGCAGAATTGTCCCAATAGGGAAAATCGAGAGAACTGCTGACCAGTTGAGCTAAAATCCGTCCCCTTGCATTTTCTAGAGAAACGTCCTCGTGCTTTTGTAAGGGTCGAACGAGGTCGAGGATCATCGTTTCGGCTTCAGATACGGATAACATTATTTTCAGTAGGGGACAAAAGACTTGAAAAGAAGGACAGGATGGGGTTTCATCAGAATTGAGCGATTCATCACAAACCCCATGCACCAATATAACGAATTGAATCGAGCTGCTGCACCCTCATTTGGGATGGCATGGAGGGAGAGTCTCGTTATTTTAGGCTTGCAATGGCTGCAAACGCGCAAATTAATTGTCGATTATCCCCAAAGAATTCTAACGCTGGGTTAAACAACATCAAGAGTTAGAAATTTCGCAGACTACTGAGAAAGAAAGCGATCGCTAATTTCAATTAAAGCACTGCGAATCCCCGGTTCGGTTACGGAATGTCCCGCATCTGGAATCACTCTAAATTCTGCTTCCGGCCAAACTTGATGGAGTTCCCAAGCCGTCATCATGGGACAAACAACATCATAGCGTCCCTGCACGATCGCGGCGGGAATATGACGAATGCGATCGACGTTATCGAACAGTTGATTCTCCGATTCCAAGAAACCTTGATTGATAAAATAATGACATTCAATACGTGCAAACGCATCGGCAAATCCATCCTCGCTAAATCTTTCTTTCAGGTTGTCAGAAACGAAGAGCTTACTGGTACTGGCTTCCCAAACCGACCAAGCTTTAGCTGCTTCTTGGCGAGTCGCGAGATCCTCATCGATCAAGCGTCGATAATAAGCCGTTAATAAATAATCCCGTTCTGCGGGAGGACTGGGCTTGAGATACGCTTCCCAAGCATCCGGAAAAATATAACTCGCTCCTTCTTGATAAAACCAACTCAGTTCTTTTCGACGCAGCATAAAGATGCCCCGTAAAATCAATCCCGTGCAGCGATCGGGATGAGTTTGACTGTAAGCTAGAGAGAGGGTACTCCCCCAACTGCCCCCAAAAACCACCCATTTCTCAATCCCCAAATGTTCCCGCAATTTCTCGATATCGCCAACTAAATGCCAAGTGGTATTTTCTCGTAATTCTGCATGGGGGGTACTCCGTCCGCAACCCCGTTGATCGAAAATGATAATTCGCCACCCTTGAGGATTAAAATATTGACGGTAAATCGGCTCGATTCCCCCACCGGGACCCCCATGAAGAAAAATAACGGGTTTGCCTCGAGGATTGCCCGATTCTTCATAATGGAGAGTATGAAGGTCGGAAACTTTTAATTTGTCCTCGCGATAGGGTTCGATAGGAGGATAGAGTTCTCGCATAATCTTGACCATTACGGGAGAACTCATATTAACATAAAATCAGTTGTTGTCTCGGTTTTTGCTCGCGTCGCCAACGCGATCGCACAACAAAAATCAATTAAATTGTAAAATTTTAGAGGAGCGAATGTATGGCAAGAATTAATCCCTACACCTTACGCATGCAAATTACGCGCATGTTCGAGCAGGGACAGTCAATGTTTTGTACGTTAAAAGTCCGAGATTGGCTGTTAGAACGCAACGAAGATCCCGATGAATACGAGATTATTTTTCATCAGAAACCCGCCCCCCCGGGAGCGACAGAAGCTATGATGGTAGAAATCGAACTCAAGCGCAAAGATGGAGAACCGACGGATGCTTGGCTGCAAGAACAAATCAATCTTTTTACGTGATTAGAAAGAGCATTACGCGATCGCTCGATTCAACAGATGAGTTGCTTCCTCAAGCGTCAACTGCGGTTCGCTCCAAATAATCGTCCAAGTCCCATTTCCCCCCATCATTTCCAGATCGTTATCCCGACCGGGTCGTCCCAGCACATCAATGATTTGTCTGGCAAGAATGCAGGAGCTGGCGACTTCACCAATCGTCGCTCGGGTGATGATCCCATTGGGATCAGTTATGGGTTCTTGGCTGATAGATTCGAGTTTCATTAAACCATCCCGATGAGCTGTCAAAATCGTGAATTGTGGAGCAGCTCCGACAACGGTTTTACATTGCCAGAAGTCGCTCTACTCTAGGCTACATCTCGATCGCCTTCCCTACAGTCGGGATTGTTACCGATCCCATGCCATCGACAGACAGTTGAGCGATCGCGCGATTATAGCCCTACGCGCTAGGGAATAGCAGATTGTGACTGGAGTTCCACAATTAGAGATGTCCTAACCTGCTTTCGTAGTGCTATATCCCTACTATGCGTTCAAGGCTGGGCTGAGTTGAATGTGATATTGGTTTCGTTATACACTCGTACTTTATGGATGAGTGTATTTTTTTTGAGGATGTTATGAATTGTAACGAATCCTTGTTAAAGTAATTGATATGGGGGCAAAAGTTGCCCTCTGTTGCCGATCTAAAATTGCACCAAAGATCATGACCGGACAAGTCTTGGAAAAAAGTGCCGCAAGTCTATTAGTTTTAATCTTGCCATTTGCCTTAGTTGTTGTTTTTGTTTATTCGGCTTGGCCTTTACTGGTTGCCGCGACAATATTGGGGATTATTTGGCAAATTTGGCAATCTTATTATTGGAAACAATGGAGCCAGCAAGTGACTCCTTTTTTCAACGAGCTTTTGGAGGAAAAGCAGGGTTGTATTACCCCTATCGATCTATCAGTCAAAGCGAATTTACAGGTCGAAGCCGCCCAACGTTTTTTAGAGCGAAAAGCGAGCGAATATGGCGCGCAACGCAAAAGTTACGATGAGGGGAGTACGGTTTATTATTTTCTCACCGCAAGTGCGTTGGGGCGCATCTTTGAAGAAAGCGAACCCGATCGCGATCGCGATGCCGAAGCGATGAGTTCTCAAGAAGTCTCTCAGTTAAAAAACCCTCTCAAACCAACGGAAAGCGATCGCGCCAAAAGCGGGTTAATTCAAGCAGAATTAGCAAAGCGCCTTGATGTCCATTCCGGGACGATTAGCAAGCGCAAAGGCGATCCGAGTTTTACCGAATGGAGTAAAAGCAAAGATCCTGAAGGAATTGCCTGGAAATATTCCCGCAAGCGGAGACTTTTTCTGCCCCTCAAACCCGATCCGGCAAGTTGATTTTTGCGCGTTCGAGGAGCGTCTAGAGTTTGACTCTTATTCCCCATTCCCAATTCCCCATTTCCTATTCCCTAATTGCCAAAATAAGCGGGATAAACAAAAGCAAAAGCGGTGGTACTGGGAATAATGCGACCATCCATTTCTTCAAAGCGTGCGGTTTTCATATTTTCATCCCAGAGGATGCGAATTTCTCGCCCATTAAAGCGAATGATTTTCTCGCCAATTTGCTCGAGTTCCTCGTGGGAAAATTGCAAACTTGCTCCGGAAAAGCGATCGCGAGGCGTTTCCCTATCGGCTTCCCAAATATAACTAATAATACTTTTGGGATGTAAATCTCGGCGATTTTGGTTGCGAACGGGAAAGATAATATTATTGTCCGTGTAGTAACTACCGTAAGGATAGTTTTGATAATCTCGAAAATGTCCGGTGTTGGTCGAGAGAATTTGACTCTCGGGATGTTCTCTTAACCATGCACCTAATGTCGTTTTAACGGCAGGGATGCGATGGAGATTTTGGTTGACATTTGCTCCAATAATACCCATTCCCCAAGGTTGAGAATATAAGGTATCGTCCGCGCGATCGTACATGACCAAACAACTTTGATAGAGTTTGCCGGAAACGCCAAAGGTGGTCTTATCGCGATCGAAAACCACAATAGTATCGCACAGGGGACAATAACTTACTGTAATATTTTTACCGCCAACGGTATCGTTAACAATTTCGTGCCAGTTCATAATCCCAAAAGGATATGCCTTGGCTTCCCCATTAATCACGACACCAATAACCGTTTCATTGGCATCAAACGGCGTTGTTTTAGCTGTATCGAACTTGGGGTTATCGATACTGGGAATGCCGTCTTTCGGCGGTCCTCCATTGAGGAGATCCCTTAAGGCAATGCGACTGGATTCTTCTAATGCGATCGCTTGCTTGCGCAGATCGTTGAATTCTTTGTCTCGATCGTGCAGGTGGCTGGTTAAATGAAAATAGCGCAATTTAAAGTTATCCCATCCCCCTGCTTGGACGATGAGACTTCCCCCCAAAATCGCGATCGCGCTTCCCGCAGCGAACAAAATCTTTGTCATCTTATTCATAGTAGCTTCCGGATGATTCGATCGAGCTGCTTATACTTTCCCGTTCCCGGGTGAGAAAACTCTGAATTGAAAATGAGGAAATCGCGAAGTGGCGATCGCAATACCAAATTACGAGCAAGAATTAACGCGCGGTAGGTTGAAAAATAGCTCAATTTTCCTGCATACTTAGAATAATGAGAATTGCTTAACGAACCCTATTGTGGGAGAGAGGGAGATGGTACAAACACCCACCCAACCCGAAGTTGAAACTTTATTCATTGCTTTGCCCGAGGCGATCGCTCTGCGCGTCACCCAAGAACAGTTTAACGCCCTCGCTGCGGCTAATCGAGATTTGAGACTAGAAAGAACTGCAAAAGGAGAGTTAATTGTGAATCCACCAACGGGTTGGGAAACTGGAAAGCGCAATTGGAGTATTTCTGGAGAGCTATATTTATGGTGGCGCAATTCTGGAGAACCCGGGGAAGCCTTTGACTCCTCAACTGGCTTCATTTTACCCAATGGTGCGACTCGTTCTCCAGATACCTCTTGGATAAGTCAAGAACATTGGGAAACACGTACTCCAGAACAACGCGGAACTTTTGCCCGAGTTTGTCCGGATTTTGTGGTAGAGTTGCGATCTGGCTCGGATCGGCTTCCTCCCGCACGGGAAAAGATGAGAGAGTATAGGGACAATGGTGCGAGTTTAGGCTGGTTAATCGATCCGCAGAATCGGCAGGTAGAGGTTTATCGACAGGGATTAGCCGTAGAAACACTGGAAAATCCTGCGGAGTTATCGGGTGAAGAAGTTTTACCGGGTTTCCTGCTGAATTTACGTCGAGTTTGGGGTTGAAAATTCAAGCTGTTATTCTTTGTCAGTATCGTAAAGTTGAGGTAAAAAATGACGGTTAAAACTAACTTAAAATCTCTTTATGAGAGCAAATACGAGCAATGGTTAGGGCAAACGATTAACCTTTTAAAAGAAAACCGATTCGATGAGTTAGACAAGGAGCATTTAATTGAGGAGTTAGAAGAATTGAGTCGGCGAGACAAAAAAAGCATCGAAAGGTTGCTCGAACAGATTATCAGACATTTACTCCTTCTACAATATTGGACTGCCGAATATGAGTATAATTCCAATCATTGGCAAGCGGAAATTATGAGTTTTAGAACACAACTTAATGAGGATTTAACTCAAAACTTACGAAATCACCTACAGGAAAACCAAATTAAAATTTACAAAAAAGCATTCATATATGCGAGAAAAAAGACAGGGTACGAGATAATTTTCCCAGAAGACTGTCCTTATACCCTCGAACAGTTATTTGAGATTGACTGGCTACCAGAAAGAGAGTAAGGGTAAGGTGCGTTAATGAAATGTAACGCACCATCTATAATCAAATCTGTCTAAGATGCTCGACGATCGCGTACAATCCCCAACGATAACTATTCGCACCAAAGCCACTAATCTGACCGATCGCAACGGGGGCAATATAGGAATGATGGCGAAATTCTTCCCGTTGATAAATATTACTCAAATGAACTTCGACGGTGGGAAGTTTAACCCCCGCGATCGCATCTCTCAAGGCAATACTGGTATGCGTGTATGCTCCGGCATTGATGATCAGTCCGTGTTTCTCTTCGGCTGCACCATGAATGGCATCGACTAATGCCCCTTCATGGTTGGACTGATAGCAGTCTACCGTTGCTTGTAAGGCTTCGGCTTCGCGCTGTAGCATGGCATCAATTTCAGCCAGAGTTGCCAACCCATAAAAACTTGGCTCTCGCTTGCCCAAAAGATTGAGATTTGGACCGTGCAGAACCAAGATATTCAACAAATCTACAGTTTCAGAACGCATTTCCCCACTGTAATTTAAGTGAATCGCGCTGAAAGTTTGTCCCACATGAAAATAATTTCAGTACAACTCTTTTCAGCAATACCCTTAGTACTTAGATTGTCTAGATCGAGATTATCTCGTGGATCTTCTCGGGGGATCGTTCGTAGGAATTGGAATGAGCTCGGGTTCGGGTTCGACTTCTGGCCCCAAAAGACTTTCAATGAGGCGACGCGCCCATTCTTTGAGTTTTTCCAAAACCTTGTCTAAATAGTCCATCGAACAGAATGCTCCTGTGAGACTGAACTGAATATTCTTTAACCGATATTTTTGGGTAAAAGTCGCAATTCCATAGGAGGATAAGAGTTTACTCTATGTTGGTTGCTTGTTTTACCGTTTTGTTTTTTTGCTAGATCTTGCTGAATTCTTTAGATCTAACTCCTAGATTATCACAAGAATTTGAAACTCAGCAACCCCACTCGTATCCAAGACAACTGCAACGCGAGGATTCGGCAATACTCTTATTCTATCCTCGATCGCGATGGCTGCCGAATGAGCTTGCGGCGCAGGCGATCGAGGGCGTGACAGATACTGAGGTGACGAATGGTTTCGCGATCGCGCTCTTGGCCGAAACGATACTCGAAAATTTCCACTGAGCGATCGGGGGCGGCCAAACCAATATACACCAAGCCCACGGGTTTGTGGGACGAGCCTCCTCCGGGCCCGGCAATCCCGGTAATACTCAAACTCCAATCCGCATTGAATTGTTGTTTCACCCCCAAGGCCATTTGTTTGGCAACGGGTTCGCTCACGGCTCCCATTTGTGAAAGCACTTCCCGACTGACCCCCAAAAGATCTGTTTTGACGCGATTGGCATAGGAAATCACCCCCCCGGCAAAATAATCGGAACTGCCGGGAATGTCCGTGAGCATTGCCCCCAAACCTCCTCCCGTGCAAGATTCGGCAACGGCTAGGATTTCGCCGCGATCGCGCAATAACTGCCCCACCACCGAGGCGAGGGTGTCCCCATCGCAGCCAAAATAATCATCGCCGGCAATCTTGCAAATTTCCTTCGCGATCGGGTCGATTAAGCGATCGGCTTCCGATTCCGATTCGGCTTTTGCGGAAACTCGCAAGCGGACTTCTCCTTTCCCCGCATAAGGAGCAACGGTGGGGTTGATTCCATCAAACAAGTGAGAAACTTTGGTCGCCAATGCCGATTCGCCAATGCCCCAGAACTTCAACAGGCGACTGTAAATAATCTCTCGTCCCCAACCCTGACCTTTGAGATAGGGAATTGCCGTTTCTTCCCACATTCGGTGCATTTCCGAGGGCACCCCGGGAAACGTTAATATCGTCAGTTCCTGGCGGGGATGCCAAATCAGGCCCGGTGCCGTTCCCGTCGGATTGGGCAAAACTTTTGCACCGACGGGTAATAGCGCTTGCTTGCGATTGTTGGGAGTCATTTGCCTGCGCCGTCGGGCAAACTTGTCGGTAATATCTTGTAAAACTCCCGGGCGTTCCTCCAAGGGAGTAGCAAAAAAGTCGGCGAGAGTTTCCACCGTTAAGTCGTCGGGAGTCGGTCCGAGTCCTCCCGTAAAAATGAGAAGAGACGAACGCGCGATCGCGACTTCAATGACCTTTTTAATTCGTGTTGGATTGTCTCCCACTACGCATTGATAGTAGTGAGGGATGCCCAATTTTGCTAATTCTTGCGCCAAATAACGAGCATTGCTGTTGAGAATATCCCCTAACAGCAATTCCGTTCCCACGCAATTGATTTCCGCACTCATACCCTTTTTTCACTATCAAATTTTAATTTGGGCATTTCAATTGCGAATTGCGAATTGATACTACCTCGGAACTTTGGTTTTACGCCAAACCTGCCAGCCGACATAGGCTAATAGCATGGTTGCCCCCATCGCATAAGCTTCCCCACTGGGAATGCCCGAGAAAGCGAGAGCCAAACTTCCCACCCACAAGGTCAAGGCATAAATAAATAAGACGGTTAATCGCTGGGGAATGCCGGCTTCGAGCAAGCGATGGTGGAGGTGGCGCTTATCCGCCAAAAAGGGGGATTTACCATGACGCAGGCGAGCGATAATCACGGCAGACATATCTAAAATTGGTACGGCAAGAATCAAATAGGGCAAGAGAACGGCGGTAACGGCGGTACTTTTGACCAAACCAATCGTTCCCACCCCCGCCAAAGTAAACCCCATAAAATAAGCGCCCCCGTCTCCCATAAAAATTTGAGCTGGGTTAAAGTTATAGCGCAAAAATCCGAGGGCTCCCCCCGCTAAAGCGGCAGCAATTAAAGCGGCGGCGGGTTGATCCATAAATAGAGTGACAATGAGCATGACAACGGCGGCAATGCCCGATACGCCAGCCGCTAATCCATCCAAGCCATCAATCCAATTGATGGCGTTGGGCATCCCCGTCAACCATAAGACGGTAATGGGCAAACTCAGCCAACCTGTATGAACCAAACCATTATCAAAGGGAATGGAAAGAAACTCAATTCTTACTCCCATGTACCAGACCGAGGCCGAAACCGCAATTTGCATTAATAATCGCCAGATCGGGCTGAGATTAAACAAATCGTCTGCCAAACCAATTAAAAAAAAGCCAATGCCTCCGAGGAGAACTCCCCAAAGGCTTCCTTGCTCTTGCAGGGGTAGGTCATTAAACCCGCCCAAAAAGTAAACAATAATTAAAGCCGAAATGGTGCCGATAAAAATGGATACCCCTCCCAAACGAACCATCGGTTGTTCGTGAACCTTGCGTTCGTTGGGGCGATCGACGTGACCGCTTTTGAGGCCGATCGTCTTGACGACGGGCGTACTCCAGAGGACAACGATCGCGGAAATGAGAAAGGCAATTAGGTGATACAGATGGAGAGGCATCTGGCGGGTAAAAAAACCTAATGGGATCGCTCAAAGTCTACAACAAAAAGGATGAAGGATGAAAGATGAAGGATGAAATGGGAAAGGATGAAGGATGAAATGGGAAAGGATGAAATTGTTCTCTTCTTCTCCTCTTGCCTTCTTCCCCTTTTCTCCTCTTCCCTGTCTTCCCTGTCTTCCGCCGTTTCCCCAGCTCCTTAAACAATGGCGGGGGCGGGAATTTTCAGATGAGGATAGAGGGGGAAGCGATCGCACAAACTGGCGACCCGATGGCGGCAATCTTCGGCGAGGCTTTCGTCTTCGGGGTTGAGGAGGCGATCGGCGATAATATCGGCAATTTCCGTAAATTCTTCGGTGCCCATGCCTCGGGTGGTCATGGCAGGAGATCCCAAGCGCACCCCACTGGTGACGAAGGGAGATTCGGGATCGAAGGGAACGGTATTTTTATTGGTCGTCACGTTGACTTCTTCGAGAAGGCGACAGGCTTTTTTCCCGGTCATGCTCACAGAACGCAGATCCACGAGAAAAACGTGGTTGTCGGTTCCGCCAGAAACAATCTTAAACCCCCGTTCCACGAGGCGAGAGGCGAGGGTTTGGGCATTTTCGATCACTTGACCGCAATAGGTTTTAAATTCGGGTTTGAGGGCTTCTCCGAAGGCAACGGCTTTGGCGGCGATAACGTGTTCTAACGGCCCGCCTTGGCTGCCGGGGAAAACGGCTTTATTGAGTTTTTTTCCTAACTCTTTATCTTGGGTGAGGATTAGTCCCCCTCTCGGTCCTCTCAGGGTTTTGTGGGTGGTGGTGGTGACGACGTGGCAGTGGGGAACGGGGTTGGGGTGGTGTCCGGTGGCGACCAATCCGGCAATGTGAGCGATATCCGCCATTAAGTAAGCGTCAATCTCGTCGGCAATTTCCCGGAATTTGGCAAAATCGATGGTGCGAGAGTAGGCAGAATAGCCGCAAATGATGAGTTTGGGGCGTTCTTTTAAGGCAATTTCGCGAATTTGGTCAAAATTGAGGCATTCGGTTTCGCGATCGACTCCGTATTGCGCGACTTGAAACCATTTCCCGGAAACATTAACGGGAGAGCCGTGGGTGAGATGTCCGCCGTGGGATAAGTCCATGCCCAAGATTTTATCTCCCGGTTCGAGGAGGGCGAGGAAAACGGCAAAGTTCGCTTGGGCGCCGGAATGGGGTTGGACGTTGGCACTGGCTGCCCCAAAAAGCTGTTTGGCGCGATCGATCGCCAGTTGTTCGGCGCGATCGATGAATTCGCAACCTCCGTAGTAGCGTTTTTTGGGCAATCCTTCGGCATATTTGTTGGTTAAAACGGAGCCTTGGGCAGCCATGACCGCAGGAGAGGTAAAGTTTTCGCTGGCAATCAATTCGAGGCGATCGCGCTGTCGTTGCAGTTCGAGATTGATAATACTGGCAATTTCGGGATCGGTTTGGACGAGAAAATCCGTGTTAGTTTCGCTCATAATATTTACTCTAGCGGGGTGCAAGTTTTCTATCATACCGCATCGATCCGGGGCGATCGCGCCCGGGCATCGGAAGATTTGGTTAAGCTATGTAGCAATTTCCGCTATCCTGCCCAAAAATTAAATTAGAATAAGATTAAAGCGTATTCGAGAACACTTTTGGAGGGGAAAATGTTAGTAATTCTAACGGACGAACAGATGCTTTCCCCGCAACAGGTCTGTTGCAATTGTCTTTTGGCGAATAGTAAAGGCTTACCGCGTTGGCGCAAGGGGAAATTGGGATGCGGTTTGGCTATTTCTGCACGGCGATCGCGGGAATCTTCAGAGAGTGTCCGAGGCGATCGCGAAGATTGCTCCCCGGGTTCTGCTAAGTTACCCGAATTGTATGAGTGTCAAATGGGATTCCGCGTTGCCGCGATCGATTAGCGATCGAACCCGAAGGAATTAATGAGTTAAATAACGATTGAGTCCGGCTTTTTGACGTTTTCTTTTCCCAGACTTAGCCTTCTTAGTCATGGCTTTGACATTTAGCTTTTCGGTCACGGCGATGTCATAACGACGAGATAAATCTGCCGTGACTTTATGCTGCCAGTCTTGCGGTGCGACCCCGGCAAGGTTTCCTCGCCTAGGGATGATTGATGGGTTGACGAACGCTCTCCTCGATCGAGTCTGGCTGTTATGTTGCCGATTTCCCGGGGAAAGCGCTATAAAAAAACAAATCAAGTCGAACCCGATTGAGAATGCGTTTACCCAAATCCTTAATCCTTCCTCTAATGACCTTGGTCGTTCTGGCAGGAACTGTCTTTTTTAATGCGTTGAGTTTTCCCGTTCCCAAGTGTGAATATCATACCGAAGTTTATCAAAGTTTAGAAGAGGAAAATCTCTCCCAGGAAATGCGAACTAATGGACTGATCGGCAGAATTCATGGGGTAGTTTCTTCTGGGAAAATGATGGTTTTGTCAGTGCGATCGTCCGACAATTTTTTTGAGCGTCGCGAATTTTCCCTCATTGCCGGTAAACCTCCAGTCGAACAAGTCTTTCAAGGGATTCACCGCCACGATCGAGTGTGTATTCAAGGCAGGGAACTTCGTAACCCCAGCCCACAACCTCATATTTTGGTTAACTCCGCTCGAGTGCTGGAAAAGTGGGACGGTTTAGCCGATTTTCCCGAGTATGAGTATGAGGTGGAATTACCAACAGCACTGGAGAATAAAACCGAGTTAGTGGGAAAAGTTCATGCAGTTGGGGCAGAGGGGAAAATTTTAGTGGTAGAGTATAGCGATCGGGTATTACCTATTTTTGTAAAGTCCCCAGAATTGACTCGAGACTTATATCGAGGGGATATTATCCAACTGAATTATAAAATTCAACGGCATCCCCATCAGCCCACCCATTTACAACTGAATGAAAAGGTTAAACACCCGATTGCTGTATTGGATGCGATCGCGGGGTGGCATCAGCAATTGAAAACGCTTTCGGGTCATTTAGTCAAATTTCCCCAAAGTCCGCAAATCAAGTTTGACGTATATGCGATCGATGTGGAAACCCAAGGCATTCACCGCACCTTTACCTTAGTTAATTTTGAGGATCTCGACACTTTCCAAGCCATTCGCGACAAATTAGCCCGCATTTGGCAAGAGCATCAAGCAACAGCCATCCGAACTCGTAATGCCCTCATTAACCCCGAAGTCACTTTAAAAGCCACTGGTTTAATTAATGTGGTTTCCCCCGAGCAAGCCAACCCTCAAATTATGCTGAAAACGGTTGATGATTTTTCGGTGAGAGATTGACGCTCCCCTCGCTTAAAAAGGATGTTATAACTGTTCCTACTCCCTATTCCCTATTCCCAACCACCACTTTAGAAGTGAGAAGGATCGCTTGACGGCTGTTGACGATAAGAGCAGAAAAACCGCGATCGCTAAGCTGCCGTAATAACAATGTTGCTTGTTGTTGGTCTCGGGTTTGTCCGGCAAGAAGATAAGGACGAGAGAAATAGGACACTAACCCAATATCTCGCCCGAGTAATTTTTGTACTCGAGTCGCAACTTCTGGATTATTAAAATAATCGATGATGACCTGTCTCTT
>JBFRWJ010000265.1:0-21339 GCA_051439525.1 Spirulina sp. | reverse complement strand
GTCGTTGATTGAAAAATTTCGAGACCAAGAAATTTTAGACATTATTAATAATATGACCCCGGACGATCGGGCTAACCTGTTCGACGAACTGCCCCCCCGATTGGGTCGGCGCATTCTCACCCATCTCACCCCGGAAGAGCGTCAAGCGACCTCTCTCTTGTTGGGGTATGGAGCCGAAACCGCAGGCCGCTTGATGACCCCAGAATATATTGCCTTGCCCGATCGCTTAACGGCAAGCCAAGCGTCCGAGCGGATTCGAGAGCTGGCCCGCGATCGCGAGGTAAGCTATTACATCTACGCGATCGACGAACAAGAGAAGTTGTCGGGAGTGACTTCCTTACGGGATTTGTTGTTGTCCCAACCCAGTCAATCGTTGAGGGAGATTATGGATCGGGACATGGTTTTCGTCCCAACCGATACCGATCGAGAAGAAGTGGCTCGTCTCATTCAACGATACGATTTGATGGCCCTCCCCGTGGTCGATCGCGATCGCACCTTACTCGGGGTCGTGACGGTCGATGATGCGATCGATGTCTTGCAAGCAGAAAACACGGAAGATATTTATACAATGGGAGCCGTGCGATCGGAGGGGGAGAGTTATTTTCAAGCCAACCTCGCCGCAGTAACGCGCAAGCGCGTCCCTTGGCTCTTTATTTTACTCATTACCAATGCCCTCACGATTTTGGTCATGAGAAATTTTGAGGATATTCTCGATGAAGTCGTCGCCTTAGCTTTCTTCACCCCTTTATTAATTAATTGATGCTGGTGGAAATGTTGGCGCTCAGTCGTCTACCGTCGTGATTCGGGGTCTCAGTACGGAGGAGTTGAACTACAAAAAACCAATTGGGATCATTCTCCGGGAGTCTGTGGTGGGAAGCCTGCTCGGTATTTTGCTGGGGATTGCAGTGGTCGTGTTAGTGTTTGCTTTTATGGGCGAACTCAAAATTGGTCTCACGGTGGGAGCGAGCTTGTTCTGTATTGCCGTAATTGCCGCAACCACGGGCGCGGGTTTGCCCTTTCTCTTCCATTCCCTCGGTTTCGATCCCGCCTTGATGTCTTCTCCGTTTATCACCACGGTGGTCGATATTTTAGGGATTTTGATTTACCTCAGCATCGCCAGAATACTGTTAGGTTTTTAGCTAAAAACTGACCATCATTCCGAGGAGTAAGATAAACCCAAAAATGACATTTTGCCGAAAAATCAAGCCATAGACGGATTGAGGCAGATTGTCCCGAAGGAGTTGAAGATATTGCCACAGCCAACCGACCATGACTGCCAACCATGCCAGCCAAAACCCGATTTGTAAATCGAGGATGAGGGCGAGATCCCCTAAGAGTCCCGCCGTCCCGAGGAAGCACAATCCCACGAAAAGCGGAGCAAAGCGACCGAAAAATAAGGCAGAAGAATTGACCCCGATTTTGGCATCATCCTCGCGATCGCTCATGGCATAAACGGTATCAAATCCTAATGTCCACAACACTACCGCCGCCCACAAAAATAACGTTGGCGTTTCTAATCTCCCCGTTACCGCCGTCCAACTAATGAGGACGGCAAAACCCCAAGCAATGGCGAGAACCAATTGAGGAATGGGAAAAAAGCGCTTGGCGAGGGGATAAGCAATAATTACCGGAACCGCCGCGACACAGAGGAAAAAACTGAGGGGATTGAGATACAATGCTAAAATCGCCGCACAGGTTAGGGCAACGATCGCCACGACAATGCCTGTTTTAACGGAGAGGGCGCGGGAGGCGAGGGGGCGATCGCGAGTTCGTTGGACTTGGGGGTCGATATCGCGATCCCAAAGGTCATTGACAACGCATCCCAACCCACTCGTAGCCAAACTCCCGAAAATAATGACGAGGATGAGGGGAATTGGTGGTAATCCCCGGGCTGCCAGAAAAATCGCCCAGAGTGCCGGAATCATGAGAATTAGCCGTCCTGCGGGTTTATCCCAGCGCAAAAGGCGAAGAATAGTTTTAAAAGCAGGTTCTTGAGATAGAGTTGTCATTTCGTGTTTAATGCTAGATAGGGCTTTTTTGCAATTTATACCAATTTTCCCGGGCGGTTTGTTGTTACGCTTTAATCGACCCCGAGAGCGCTCTCCGGGTTTGATTGGGGAGAAGGGGTATTTCCGGATCGAGAGTATTGGGGTGGGAATTTCAGTTTGATGGTCAATCCAAGCACTATGACGAATACAGTTGCTGCATTGCAAAATCGGACGGGATTGTATCGGGCAAACCCGTCGGACAAGATTATTTTGGGGGCGATCGATATTGGGACGAACTCGATCCACATGGTGATTGTCGAGATCGATCCCCAACTGGCGACCTTTACCATCGTGGCCAAAGAAAAAGATACGGTGCGTTTGGGGGAGAGCGATCGCAAAACCGGTAAATTGACCCCGGAAGCGATCGCCCGAGCCCTAGAGGCATTACAACGGTGTCTGGCCTTGACAGTCAGTTTCAATGTCCAGCATATTTTTGCCGTCGCCACCAGTGCCGTCCGAGAAGCCCCCAATGGGGCGGCATTCCTGAAACAAATCCATGATAAATTGGGTTTGCACGTGAATTTGATTTCCGGACAGGAGGAAGCCCGGCGCATTTATCTCGGGGTTCTCTCGGGGCTGGAATTCGATCGCTGCCCTCACATTATTATCGATATTGGCGGTGGTTCTACGGAGTTGATCCTCGCCGATCGCCAAGAGACACGTTTTTTAAGCAGTACGAAGATTGGGGCGGTGCGGTTAACGCGGGATTTTGTTTCGAGCGATCCCCTCAACACTACTGAATTAACCTATTTGCGCGCCTACGTGCGGGGGATGTTAGAGCGTCCGGTGGAAAATATTCGCAATGGCCTCGCGGAAAACGAGCAGGCGAAAATGGTGGGCACCTCGGGGACGATTGAAACCCTCGCCATTCTGCTCGCGCGGGAAACCTTGGCCGTGGAACCCAATCCCCTCACGGGATATCAAGTGAGTTTATCTGCCTTGGAGGCGTTAACGGAACGCTTGGCGAAAATGAGTTATGCCGAACGCTTGCAAGTTGACGGACTCTCGGAAAAACGCGCCGAAATTATCGTTCCGGGAGCGATCGTTCTCGTGGAAGCGATGAAAATGCTGGGACTGAACGAGATCGTTTTGTGCGAGCGATCGCTGCGGGAAGGCATTATTGTCGATTGGATGCTCAATCAAGGATTTATTGCCAGTCCTTTTCGTTACCAAAGTGAAGTTCGCGAGCGCTGCGTCCGCAAACTCGCTCATAAGTATCAAGTCAATATTCCCTATAGCGAAAGAACGGCAGATTTTGCTCTGAGTTTATTCGACCAGCTCCAAGGCAAGTTACATTTTTGGACGGAAATAGAACGGGGATTATTGTGGGCGGCGGCTATGCTGCACAATAGCGGTTTATATATTTCTCATGCGGCACACCACAAGCATTCCTATTATCTCATCCGCAATGGAGAATTATTGGGCTATACGGAAACGGAACTGGAAATTATTGCCAATATCGCTCGCTACCACCGCAAAAGCAAGCCGAAAAAGAAACACGACAATTATCAAAATTTGACCGATAAACGCGATCGGCAAATCGTCAATCAGTTAAGCGCGATTTTAAGGTTAGCGATCGCGTTGGATCGGCGACAAATTGGAGCGGTTGCGCAAGTCCAATGCCAATATTATTCCGATCGCCAGCGTTTGGCGTTATGTCTGATTCCCGCCTTTACGAAGGATGATTGCGAGTTGGAATTGTGGAACTTGGATTATAAGAAAGAAGTCTTTGAGGAGGAATTTGGTGTTGAAGTTGAGGCCTTTTTGAATTGATAAGTTTGAGGTTGGGGGATGGCGAATCGCATTCGCCCAACCTGTTGAATTTTGAATTGATTTGACGATTGTGCATCTGATGAGCTAAAATTGAAGCTAGAGTACAGTCTCTTGCCTTTAAGGTCAAATGGGTGTCCCATGAATCGCGATCGCCAAGATAAAGATAAACACCTTCACCGCCGCGAACAAGAACTCAAGGAGCGGGAAAAAGCATTGGCATTGCGGGAACAAGCGCTGCGGTTGCAACAAATAGAGGCAGAGTTAGTCGAGCCAGAGCCTCCCTTGTATAAAACAATGAAAGAGAAACCCTCCGAGGGAGTTCTCCAGCGTTGGTTAAGAAAGGCGAAAAATTTTGGGTTGTTTATAGGAATTGTGATAACCGTGGCAGTAGCCGTTAAAGTTGCGGCTTGGTTGGCCATGGGGGTACTGATGTTAGTAACGGGGTGGCTGGCATATAAGATATTTTTGAGGAACGATCGTTCGGATCGTCGTTGATCGGTTTCGTTGTTCGTTGTTCGGATATCCGGATTTCTCTTTCACGGCAATGTAAAGAGAAATAAGCGCCGATCGCGATCGCCATACTGTCTCATTTGCAGCAAGAATTGGGTATATTAGGACAAGAACGTCCTATTTTCCCATTCGCATCTACAAAGGGAATTTCTAGGCTCTAGCAACTGGTAATTGATAACTGGTAACTGGTAATTGATAACTGGTGACTGGTGACTGGTGACTGGTGACTGACGATCGGGTGTGTCTATTATTGTCCGACAGCGAAATCAGAAAAAGGAAGACCGACCCGATGAAAGTTATTGTTTGGGGATTGGATTATATTGGTACAACCGTTGCCGCCTGTTTGGCAGAATTGGGACATAATGTAATTGCCATTGATAAAATACCCCCCAAAGTGAAGGCAATTAATCGTCAGAAAAGTCCAATTAAAGAAGCTGGATTAGATGAGATTGTCGGGAAAGCGGTACAATCGGGTCGTTTGTGGGCGAGGGTAGAAGGTAAGGATGATGTTAAAGATGCCGATATTTCGCTCCTCTGTGCAGAAATCCCCCTGAATGCAAAAGGGCAACCCAACCTGAAATATCTCGAAGGAATGGCGGCAGAAATTGCCCGAGGGCTGCGAGAATCGGAAAATTATCACGTTGTTGCGTTACAAAGTGCAGTCTTGCCCGGGATTGCCCGCAATACTCTCATTCCTTTGTTAGAGAAATACTCACACAAAAAAGTCGGGCGGGACTTTGGAGTAGCAGTCAATCCCCTATTTTTGCAAGAAACCACCGCGATCGCGGACTTTTTGCATCCCCCTTATCTCATTATCGGGGCAGGAGAACCGCGATCGGGGAATATCCTCGAGGGGCTTTATGGCGATATTCCGGCGCAAATTTACCGCACAGATCTGGAAACCGCAGAAGCCTTCAAAATGTCTGCTAACGCTTTCTCAACCCTCAAAATTGCCTTCGCTAACGAGATAGAACGCTTATGCGATCGCTGGAATATCGATGGGAGGCAAGTAATGGCACTATTGGAAGATTGTCAATTTTCCGCTCCTTTACAAGCCAGTTTTGCTTTTGGGGGATCTTATCAGTCGAAGAATCTGCGATCGCTCGTTTGCCAAAGTGAAGAATTAGGGATCAATTTACCGATCTTAAAATCTATTTTACCCAGCAATCAAGAACAAATTATTGCGATCGCCGACAAAGTTCGTCGCTTGGGGGTTAAAAAAGTTACGATTTTGGGGTTGACCCCCAAACCCAATATGCAGGATTTGCAGGAAACTCCCGTCATTCCCCTCCTGCAACAATTATGGCAAGAGAATTTAGAATTGCGGGTTTTCGATCCCGATATTCGCCTCAATACTCTTGTCGGCAATAACCGAGATTATATTACCCGAACTTTTCCACAATTGGGACGGATTTATGCGCGATCGCTGGAGGAAGCTCTTTTTGCTAGTGAATTAGTCATCGTCGTTCAAAATCGCCCCATTTTTCAAGCTACAATTAAAGCACTTCCCAACACGGTACGAGTTCTCGATTTGACTGAGGGAGAATCTCCTAGCGATCGAGCTAAAATTCATCCATTTCGCGATCCTAAATCGACAGATGTTGCCTAATCTCCATTCTCAATTTCGACGGCTCGATGTTGGGGTGAAAATAAATGTATAAGTCTGGAACTGTGGAAAAATAAGCCGATCGTAGGGGTCTGCGAAATTTTGAAAAACGCTACAACCCGCATTCTTTCGTGAAATAGCTGAAAGCTTTGCAATGAAAAGGAAAAAACAAGCGATACTGCCCTAGGAGGGGATATTAAGACGAGGTGGTAGAACTTTGGTTCTATCTAGCGCGATCCCCGATGAACAGGGAAGCCGCTATCATAATCTTTGATTTGATAGCGGTAGTTCACAGCAAACCTTCAACGAGTAAAGACGGAATGTTCAGCATTGATCTAATTTTGAAGTATTCTCCCATCCCGGTGTCAGTACAGCGCAAGGAACTCGAAGACGCGAAAGCAGTCTATCACCAAGTTCTTGAGGCGATGAAAAAAGTTACGCCGGAAATAGTATATTTGACCTGTGAAAAGCAACCCGATAAGGAGGTTGCTGTCTTCAGCGATCAAATCAGTGCAGTGGTGATTTCTCAGAAATCTGCCACGGCTTCGGGACGGACTCCGGGCTTTTTTGGGGATGACAAGGAATAAATTGGTAAGGAGGAAGGATGAGGGATGAAGGATGAGGGAAGCATTTCTATCCTCTCCTCCTCTTCCCTCTTCTCCTTCTCCTCTGTCGCCCGATCGCAGTCAAGAGAAGTTGAAGCCCTGCTTCTTCTTCTCGTGCGTCTGTCAACTGTCAACTATCAACGAATTTCGTGTCTCAAAATGCCATTAAGGTTGAAAACCTATCCTTTAGCTGGCAAAGGAATACGCCGATTTTAGACTCTTGTTCCTTCAGCATTCCCCAAGGGGAGTTTTGGATGCTGTTGGGGGCAAATGGAAGCGGAAAATCAACCTTGCTCAAATTGCTAGCAGGTTTATTAGAACCGAGAGAGGGAGAGATCGAGACAATTCAACCCCTCGGGTTTGTTTTCCAGAATCCCGATCGCCAGTTAGTCATGCCCACCGTCGGGGCTGATATTGCTTTTGGATTGGTTCGGGAAAATTTAACTTATCCAGAAACCTTAGCCAGAGTGCGAGAAGCCTTAGATGCGGTGGGATTGCTCGATTTGCAAAGACGACCGATCTATGCTTTAAGCGGCGGACAAAAACAGCGCATCGCGATCGCCGGGGAAATCGCTCGGCATTGCCAAGTCTTAATTCTCGACGAACCCACCGCCCTCCTCGATCCCAATACCCAGATTGAATTAGTCCGGCAAGTGCGGAATTTAGTCAAAGAACGGGATCTGACTGCTCTTTGGGTCACCCACCGCCTCAACGAACTCGATTACTGCGATGGAGCATTTTTATTGGAAGGCGGGAAGATTCGCGATCGCGGCGATCCTCAGCGCTTGAAAAAGAGATTGAGAAAAGAGGAAAAATAAAAGATAAATTTTTCTCTCCTCTCTTTCCTAAGTTTCATAGATATCGTAGGATGCGTTAGCGACAGCGTAACGCATCACAAAATTATCCACTTTGACTAACGCGATCTGATGGCCGACTCTCCAGAACCGAAAATTATTTCTTTACTCCCCGCAGCCACAGAACTTGTTGCGGCTTTGGGATTGACCCAATATTTAGTGGGGCGATCGCACGAATGCGATTATCCTCCAGAGGTGCAAAATTTACCTATTTGTACGACGGCACGACTCAATAGCTATAAATCCAGTGGTGAAATTGATATGGATGTTAAAGAATTAGTTAAAAATGCCTTGAGTATTTATGAAGTCGATGCCGATGCGATCGTGCAACTCAAACCCACGCATATTGTTACGCAAGACCAATGCGATGTTTGTGCGGTTAGTGTCGGAGAAGTGGAAGGTGCGATCGCAAAATTAACTCAGATCGAACCTCAAATTATTTCTCTTCAACCCAATACTTTAAGGGAAGTTTGGGACGATATCGAACGCGTGGGTAAAATTTTTAATATTTCCGTACAAACACCCTTAACTCAACTAAAATTAAGGGTTGAACTCTGTCAGAAAACAACTCAATCTTTAGCCTCGGAAAATTTACCCAGCGTCGCTGCTTTGGAATGGACAGAGCCGATGATGGGGGCGGGAAATTGGATTCCTGAATTGATAGAATTAGCAGGGGGAAAACCTTTATTTGGGGCAACGGGAAAGCATTCTCCCTATCTGAAATGGGAACAATTACAACAAGCCGATCCCGATGTTATTGTGATTATGCCCTGCGGTTTCGATTTGGAACGGACGCGGGAAGAATCACAGGTTTTAAAGCAACATTCGGGATGGAATGAATTACAGGCAGTGAGAAGCGATCGCGTTTACGTTACCGATGGCAATGCTTATTTTAATCGTCCGGGACCGCGATTGGTAGATTCTTTGGAAATCTTAGCAGAAATTTTGCATCCGAGTTTGTTTGAGTTTGGTTACATTGGGACGGGTTGGGATTATTTTTAGAGAAGTGCGATCGCCAAACTCGGTAAAGATTTTCGCATTCATTGTACCTCAGCGCTCTAAACAAGACGTAGTTAATTAGTATTTTTGTTTTAAGATAAAATATAATGAAGCATAGACGATCGATATGAAGCAAGCAACGTTTCTTCAGCGCTGCAAAGACCTCGTCGGTGGCACATTCGCTAATCCGTGGACACCAGAACAGATGGCTGGATTCTTTCAGCACTTCTGTCCCGATGGTCAGCAGCTCAAACCGTTGTTCAACGACATTCCGGCGGGTATCGATGTCTACAATCGCCTTCGCCAAGTTTACCGTGCTACTGCCGAAGGATTCCAAGAAGCACAAGATCCTGAGGCGTACTTCATTATCCGTACCCCGCAGTATGCCAAACATGACAAGCTCACAGGATACGCGACAGCGCAATTGTCGAATTGGCGGCAAATAGCTGCTGAAATTAACGAACGCGAATTAGTCGAACTGCTGACTCCGATCCCTCAAATCAGGATTAGCAGCAATGAACCGCCAGATCCTCATCCAAATGACACAGAATCTCTCGATGTCTTCATTCACGATGTCCAAACTGACTGGTACGTAGAACTTGTACCGCAATGTCGGCAAGCATTTTGGATGCAAGAGGCGTTCTACTATATTGCTTGCGATGATTATCTCGCACAGTATATCATGTGGCCTTGGTACATGAATTCGACACCCATTAAAGACCCCTTCAAACCCTACTTCAACCTTTGGTTGCACGGGGCAGAACTCCGTTGCGAGTCACCAGATAATATTACGTTGTACATCCCCTCTAGATAGAATCGATTCCTGCAAAGGAGAGCGAAAAAACCAAACTCCGTTATTTTAGACGGAGAGGGGAGAGGGTGTTAAATTAGGTGTAATTTGACCGCGATCGCACCAAATACCCGCAGCGATGTTCTCCATCATTAATCCAATGGGTTCGCTCTACCGTACAATCCGGTAAAATCGCCTCAAACATTTCTAATTCGTGGCCGCAAACCGTCGGAAAAGATTCTGCGACATCAGAAATGGCACAATTATGCTCGGCAAAAATATACTCTTCGCTGCCATCCCGAGCTACCCCCGAATGTAACTCGGCCATATAGCCTTCTTCTTGGCGAATCCTCACTAAAGTCTTGACTCGTTCCTTTAAAGACCCTTGACCGAGGCGATCGCGATATTCTGCCGCCTTTCTTTTCCACTGCTTGCGAAATATCGCCCTAACTTGTTCCTCTCCCACCGTCTCCATCAACGTATCCAGAAAGGACACCGTAAACTCGCCGTAGCGGTGGGGAAAATGCTCTTTGCCCCGATGAGAGAGAGAATATTTATGTTGGGGACGACCCATCCCCACCTGTATTGACTGGTACTCAATTAATTCCGCCGTTTCTAAATCCTTGAGATGCCGTCGTGTGGCTTGCGGACTAATAGCGAGGGCTTCGGCCAATTCTTGCGCCGTTGCTTGACCGTGTTTGAGGAGATAGCGGAGGATTTCTTCCTTGGTGGAGACGTGCTGGCTTGCGGTCATGGTGGATAGAGAGCGATCGCGACTACAGATAAAGGGAAAAGAAAAATTTTGCGTCAGACTTTGACAACATCCTTGTTGTTAATGTAGCCTATAAATAGTTAAACAACCAAATTATTGTTTAACTCCGAGCCCAAGCGGAGCCTATCTAGAGGAGAATCCAACATCAATGAGCGCGACAACGGTTAAAACTCTCGTCAACCAACCTTACAAATACGGTTTTGTCACCGATATCGAAACCGATACCATTCCTCGCGGACTCAGCGAAGAGATTATTCGCCTGATTTCTGCCAAAAAGAACGAACCGGAATTCATGCTCGAGTTTCGCCTCAAAGCCTATCGACACTGGTTGGAGATGGAAGAACCGAATTGGGCGCACGTGGGCTATCCTCCCATTGATTATCAGAATATCATTTATTACTCGGCTCCCAAAAAAAGCCCAGAAAAACTCGAGAGCCTCGATGATGTCGATCCCGCCCTCTTGGAAACCTTTGATAAACTCGGCATCCCCCTCTCAGAACAAAAGCGACTGAGCAATGTTGCCGTCGATGCCATTTTTGACAGCGTTTCCATCGGCACCACCTTTAAAGAAAAGCTGGCCGAACATGGAGTCATCTTCTGTTCCATTTCCGAGGCACTGCAAGAGCATCCCGACTTAGTGAAAAAATACCTCGGTACCGTTGTCCCTGCGGGAGATAACTTTTTTGCCGCCCTCAATTCTGCCGTGTTTAGCGATGGTTCTTTTGTCTACATTCCCAAAGGCGTAACTTGTCCGATGGAATTATCTACCTATTTTCGCATCAATAACGGAGATACGGGACAATTCGAGCGGACTTTAATCGTGGCTGAAGAAGGGGCATCTGTGAGTTATCTCGAAGGCTGCACCGCTCCCATGTACGACAGCAACCAACTCCATGCTGCCATTGTCGAACTCGTCGCCCTCGATAATGCCGACATTAAATATTCCACGGTACAAAACTGGTTTGCGGGAGATGAAAACGGGAAAGGGGGCATTTATAACTTCGTCACCAAACGGGGCTTGTGTAAGGGAGTCAACTCCAAAATTTCTTGGACGCAAGTCGAAACCGGCTCCGCCATTACTTGGAAATATCCCAGTTGCGTATTAGTTGGAGATAATTCCGTCGGAGAATTTTATTCCATTGCCCTGACCAATAATCGACAACAGGCCGACACGGGAACGAAAATGGTGCATATTGGCAAAAATACCCGCAGCCGCATCATTTCCAAAGGCATCTCGGCAGGACGCTCCCAAAATAGCTATCGCGGCTTGGTGAAAATGGGAGCAAAAGCCAAAGGAGCGCGCAATTACTCCCAATGCGATTCCATGTTAATCGGGGATCGAGCTGAGGCCAATACGTTCCCTTACATTCAGGTGCAGAATAATACCGCCAAAGTCGAACACGAAGCCTCCACCTCGAAAATTGGCGAAGATCAACTCTTCTATTTTGCCCAACGGGGAATTAACGCCGAAGATGCCGTCTCCATGTTAATTAGCGGTTTTTGTCAAGATGTCTTCAACCAATTGCCGATGGAATTTGCTGCCGAGGCCGATAAGTTATTGAGTCTGAAATTAGAAGGAACCGTGGGATAATCTTTGTAGGGCGCTCTCGCCCACCCAAGCGAAGGCAGGGCGCGATCGGGTTTTATTCCAGATTCCAAACCTCCAACCTAAAGTGGAGGGATTGTTCATTGATAATTGTTCATTGATAATTGTCCATTGACATGACTTCTTCTTCTCGATGGTTATTCATCATTCTCGCCATCAATATTCTCTCGACAATTGTTCATTACACGGACAACTACCTTTTCTTCGATCGCTATCCCGCCCCCTCTTGGATGAACCCGCACCACGTCTATATCGCTTGGTTAATGTTAACCCCTTGGGCAATCTCGGGCTATCTCTATTATGTCCGGAAAAAATATTGGCAGTCCTATCTCGGTCTGGGCATTTACGCTCTCACAGGATCGAGCAGTTTTGGCCATTACTTTTATGGATCTCCCGCCGCCCTTTCTGGGAAAATGAACCTATTTATCTGTTCTGATGTCCTCGCAGGCTCGGTATTGGTGGGTTTTCTCCTCTGGTCGGCATTTTTCCGGCAAGAATGGAGCCAGCAGGTGTAATAATTAGCGTATACCATGCCTAAATTTTTTGGTAGATAAAAGAGACATCAAGCAATGATTAAAGAGAACAGCGAAGTTATCTTATCCGTTCGCAATCTAAACGCCAATGTTGAGGGAACGTCCATCCTCAAGGGAGTGAACTTAGAAGTGAAAGCCGGAGAAATTCACGCCATTATGGGGCGGAATGGCTCGGGAAAAAGCACATTTTCTAAAGTTTTGGCCGGACATCCCGACTATGAGGTGACGGAAGGGGAAATTATTTTCAAGGGAGAAAATATTCTCGACCTCGAGCCGGAAGACCGAGCCTTAAAGGGCGTTTTTCTCGCCTTTCAATACCCCTTGGAGATTCCGGGAGTCAGTAACTTAGATTTTCTGCGGGTTGCCTATAACTCTCGTCGCAAGCATTTAGGACAAGAAGAATTAGATGCCTTTGACTTTGAAGATTTAGTCGAAGAAAAATTGGATGTCGTGAAAATGGATGCCAGTTTTTTAGAAAGAAGCGTCAATGAAGGATTCTCTGGCGGAGAAAAGAAACGCAACGAAATTTTACAAATGGCGCTTCTCGAACCGGCTCTCGCGATTTTAGACGAAACGGACTCGGGCTTGGATATCGATGCGCTCAAAATTGTTGCCAATGGAGTCAATCAATTAGCAACTCCCAATAATGCAACGGTGATGATTACCCACTATCAACGTTTGTTAAACTACGTCGAACCCGACTTCGTTCATGTCATGCAGGGAGGAAAAATCATAACCAGTGGCGGCAAAGAATTGGCGTTAGAATTAGAAGAGAAAGGCTATGACTTTCTCGAAGATGAATCGTTAATGGAGGTGAGGTCGTAATGGCAATTGAAGTTTCTGAAAATTCTCCGCTTCCAGTCGATCGCGATCGCCATGAATACTTAGGAAAATTATTAAGGCATAGCGAAGGACAAAAAATCAGAACCTATCCCGAAATTGCCGGTTGGTTGCAAGAATTGCGCCAAAAAGCCGCTTATGATGCCGTCCGGCAACATTTACCCACCCGACGGGATGAAGAATGGCGCTTTACCGATATTTCGGCCTTGTTGGCCATCGATTTTTCTCCCGCCCAACCGGTAAAAGTGGATGAGGCCGCGATCGCTCACTTAATTCTCCCGGAAGCCGCCCAAAGCCACATTGTTTTTGTGAATGGTATTTATGCACCGGAATTATCCGATATTTCGGCATTGCCGGAAGGCATCTTTGCTGGGAATTTAACCCAACTTCCCCTCGAAGATAGTTACGATGCCGTGAAATACATCGTGCATCAAGAAGGAGAAAAAGAGGTATTTACCGCCCTCAATACGACGGGTTTTCCCGATGTGGCGATCGTTTGGGCAAAACGGAATGTTGTTGTCGAAACGCCCATTCAAATCCTCTTTCTGACCGTGCCCGAGGAAACGCCAATTTTTTACCAACCGCGAGGCTTAATTGTTGCCGAAGTGGGGGCGAATTTACAAGTTATCGAACAGTATGGGGTCATCGACCCAAATTGTCCCGATACCCCGAGCGATCGCCCTTATTTCACCAACTCGATGACGGAAGTTTTTGTCCAAGATAATGCCCGCGTCCATCATATCCGCCATCAACGAGAATCGGGAGAAGGCTTTCACATTGGCAAAACCGCAGTGTCTCAAAAACGCAGCAGTCACTATACTTGCAGTGCTATTTCTTTAGGCGGCAAATTATCCCGCCATAATTTAGGGGTTTGGCAGAAAGGAGAACAAACCGAAACTTGTTTGAATGGGTTAACCGCGATCGCTCGAGAACAAATTGCCGACACTCACAGCGCCATTTTTCTCAATCACCCTCATGGTAAAACGGATCAACTTCACAAGTGTATTGTTGACGATAGAGCACACGCCATTTTTGATGGCAAAGTTCTCGTTCCTCAAAATGCTCAACTCACCAATGCCGCCCAATTAAATCGCAATTTATTGCTGTCTTCTAAGGCGCGAGTCGATACCAAACCCCAACTCCAAATTACGGCAGATAATGTCAAATGCACTCACGGTGCTACCGTCAGTCAAATTGACGCGGACGAACTGTTTTATTTACAAAGTCGCGGTATCCATCTCGATAATGCCCGCAATTTACTCTTAGATGCTTTTGCCGCAGAAGTCCTCGATCGCATTCCCCTTCCTTCGTTGCAAAAATCCCTTTCCCAATGTATCTCCTGCCGCACATTTTAAATGTATTTTCTCTTCCCTAAAGCCCATGACTGTTCACTGTTTACTGTTCACTGTTCACTGACATGACCTTACTGCAAGAAAAAACCCTCGGCGATCGCGTTCGCAATGATTTTCCCATTTTGGCGCGAGACGTACACGAAAAACCATTAATTTATTTTGATAGTGCCGCAACATCTCAAAAACCCCTCGCAGTTTTAAATGTTTTGCGGGATTATTACGAGCAAATTAATGCCAACGTTCATCGAGGGGCTCACGCCTTAAGCGCCGAGGCAACGGATGCTTACGAAAAGGCAAGGGATAAGGTTGCGGCTTTTATTAACGCGCGATCGCGCGATGAAATCATCTACACGCGCAATGCTACGGAAGCGATTAATTTAGTGGCTTATAGTTGGGGTTTAAACACTTTAAAAGCAGGGGATGAAATTGTGGTTTCCGTCATGGAACATCACAGCAATTTAATTCCGTGGCAAATTGTCGCGCAAAAAACTGGGGCAGTTCTCAAGCACGTTAATTTGACAGAAACGGAGGAATTCGATCTCGAACAATATAAAACTTTACTCACGGAACGCACAAAATTAGTGGCTGTCGTTCACGTTTCTAATATGTTGGGCTGTATTAATCCCGTTGAAGAAATCATCGAACTCGCCCATCAATACGATGCAAAAGTTTTAATTGATGCTTGCCAAAGCGTCCCGCATCTACCAATTGACGTACAAGCAATGGATTGCGATTGGTTGGTCGCTTCGGGGCATAAAATGTGCGCCCCGACGGGGATCGGCTTTCTCTATGGCAAATTGGCATTGTTAGAAGCAATGCCGCCTTTTTTGGGGGGAGGCGAGATGATTCAAGATGTGTTTTTAGAGGGCTTCACTTGTGCGGAATTGCCCCATAAATTTGAAGCAGGAACGCCGGCAATTGGGGAAGCGATCGCCCTCGGTGCGGCGGTGGATTATCTTTCCAGTATCGGTATGGACAAAATCCACCGTTATGAGGAAGAACTAACGGGATATTTGTTTAAGAAACTAGCAGAAATTCCCAATTTGCGCACCTACGGACCCAAACCGGATAAAGAGGGTAAAGGCAGGGCGGCATTAGCGGCGTTTAATGTAGAAGGATTGAATGCGAGCGATCTTTCCACCCTATTAGATCACGAGGGAGTCGCAATTCGTTCCGGACACCACTGTACCCAACCCTTACATCGTCTTTTAGGGGTGACGGGAAGCGCGCGATCGAGTTTATATTTCTACAATACTCGCGACGAAATCGATCGCTTTATTGTTGCCTTAAAAGATACAATTGATTTCTTTAAAAGTGTTGGGGAATAGTAGAAAATTTTCCTAGGGACAATTGATGAATTGTCACAATAAAAGTCCGGAAAAATTCGTTTTACAAAGGAAAAAAAGAGCTTATTTTTATTGAGTTTGTTTCCGGAAAGGAGGGTAAAGAATGAGTAGTTTGGTATTACTCGACTCAAAATCCTAGCTCTCCTTTTCATCATGTCCCCCGTGCAATACCGCTTTGATACTTTCCAAAAACTCCCACTCCTCACCCAATTGATGTTAATTGCCTCAATTCGCCACAATCCGCTTTATGCTGACGATCGCGATTATATTGAGGGTTTAAAGTGTATTCATGCCGATTGTCTCCGCAAAGCCAATGCTGAGGAAAAACAGGCTTACGATCGCGCGATCTCAGCTTGGGTTTCTCAGTAACTGTGAGTTTACAATCGATTGAAGACGGTGCGATCGCATCGTCTTTTTTTCTCTCAATTTTCCTCTCGGGGAAATCGTTCTAAAAGAGCTTCGCGAGAGGACTGAAACAACAAAACTGCTAACTCCTGGGATGGTAACTGTAGTAAAGAGTCAATAATATTTTCCAGTTCCTCATCCAAAGAACCAAAACGGACTTTTAACAAATTTTCGATAAGAATTCGCTGTCCTTCTTGTCGTCCTTCTTGTCGTCCTTCTTGTAAAGTATCCTCTCTCCATTTGAGTTAAGCTGGCGATAATGTCATGATTAATTTCCTCTCTTCTGCTGTTGGATTTTGGTTCAATTCTAGATTAATGCGCCAAGTTGCAACCTGGGCTAAAGCGCGATCGCGTAAGGGATTGCTTTTGGGAAGCGTGACTAATTCTAGGATAGCGCGTTCTTGAACTTTGCCTTTACGTGACATTCTCCCACCGCTAACCTGACGGTATAGCGGGGGCTTCCCGGAGACTTCCGGATAATTCCAGAACATTAACCGGGCTATTAAGAACGGAATGCCCTACCGCCCTATATTTAATATTGATTGCCGCATTCTCATCGCGATCTTTAACAAAGCCGCAATGAGGACAGAAATGAACTCTGTCTGATAATTGTTTGGGAACTTTTTGACCGCAATTTGAGCAATCCTGAGTTGTACCGTTGGGATTCACTGCCACCGTTAACTGTCCAGCTTTCTCGGCTTTGACAGCTAGAATAGTCAGGAATTGACCCCATCCAGCATCGTTAATCGATTTACTCAGGTTAGTTTTAGCTAGTCCCTTGATGTTCAGGTCTTCATGGGCAATAACCTCAGCTTTTGATAAGAGTTGATTGGCAGTTTTAAAATGAAAATTCTTGCGTTTATCGGCTACTTTTTTATGCTGTTTTGCAACCGCTTTCACCGCTTTTAACCATCGCTTACTCCGTTTCTTCCGTCGGGATAAACGCTTTTGTAAAGTCTTTAATCTTGTTTGAGATTTTCGGTAATACTGAGGAATGGGAACGGATTCTCCTTCACTTGTTACCAGAAAATCTTTTAACCCCATATCAATTCCCAAAGTGTTTTCCAGACTGGTCTCGATATTCGGGGTTAGTTTGGGGATTGATTTATCTTCCAGAGATAAAGTGACATAGTAACCATCTGCTTTCCGAGTAATCGTAACAGTTTTAATGGTAAATCCTTCGGGTAAAGGACGGTGTTGAATCAGTTTGATTTTTCCAATTTTCGGGAAATTAATCCATTTTCCCTTTAAGCAATCTTGTTTGACTTGAGGAAAAGTAAAACTCCGATAGCGTCCTATCACTTTGAATCGAGGTTTCCCAGAACGCTTACCATTTTTGTCTCCCTTAAACCAACGCCCGAAGGCAAGTTTAACCCGTTTGATACAATCTTGTAAAACCTGAGAGTGAATCTGTTTGTATTCAGGAAACTGTTTTTTTGTATTGATCAAACCTCGTTTTTGAAAATAGTAATCGGGATTATCTCTCAATTTCGGAATGGGAGTATTAATTGGACAAGCATTAAAGGGATTGCGATTGTCTTCCCACCATGAGAACCGCTCAAACAGACGGTAGTTGTACTGTTTGCGAAGCAATTCTAGCCAAGTTTCAATAGTGGCGATCTGCTCTTTGTTCGGTCTTAGCCTGTATTGATAGGCGATTCTCATGTCTGAGACAATTAGTATATACTTCTAGAGTAACACTGATTGAAGCGAAAGTCAATTAGTTAATCCTATTAAAAAAGTCTATTGAAAATCAAAGCTCACCTCAGTAGTATGTCGTAAAATTTTGGTCATTGAACCCAAAATTTTACCCGATTCATGAGGAGCTGAGGGCGGAACTATTTCCGCCCTTTAAAAGCTCCGTCTTACACCAAATCAAAGATTATGGTGTAAGGCTTCTCGGAATTAAGCTAAAATTCTCAACCAAAGGGTTTCTGGAGTTTCGGGTAAACGATTTATCGCGATAATCGCGGTTTTTTGCGCTTCTTTAAGAAAATAGACTCCTTGTTTCCAGTTGCGATCGCGAGTAAAACCGAAACTGTTGAGTAATGTATCGGATGCAGAGGAAGCCAGTATCCATAAATGGGGAAGATCGTCTTCTGTGAGATTTTGGTTATCTCTTTGTGCTTTACGCTGCAATTGACTGTATAGGGAAAAGAGTTTCAGCAAACAATTGCGAATATCGGTTTTACTCGGTTGGTTGCGAAAAGGTTCGAGAGAACAAGGTTTCTGAATGATTTGCCCGAGTAATCCCAAGTTTGGAGACGCGGGTGGAGAAGTTGGTGCAGGGGAAAAGTACAAATCGACTTGACGCACTTCGGAAGCAACTTCAAGACTAATATTAACTTCACCGAGGGGAGAAAGGAGTTCTTCAAGATATTGTTTGGCGAATTGATCGTGAGGTTGGTGAGTCATCAATTATTATCATCATCGCGATCGCGTTCTAAAAATAATTCAATGGCACGTCTGACTTCGGTTTGCATTCCGACTAAAGCGAGGCGATCGCGTTCCGAACGTTCGGCATATTCGGCAAATAGTCTTTCTAGCGATCGCACGTCTGCGGTTAATGTGGCGATCGCACTGGCATTTTGTGCGGCAATTTGCAATGCACCCAAGACAATTTCTCGTAGGGCTTCGTTGTCTGCTTCTAAGGCAGTAACGCGATTATCAAAGTTTTCGGGTTCGGTCATGGGTTCTTTTCCTAAATAATATTATTGTATCAGCGAATGATTCGGAAGGTTCAAATTTAACTGTTTTCACGATCGCGATCGCACTGACTCTATTCTCTTGACAAGAAGAGCGATCGCACCCAAATATCTCTCAAAATCATACAATTGTTCGCAAAAACAAAAGTATCAAATTGGCGAGGCGCGATCGCGTCTTCTTTTTTTGTTTCTAACTGGTGTTGGTAACGAGGCGATCGGCGATGGGTTGAGGTTTTGATGAACTCAACGTCATTGCGAGCCTCCTATGTTAAAAACGCCTGAAGAAGGTCTGGCTTATTTAGTGCAGATTCGTTGGGGTGGTGTTCCCCAATGTCCCTATTGCGAGTCCACGAAGGCGACTCTACTGAAAAAGGAACGCCGCTATCACTGTAACGAATGTTTCACTTCATATAGCGTTACAGTTGGTACTCTTTTTCATCATACTCATGTAGACTTAAAGAAGTGGTTTCTGGCGATCGCGCTGATTGCAGGGCGACCCGACGGAATCAGCGTTCGGAAGTTGGCGAAGGCGATCTCGGTTAACAAAAATACGGCTGCGTTGATGATTAAGCGCATTCATCAGGCTGCGATCGATGAGCCCGAATTACTGGAGAAAATTCTTAAGGTAACAGTCCACGAATCTGACTAATTAGATAGAACTTTGAAAGTCTGTTGAACATTTTTTTTATGTTTGGGAGGTGTTTTAATGAAGATTAACTTAAACACAAAATATACGAGCAAAAAAAAGGCAATAAGACTTATTATAATCTTCATAATATTATTTTTTGTCTTGGGAATTGTATTAGGAATCTTAATCTTTTTTACACAATTTAGTACAATAGCAAGTATAGCTTCTGTAGTGGTTACGCTATTTTGTGGTTTATTCTCTTGGCAAGCTGTAACAGGTATTATTGAAAATTGTATGGATACAGCAATTGAAGAAGGAATAAGACAAAAAAACAATAATATAATTAAGTTAAGAACTCAGCAAGATTTAGAATTTATGTCAGAAATAGATCCCGATCTACTTTGTCAAGATCGTATAGATCTAAGTATTTCACGAGAAGAGCTTAGAGAATATCAATACAAAGCTATTCTTCGTAAAATTTCTATTGAAGGATTAGCACATGAAACCGATCCGGATAACGATAAATTAAATCTTTTAGCCTTATTTCTTGCTCGAAAAGTTTTAAGAGGTTATGATCTTCAGGGATTTGAAATTACGACTTTACGGCACGATCTTTTCATATATTTAAAAGCGTGGCTTATGTATAGTATTCTCTTTGAGAGAGAAATGAGAGCAGAGCTTATAAGGAGAAGATATCCCGATCCCGATCATCCAAATTATCAGATTTATATTCAATCTTTTATATATCTTAGAAATTCAATAAAAGAGCCTAAGATCTTATCTTTGTTAGGATTTGAAGAAAATATACAGGAAGAGAATGTACAAGAGAAAAGAACAATGATACAGAAAGTATTTGAGAATTATATAGATAAACTCATCGAACAGTTGAGAAAAATGGAAAAACTCCAAAGGGATTCCATCAGGTCTTAATATCTTGTAGCTATAGCAATCCCATTTGATTTGTAAACAAGCGATCCAGTAATGGTAAGAGTTTCAGCTCTCTTCGCCTTCACATGTCATTTAGGATTACTATAGTACAGCAAGAAGAATTGAGATTGTTATGTTAATAAACTACATTCGACGCATGAATTTTTAATGATTGGGAAAATCCAGTTTTGACTTCTCATAATAAGTCCAGAATACATGATTTTCAAACATGATATTTAGAAGCGTCAAATGTGGGTTTATGTATTACAATCTTCGTTTCTCTATACCTTCGTGCAATTTTGCCAACTGAGTAAGTTGAGAATCTGTGACAGGATTTTTTTGATTTTCAAGAATTTGAATTAGTGTCTCATAAGATAAGTTTTCAAGAGCTTTTTTAAATTGTGGATCGTTAACAGTCCCTTTGCCAGATTGAACGCTCACAATTTCATCTATTACTTTTTGCGCTTCTTGAATTTTTGTTCGATTTTTCTTGTCCATCATCCTTGCAATTCCTCCAAGAATTCGACTAGCGTTTTTAAGAGTATTGTGAATGTTAGTCACTGTTACTTTACTCATGACAATAAATCCTACATAGTAATTTGTAGGAATATATTAGTAAGTAATTTTTGTAATGACTACACCGCAAACTAGGACACTGACTTATTTTGTTATTTGACTAGAACTCGATCCCTATTCTTTTATAGTACACAAGAATTAATTTGTCAACCTTGATTGTGAAATTCAAAACTCAGTGCTGACACAGGTTTTCCTGTTTCATTGAAAAATGACAAAAAAATCATATTCTCTTTAGATTCTCAATAAAGATTTTGTGTTGCAAAACCGATCGCACTACCAACCTCAAAGCAGATCGATAAGCGATCGCTCAAAAAAGTACAATTGTATAAAACTTAAATTGAATGCTTTCGAGAGACAAGCGATCGCAACGGAAACACGATCGCAGTGTCTACCCAATCAAACTGACTCCAGCTAACGGCATTCTGCGATCGCCCCGAATAGAAAAAACTCATCCCCTCATGCCC
>JBFRWJ010000264.1:0-8473 GCA_051439525.1 Spirulina sp. | reverse complement strand
AGCAGCAATAAAACTGTTGAATTCTATAAATTGACGTAAGTAACTACTCTCGTTCGGTCGAGATTGATTCAGAAGGGCTACGATATGGTGAGGAATGCGCCGAACGTCAGCTCTGCCCCGAGAAGGGAAAAGAATATCTCCAGCGATCCACACCATGAAGATTCTCTCCCTTATCGAACCAAAAGCAGAGAGGATTAATTTTCCTCTCTGCTCGATAATCGATTAAGAAATCACTCGCAACTTATTTGAGAGCCGCTAAAACATCATCAGCATGAGTCGCGGTATTCACACTCGCATCAACCTTAGAAATCGACCCTTCCCCATCGATGATATAGGTAACGCGCTTGGCATAGCCGCCACCATCAACATCGTAGGCTTTCGCGATCGCTCCATCCGTATCCGTTAGAAGGGTAAACGGCAAACCATATTTTTCTTTGAACATTTTGTGAGAGGCTTCATCATCCATGCTCACTCCCAAAACGACAATATCCTTGTTTTGATATTCTGCGTACTTGTCGCGGAAACTCTGAGCTTGTTTGGTACAGCCCGGGGTGTCATCTTTGGGGTAAAAGTATAAAACGACAATTTTGCCCGCAAAATCAGCGAGAGAGACAGTATTGCCGGTATCGTCTTTCGTGGTAAAAGCGGGAGCCTTCGTTCCAACTGCTAGTGCCATGAACTTTGAATTCCTCCGAGGGATGAGTAACGGTTATTTTGGGATTTTACCAAGCCGTTGTCAGAAAACCCTATCTATCTCAAGAGTGGAGAAGATGGCAAAATAGTGGATAGTGTCCTTTTGATGAGTTGTCCGATCGCGATGTCCCCTTCCACCTTACCCCCCATCACCTATTCCCAACACACCCTCGATCGCGCCTCCCGTGCTTTGCGGTGTTCCCCCTTTACCCTAACCCTGTTCGCGGCCATGCGATCGCGAGGAATTGCCCTCAAAGCGATCGCCGGCGCCTCGGGAGTCGAACAAAACTATACTCGTACCCCGTTATTAGAAGTGAGTGCCGAGAGTAGCTTAGTTTGGTTGATTCGCGTGGGGTTACTGCGGCGGGAAGTAGACGGACAAGGCATTACCGACAGCTTTCGCCTCACCCCTTTAGGACACCAACTCGCGAACCAATGGGAAAAGCAAGGAGAGTCCTTTTCTGCCGTTTCTGGGTGCGATCGCGTTAAAAATGCTCTCAATCGCTGGCTGCGACTCCCAATTTAAAAGGATGAAGGATGAAGAATGAAGGATGAAAGATTGATGGAAAAACTCCAGCTTCCCAATGGATTAGAATGTTATTCATTGAGTCAAAAAGAAACAGAATTTATATTTTCGGAAATCTTTTCCGAAGAGCAATATATTCAAAATAATATCGTCATTAATCAAGACGATTATATTTTTGATGTTGGTGCAAATATCGGACTTTTCGCATTATTTATCAATCGGTTTCAAAATGATTTAAAGATTTTTTCTTTTGAACCCATTGCAACTACATTTTCGGTATTGCGTGAAAACATAAAACTTCACAATCTAACCAATGTTTCGCTGTTAAATTATGGTTTGGGATCGGAAAATAATACAGAGCAAATTTTTACATTTTATCCAAATATGCCAGGTAATTCCACAGAGAGACCCCATGAAAAAATGGCGCAAAAAGATATTGCGATCGATATTTTGGGACAAGAACAAACAGAATATTTTTTTCAAAATAGTCAACAAGTCATCGGTGAAATTAGAACGCTATCTCGGGTTATCAAAGACTTGTCGATTGACTCAATTAATTTGCTTAAAATCGATGTCGAGGGAAGCGAACTCGATGTTATTCAAGGTATCGAACCGGATGATTGGATTAAGATCGAGCAAATTGTTGCTGAAGTTCACGATACGGGTAATAGATTGGCACAGTTTTGCTCCATTCTGCAAGATTACGGCTTTAAAGTAACAGTGGAGAAGAATTCTTTACTGCCTTCTGTATTAAATAATTGCAATGTTTATGCCGTGCGTCATTAATGTTTCCTTCAACCTGTTGAATTTTGAATTGATTTGAGCTACGATCCAAAATAGCCTCAGTAATGCTCCATCGCTGAATAATTGAGTGAAAGCAATAATGGTGGTGGGAACGACATCCCACGCAGGAAAATCCATGCTCGCGACGGCACTGTGTCGCATTATTTCCCGCCAAGGTTGGCGGGTGACTCCCTTTAAAGGTCAAAATATGGCTTTGAATGCCTATGTGACTTCAACCGGCGGTGAAATCGGTTATGCTCAAGCCGTACAAGCCTGGGCGGCGGGAATCAAACCTTGGGTCGAAATGAACCCGATTTTGCTCAAACCCCAAGGAAATATGACCTCTCAAGTTATTTTGCGCGGCACGGCGGTGGGCACAACTACCGCGCAAGACTATTACGAACAGTATTTTGAACGGGGTTGGCATGCCATTCAAGAATCCCTACAGCATTTAGCGGGGGAATTTGACTTTGTGGTTTGTGAGGGGGCGGGAAGTCCGGCAGAAATCAATCTCAAACATCGGGATTTAACCAATATGCGGGTGGCTAAGTATTTAAGTGCGCCAACCTTATTGGTGGTGGATATCGATCGCGGTGGAGCATTTGCTCATGTGGTCGGAACTTTGGAATTATTAGAACCGGACGAACGAATCCTGATCAAAGGTATCGTTATCAATAAATTTCGCGGGCAGCGATCGATCCTGCAACCGGGGATCGATTGGCTGGAAAACTATACTAATATTCCCGTCTTGGGGGTGATTCCTTGGATCGATCGCCTGTTTCCGGCGGAAGATTCCCTCTCGTTATTAGAGATGCGATCGCGCAAACCCAATCGAGAACTTACCATTGCCGTCCTGCGCTTGCCTCGCATTTCCAATTTTACGGATTTCGACCCCTTGGAATCCGAACCCACTGTAGAGGTGAAATATGTGGCATTAGAGGGCGATTTGGGGCATCCCGATGCTGTAATTATTCCGGGATCGAAAACCACCACTGCCGATCTCAAGGCATTGCACGAGAGCGGCATGAGTTCCAAAATTCAAGAGTATGCGGCGGCGGGGGGGATTATTTTGGGCATTTGCGGGGGTTTCCAAATGCTCGGACAAATGGTGAGCGATCCGGAGCGGTTGGAAGGGAGCGATCGCCAAGTGGCGGGATTAAAACTTTTGCCTGTTAAAACGACCCTCGATCGCCGCAAGGTGGTCCGCCAGCGCGCTTGTACCTCCCATTACCCTCACTCTTTGCCCATTGATGGCTATGAAATTCATCAGGGACGCACGCGCATTGTCACCAAACCCCAAGAGCCCCCCGAATGCCATTATTTATTTAGCGATACGGGGTTGGGTTTGGTCGATCCTTCCTTTTCGATTTGGGGATGTTATTTGCACGGACTCTTCGATAATGGACCTTGGCGGCGATCGTGGCTCAATCACTTAAGACAGAGACGAGGTTTGATTTCTTTACCGACGGGGGTTCCCAATTATCGAGAAGAACGGGAAGCGGTTTTGGATGAGATCGCGGATTTGGTAGCAGACAATTTGGATTTAACCTCGCTTTTAACGAATTAGTTATTGGTTATTAGTTATTGGTTATTGGTTATTGGTTATTGGTTATTGGTTGTTGGTTGTTGGTTATTGGTTGATTCTTTAGTCCCTATTCCCTAATGATAGATAAATATTGCGGCGATCTCACGATCGCTATTTCTGCTAATCTAGAGGATAGACAGTCGATGCAAAAATGTTGAGGAAAGCCACCATGACATCCGACAAAGACGATCGCGATCGAGATCTGGCAATCCAGCGAGAAATCCTTTCGGGTCGGAAATTCTCCCTAGCAGAAGCGATCGGTCGGGAAGGAGGGTCTTTTTTAAAAGGAGAGTCACCCATCCCGAAATTGGCACAAGCGATCGCCGAACTGCAAATGTTCATCAACCAAAACCTATCCGATTCATCGGGAGCCTTACAAGCGGTCTTATACAGTTGGGTCAAGACAGATACCCGAGTCAGTCAACATCTCAACTCCCCCCTCATTGCTTTAGATGAAATTCTTTCCACCCTGATTGATAACCAAAATTTACTGTACGAACTCGTCAGACAAGTCGACCATAAGTGGGGTCAGATCTATGACGAAAGACCTTATTTTCAAGAACCCGGACAAGCACCCCACCCCCAAGATGAATATACCCACGAATCGGTACGAATACAGATCGTAGAGCTACTAGAGAGAGTCAAATCTCATAATCCTTAAACGGACTCAGTTTACCGTAACGCGAAAGCGAACAAAACCCACATTATCTGTTGTATCGTGGGGCAAGGATAACCCTTCGATCGCCACCGAACCATTGGGATTATTCGCATTCGGACAAGCATCGATCGCCACGGGGGTTAAAGCGGTAAAAAATTTCCCCGCATCCGTATCGAGAGCATTATTCGTCTGAGAGGTTTCGTTACTCCCCTGTCGTAACAGAATGCCGCGACCGCTCCCATAAGTATCATTAATAAAAGTTGTCCCCTGAGGAACGGGATCGCAAATATTGGCATCCGCAACAGCAACATCGCCATCAGACAAGAGATAAATCGTATATTCAACCTCGTCGCCGCTGGTGAGAGGCGTGTTGCTGGGCAATTCATAGATGCCGATGGGGGTGAGATTGCTCCAACCGTTGGCATTATCGTTGCTCGTCCCGGGGTCATCGACAAAACTGGAAAAATCCACTCCCGCGATCGGGCTGCCATTGCGAGTAATATTCGTAATGCGCTTGACAATTCGCAAGTTCCCGATCGCCCCTCCCTCACTAATCATAAAACTGCCAGCGATCGCGGGAAAGATGGGAAAATTGACCCAAGTATCCATTCCGCGAATATCCCCAAAATCATTGCTCCATCCATGAATGCCTCCCGCACTGCTCGTCCCTAAAAGAGCAGAACGAGGACTGGGTGGAGTACCATAACAATTACTCCCCGTTTCTCCGGCAGCGCAAAGAGTAAAATTTCCTCCCGTATTGGAGTCATTGTAGTAAACGTTAAAGGGATCCGGAGGGTTATCTGTCGGCGCTAAGCGTTGAATGATAACGCCGTTAGGATTATTTTCGGGATCGAATATGGGAAAGTGAACCTCTCCATAAGCGGCTGTCAATTCCGTTCTATAAGTGAGATCGCTAGCCGGAACGATATCGCCGTTTCCATCCAAACCGTCCCAGGAGACGAGGTTGGCTCCAGGAGTCGCGCGACCGATGAGGATGCGATCGTTCCCATCTCCCAACACTCCGTTTTGGTCGAGGTCGAGGACGATCGTATAGGTTCCCGTCGTCCCATTATTGGTAAAACTAAACTCTCCTCCCGCAGGCGAAGTCAAGGCCAGTCCTGATGTTCCATTCACCCCTCTAAATTCAAAATCGTTGGGAGGGGAGGGAACGATGGGATCTTGATAGAGCCATGTCGTGCTGCTTGCCGAGGTCGCAGAACTCGGCATTGAGGAATCGGGAGCATTGAGAAATAATTTATGGGTAATATTATCAGACGAATCGATCGCCGAGGGCAGGTGAATGGAATAGCCCGAGGGAATCGAACCGGGATTGCTGCCCACAAATTGCAGCGATCGATAAATCGGCTCGCCGCTCGCATCTCGAAAGCCTTTATTATTGGCAAAAAAGATGAATCCAAAGGGATCGATCCCATTGAGATCGATTTCGTATTGAAACCCTTGGTCGGTTAAAACGATAACCTTGGAGTTCAGCGATCGCCCGTTACCCCCCAGTTGCCAAGGAAAATAATTGGCATAAACGCGACCGCTTTGAGGCGCTCCTGTCGTCCCGATAATGGTGACATCCCAAGCTGTAACATAAGCATTGTTCGTTCCTTGGGCAGGCCAGGCTGCAGTAGCGCTAATCGGCGCTGGTACTGGCGAACCATTAATATTGGGGCTAATAAAATCGATCTCCCAAATTCCTTCTTGACCGGAACCTACCGTAACATTACACGTTGGATAAGTTTTATTCTGTTCCTGGGTAATATTGGCAATTTGACAGCCAGAATTAAATGTTGCCGAACTCCCATCGGGGGCAACATAAGTAATGCTGCCATTATTAATGCCGACGGCTGAGGAAGCAAGGGTAATCGTCTCGTTTTCCCGAGCGAATACCTTAATTGTCGTCCGAAACGGAACGCCGCCCACCGTTGCACTCGAGTAATTTAAGTGGGGGCGATCGCCGCCGTTGGTAATCAAATCAGCACTCCCTTCCGATCGCGTCGGATTTGCCCAACAAGCAACAGAGAACAAGCAACCGACAAACAGAATCGTTTTGAACTTATTCATCGATCGCCTCCTCGGGGGGCAAAGGGACGGGACGTTGTCGTCCAAAGCCGTTAAAGAATTCGTTGACTTTCATGGTCACCCCAAAAAAGACCCCATCATTGGAACGATAGCCGCTAAAATCCCCATCATCGACGTTCCCGAAAACATAGCCGATGCCCAAACGCACATCTGGAGTGAGATAATAGCCCAAATCCACTACCCAACCCAACTCGCTAAAATTCGCCGAGGGTTGCCCCAACCAGCGCACCTCCGTGGCCAGATCCCACTGATAGCCCAAGCGATAGGTCGTGCGAAATTGTCCCAAATGAATAAAACTATCGTTGCTAAAACTATCTGCCAACTCCGTTAAACTGTAGCGGAAGGCATATTTCCCGTAAAATTCCCACCGCCAATTGGGAGCATAAATTGCTTCTACCCCAAAGAGATGATCCCGATATCCCGTCCCGCTACTAAACAGTAAGGTTTCCGGGATTGTTGAGGGATTGTAACGGTATTCGTAACGCAAGAGCGCATTAAATGCGTCATTTTCTGGATTCCGATAAGCCAAACCGACTTTCAGATGGGTCGTCGGTCCTAAATCTTCCAAGAGTGGGTTGGCTGCACTGGCTTGACTGAAACGGACTAGAGCCGTCAGCGCTCGGGAAATTTTCCCCGCCGCCGCCGCCCGAATGACGGTATTGCTACCGTGGGTATTGTCCCGATGTTCCACCCGTGCTGAAGCCTGAAAGTCCGAATTGGGGGCATATTCAAAGCCGACGGTGTAGGATTCTCCCCCGGAGATGTTGAGGGACGAGGCGCTTTGTCCGGCGGCGAAGGGTTGAGAAAAGCGAAAGCCCGAGGCGGTTTGACTTTCAATGGAGGTGAGAATGCGTTCGTAACCCACATCCAAGCGCACACCGGGGGCGAGGGTCCAATGATGGTGCAAGCCGATCGCTTCTTCTCCCCGCATCCCATTTTGACCGCCGATGAGGGCGTAACGGCTGGTAATTGTGGTTTCGTCTCCAATTTGGCGTTCCATCACCGTACTCAGGCTGGTCAGAGAATTATCGCCTAAAATTCCCCCATCGGAGAACTGATGGGCAAATTGTAAGGTTGTCCCGGGCTGCATTTCCCATTCCAAGCCCAAAGTCGTGCGGTTGGGGTAAAGGGGATCGCTGCTCTCTCCTAAATTGGTCTCGTTTTGTCCCCGCAAGGCGAGGGTTTCGGTAATGGGGACGCGCACTCCCGTGACGAGTTGGGAACTGCTGCTGTTGAGGGTGTTTTCGATGCGATCGCTGCGGCTGCGATTCACGTAGTCCAAACGGGCGGTAACATCGCCAAATTGTTGTTGGATTCCCCCGCGTATTTCCGTCAGATCGTTGTTAACGCGAGCTCCGACTGGATCTTCATTTCTGGCACTGAGGAGGTCGAATTCGGGGTTAAAGGGGTCGAATAGGGTGGTGCGCACTTCTGGGGCAAAGCCGAAGTTTTCTTCATAGTCGTAACGGAGACTTAACAGGGTATCCGGGGTGACTTGCGCGGAAACCGAGGCGCCGTAGCGGGTTTGTCCGGGAACGAAAGAAGAGGTAGCAGTATTGTTAAAATCTTCTTCCACCGATTGATAGTAGGCTTCGGCGCGCACTTCGGGGGCGAGATTCCCGGTAAAGCGCAGGCGATAGGCAGAGTCCGATTCATCGGTATCGAGGTCAGAGGTTTTGTCGCTGAAGGCATATTCCCCCACCACTTCGGCTTGGGGGGAAAGAGAGAAGAGAAAATCGGCACTGTAAAGTTTGTAGTCGATCGCCCCTTGGTCTTCTTGCCAATAGGAAAAAGCCAGCCAAGAGGGGGTCTGGAAATCGTGAGAGAAGTTATACTGGGCGCGTCCGGCTAATATATTGGTTTCGTTGCCTCCTTCGTATTGGTAGGTGGCGACAATTTTCCGGGCGATGGTATTGCCGTAGGGATCGAACTCGAGGGTTTGGATGGGGCGACGGAAGAGAATCGTCCCGCGATCGTAGTCGATTTCGTAGTCTTGCCCGCGACTGAGGCGTTGGGTTTCCAGAATTCTACCGGGGCGATTGATTTCTTCGCTTTCAATAATAATGCTTTCGCTCCCTTCAATGAGGGGACGATGAGAGAGGAAGTAATAACCGCTCGTCCCGTCGGGGGTTAGGGTATC
>JBFRWJ010000263.1:0-16792 GCA_051439525.1 Spirulina sp. | reverse complement strand
AAGTTAAATGGCTTGAAGTAAAACTTGAGCCGTGTGATGGGAGACTGTCACGCACGGTTCTTAGGGGAGGGGAGGGAAGCGATTCCCGAACCTTACCCGCTCAAAAGGAAGTGGGGATAAAGAAGGGAAGGCGATCGCCGAGCAACCACATCAAATGTAAAGGTAATAATTGTTGTAAATTGTAACGAGCCAAAATTGTATTTCTCGCTCTCATTCTTAGGTCTTGTAAATCCTGAAGATTATCTAAAACCATCTCCACTTTTCCAGCAACTTCTTCAGGAGAAAAGAAGTCCACCAAAAAGCCATTCACCCCATCGCGAATGACTTCCTCAACCGGAGGCGTTTTCGACCCCACCACGACACACCCCACCGCCATCGCCTCCAACATCGACCAAGATAAAACAAAAGGACGGGTTAAATAGATATGCACCGAAGAGGCTTGCAAAACTTGCAAATAAAGGGGATAGGGCAACCGTCCGGTAAAATGGATGCGAGACAGATCCAGATCCAACTTAGCTAACATCGCCTGTCGATAGGTTTGACCGTTGGGTAACTTTTTCCCATAAGCCACCCGATCTTCCCCCACCACCACGATATGCGCTTCCGGACGACGTTGTTGAATGAGAGCCGCAGCCTCCATAAACTGAGGAAAACCGCGATAGGGTTCCATGCCTCGACCAACATAAGTGATGATCTCTTTGACATTGGATAGATCGAGGGTTTTGGTCTTTTCATTTCCGGCGATCGCGATCGGTGCGGGACAGTCTAAAACTAATTTCGCCTCGGGTTGGGGTCGAAAAAACTCGAGATCCACCCCATCGTGACCCACCGCAAGTTTCCCATGAAACTCTGGGGGAAACTGTTGACGCTGCCAATAAGTGGGACACAACCCCTTATCGCAACTATACAGATCTAATAAAAGGGGGGCATTTTTGACCCGAATGCGAGCTTCTGCATCCGCATCGAGGGGATCCTTTGGATCGAAGTCTGCATCGGAGCCGCGAGCGTGATAAAACCACTCGAAGTAACCCACATATTGAGCTTTGGGAAAAATATCCTTGATAAATAAACCGGGGCCCCAACCGGAATGAGCGTAGACGATGTGAGGATAAAAGCCGTCTTGTTTGAGTTGTTTCGCCACCCGATAAACCCCCTGACCTTCGAGGACGGCATTTTCTAAATTATGAACGTAGTGATGGGTGTCCGGGTTGGCTTGACGAGAAGGTTGATAAATCGCCTTTTTGACTCCGGGGATGCTTCCTTCCGGACGTGTCGTCCCAAAGACGATTTCATAGTTGGGATCTTGACCGAGAAGGGTTGCCAAATGGCGAATCTGGGCGGGAAAATTTTGATGGAGAAAGAAGAATTTTATCATTGTCCGAACTGATGTTCGCGATCGCGATCGATACTCAACCATCATATACGGGACGGTAGAGGAAATAACGAGTCACGAGTCAGGAATCCCCCATCAATCGGGAAAATTTCACTTAACTTCCTTTCGCTCCAGAAGTTTTTGCGATTCAGATAGGGAATTCGATCGCGATCGCCCCTTTAAAGAGTTGTTTTAATTGAAGAACCTCTTGAACATTGGCGATCGCATCTACTAAGTCAGGCGCTAGAAATCCAAAGCGGATTTCTAAAAGATTGATAATATTTTCTTGCAAACCTTGTTGCAAACCAATTTCTCGCCCTTTAATTCATCGGTTAATATTGAGAAGCAAAAATTAATTTGTCTGTTCCGTTTCCCCGTGTTCTTTGAGGAGAGCTGCAATTTTATGACGGACGAGAATGCCGGGTTTATCGGTCATCATGTGTTGTTCTTTTTTGATATCTAAAGGTACGTCATAATCGGTGGATTCGAGAATGGTTTTATCCTCGAGAGTGACTTGGCGATCGAAAGCGACGGCATCTGCCGCTTTGGTTTGTTCTTCCGTGTCGTTGCGCAGGCAAAATTGCACAATTTGGGAGGAAGAATCATTAATCGGTGTTGCCGTATTTACGACAATATGGGTTAAACCATTGGCATAGTTAATGCGCAACAAACAGGTAAAGGGCATAAACCAATCAATATCTAAAGTCCGTTGGGTTTGTTCCTCATCCATTTTTAAATTTTTTTGCTGTAATTCGGGATTGACAACGCCCAATTTTGCCTTGACTTTAATCCCGTAATCTGTCTCTTGAACGTCCATTTCATCGGGGATGGGATGTTCCATACTTCCGAAAGTTGTCGTATGCACGTAGCTGGGATGAGCGAGATCCATTTCATTTTCCATGACTCGCAATCCCGCACAATTCCACGTCTCATAAAATTCAGGAATTAAGCGATAATTAGACTGACGGGCTTCGGGAATTTGGGGGATATCTTTTAACGGTTCGTCTGCTAAACATACCCAAGCATAACCATAGCGTTCTTGACATTGATAGGTTTTAATTTTATAAGTTTTGGGAATTTGTGCCTTATCGCTAATTTGCGGGACTTTGATACAGTTTCCCGTGGCATCGAACTCCCAACCGTGATAGGCACAGGCAATATTTCCTTGTTTCACTTTTCCGAGTGACAATTGTGCGGAACGATGACAGCAGCGATCGCGCGCCGCGATCGGTTGTCCTGCCGAGTCCAACCACAACACCAGTTTTTCTCCCAGCAAAACGAAACTTTGAGGTGCATCTCCTAACTGAGACATGGGCATGACGGGATACCAGAAGCGCTTAAATACAGGTTGGCGAGTAATGAGCATGGTAAGAAGAAATTTTAGAAGCTAAAATGGCTAAACTCTACGATTTATTTCACAATCTTAGACAATGCTTGGTAAACAAGCATACATTTTAAGAGAATTGTAACGTTTGTGGGATGGGATTGGGATCTCAGTTGGCGCGATCGCTTCTGTCACGCGCGAATTCGCGATCGCATTATAACTAAAAAAGTTGAGTTTTGCAGAAAAAATGTCTGGCGATCGCACCGATTTTCGAGAATATGATACCATTTTTGTAAGTTTGATTCTGCTAATATGAAAGGAGTGTACATTGTCTGATAGCGCCATTGTTGCCCCCTCAACAAGAAAGAAACGAGATATCGCGATCGATGAATAAACACAAGCGTTGTTTTGCCTGTAAAATGAGTTTCCTGGAGTCTTATTTTTCTGCATGGGGACTCTGCCAATCTTGCGGCGATCTTAACCATCTCAAACGCCAACAAATTGCCGATTTAAAAGGAAAGTCGGCGATGGTCACGGGAGGGAGAATTAAAATCGGTTATGCTGTCGTTTTAAAATTACTGCGAGATGGTGCTACTGTTATTGCAACGACCCGCTTTCCTCATGATGCAGCACGACGGTACAGTCAAGAAGCAGACTTTGAAACTTGGCGCGATCGCTTGCAGATTTATAAGTTGGATTTACGTCATTTAACGCGAGTTGAGGAATTTACCGAGCATATTTGCGCTCGCTATCCCCACCTCGAATCGGATTGGTAAATCTTGGAAAAATGCTAAACTAGACAATAGCAGTCGAGTCAGTCTGTTGTCTGGGCAGTATAGTTTAAGGGGTAAAACGCCTGTTCTGCCGATAGGAGTTGACCGTTTGAATCGGTCTACTGCCACGAGCAATGTAGTGGCGTGACACAGCTAAAATGGTGCATTAGAAAAATCCTCTAATCTTTATTGCTCATGTATTTGAATGAAAATCTATTGCACTAAATTAGTCATGTCACGCCAGTAGTTTAATTTTAAACCTACATTCCGCACGTCAAACATACTACAAATGGCGTGAATGGGGAATAGGGACTCATCAGATTAAGTCTTTGAGTTCTTTTTGATGCTTTTCAGATTCTTTGCTAATTTTTTTCTCTAATTTTTTCAGGTCTGATTTCTGACTCGATTTCTGAGTCTTTATATTCTCCATGAACATGAAATGATGTAGCATCACTATGTGCCGATTCTTGGCGAATTTCGTATTTTTTTATGGTTGCCAATGCCACTTCCACAAAGATTTTTCCGCTTCCCTTCCCGGCTACTTTATCTAACACTCTTCCTAGTCTATCGTCATTCAAATATGAGGCTTTCACTCCTTCTCCTATCCAATGCTCTATCGCTTTTCCTTCAAAGAATTTTGCAAACCAGTAAAGCGGTGATGATATCAATCCTAATGCGTTAATTATCATCGCTTTTACCACTTTTCCTGCACTTACTTTTTCACAGCTATTTTCTCCAATATGCCTGTTGATTATCCCCCCCAACCCCCCTTAATAAGGGGGGAATTAAAGGGGGGATTCAATTGTTCCTGCTACTAATCCTAAATGATCTAAGTTGGTGATTTCCATCTAACCTCATGATTTCTCATTTTTGTTCTCTCAGTCTAACATAATTTCCTCCACTTTTCCCTTTTCCACGACTTCCTCTTGAAGCCTTTCTGTATTACATTTTGTCGTGCGGAATGTGGGTTTCAAGGATTATATCCTGATTTTCCCCTTTTATCCCACATTCCGTAGATATTCATATATCTTCATGGATATTTACATTCCCAAAGAGACTTTGACAAAAAACCGCCATCATAGAGATTTATATTGATGAAATTTCTCAAGAATGAATTTTTTATGAGAGAGTGAGTTGCAATTCTTCATATCAATGAAAATTGATGTTCATAGCTATAACTCAGATCTTGCACCTGATATCGCGATCGCTCTCTCAAATTAACTCTACACAAGGATTTCAGCCTTCCGTTATTCCCATAAACTTTTTTTGGTGCAAGATCTGAGTCAAACCCAGAAGAGATTGTAGACTCGACAATCTACTGACTTCTTAAAGATCCGAGACTTTAGCGAGTGAGTAACCAAGCGCGTAAAATCTCCGCTACCGTCCACGCTTGCGCAAAAGCCCCCCGGGGTGTCATGGGTGCATCCCCGTCGAAAATCTCGCTGAGATTCCCCACGCAAGCAGCTTGGAGATGATGTTCCATGGGGGCGAGGAATTCCCGCGCCAAAGTAGGATTCTGGTAAACGTGCAGGTGTGCTTGTACGAAATGACCGATTAACCAGCCCCAAGTGGTACCTTGGTGATAGTGACCGTCCCGTTGATAGCGATCGCCGCCATAAACTCCCGCATAATTGGGATCGTCCGGGGACAGCGATCGCAGTCCGTGAGAAGTCAGTAAGGATTGCGCGACGGCATCCACCACAGCCTTTTGTTCCCGAGGGAGCAATAGAGGCGAACCGCCAATTTGTGAGAGTCCCGCCGGCAAGGAAATGGCAAAAATTTGATTGGGACGCAATGCCGGATCGTTGCCCTCGGGACTGTCAATCACGTCATAACAATATCCCATGCCATAATTCCAGAAGCGGTTGAACCCCGCGATCGCCTTCCGTGCCATTTCTTCGTATCGTTCTGAGGACTTACTTAACTCCTTCGCCAGATGGGCCATAATCACCAATGCGCCGTACCACAACGCATTGATTTCCACGGGCTTGCCAATGCGGGGCGTAACGACCCAATCATCTACTTTGGCATCCATCCACGTCAATTGCACCCCCGTTTCTCCGGCGTACAGCAATCCGTCTTTGGAATCCACTTGAATATTGTAGCGAGTGCCGCGAACGTGCCAATCGATAACTTCTTCTAATGCCGGAAATAACTCACGTATGAACTCAATATCTCGAGTGGCGGCGTAATAGGCGCGAATGGCTTCAAAATACCAGAGAATAGCATCTACGGTGTTGTATTCCGGGCTGTTGGTGCCATCAGGGAATAAGTTGGGAAGCATTCCCCGGTCTAAATATTTGGCAAAGGTGCGCAGGATCGTTCTGGCAATTTCCGGACGACCCGTGGAGAGAGTCAACCCTGGCAGGCCGATCATAGTATCCCGTCCCCAGTCTCCAAACCAAGGATAGCCCGCAATAATCGTTTTCCCTTCCGGTTCGTCGGGAATGGGGCGATCGACGATAAAGCGATCGCCAGCTAACACCAATTGTTCGATCCAGTCGGGAATGGCAGTTTTTGCCTCCTCATTGGCAAAAAGATAGCCCGTATCATACCAGCGCGCGAGTAAGGCGCGATCGCGGTTTTGGTGTTGCTGTAAAGATTCTCCACCCTGAAGCGTGGAATGACGAACGGTACTGACAACTAAGGTGAGAGAACTGCCCGGTTGTAGGGTGACTTCCAAATTGGCCGCATACAGGTGATCCTCGCGATCGGCCAGTCCGCGATAGCGTTCGACACTCAACCCATAGTTTTTATACCAAATGTGAATGGGTTGCCATTGGGGGGGGGATGAGGCATTATTTCCATCTCGTTCGGCGAATAAATAAAAGGGAGTTGCCCCTTCAAAGGCCTTGATGCTGACTCCGTTATCGATCGCCTCGATTTTCATGCGCCAATCTCCCCCAATGGTTCGACTGTGAAAATCCCGATAGTTGACGAGGGCTTTAATGGAGAGAGACAGGGGAGAACGGGCGCGATGCAAGGTATAACGAATGTATGTTGTATTTTCCCCTGCCTGCATCCAAATGCGCTTTTCAATGAGAGCGTCGGCGATGGCAAATTTCCATACGGGAAGGGAACCCTCGATCTGAAAACTTTCAATTTCCCGATAGCCGTGGGGAGCCACCGAACCATCCCCCCAACGATTGGTGTAGAGGGGATAAAACTGCCCTCGATATTGTACCAGTTCGTCAAGTTTTGTTAAGAGCAGCGTTCGTCCCAGAGGGGGATTGAGGGCGGCCACTAACAACCCGTGATAGCGCCGCGTCAGCAGGCCGGATATCGTTCCCGCCGCATAGCCGCCACTCCCATTGGTGACCAGCCATTCTCGTGCTTCCGATGCGGGTAAATTCCCACAGATGTCCCGTCCGAATTTGATAGCCATTGTTTTCCTGTGTTCCCAAGTGTGAAAAGAGATAACAAGCGTGCAGAAGTTTTAAGAATTTTTACGGATTTAGGGGTGAATGCCCCAGATTTACTCGAGAGCGTTAATTTTGTTAAATTTTTCTACTCGAGGGTCAACCCTTTTTTTAGATTGTAGAAGAGATTGGGGTTGGCAATTTTTCAATTCTTCTTCACAATAAGAGGGAGATGTTAAACTTAACGATAAGATAGCTGTTTATAAAATGATTCAGTCTTTATTCAATCGACCTACTCCTTACGCAAAAACCGTTCCGCAATTTCACTGGTCTCCCAAGAATCAACAAAGCTTGTCCAGTTTAAAGAGAGCGATCGAGTTGGCGCGAGGGGAATATTCCTTAATTTTGGTGCGCTGCGAGAGTCCTCCCTTGCGTCAGCAAATTCTTAAGGAAATCTTAAGTTCTACAGCGATCGCGTTGCAGGAGGTTAATTTACATCCTTCCGTGGTCAATCTTTTGGATACCTTGGAAGGGGTCGCGCGATCGAGTCGTGCCGAGGCCCTAGCGGTGATGGGTTTGGAGTCCGCGATCGATCTCGATACGTTACTCGAAGAAGCTAACTTTCTTCGCAATGCCTTTAATCAATCTTTACGGATGCCCGTTGTGCTTTGGGTCAACGACAAAACTTTACGGCGCATGAAGCGAATTGCACCGGATTTTAGCAATCATGGCGCAACCTCAATCTGTTTTGAAAGTTAATATTGATGCTCCAATCGAATTGCATTGAAAAATGATTGAGATGGCTAACTTTCCACTGTTAGAATTTTCTCTTGCAGCCATGAATCGACAAGCATTTCGATCGAAATTTGTTGCTTTTTAGCAATCTCCAATAGCTTGCTCATTAAATGCTCGTCAACAGAAACCAAATAGTGACTTCGTTTAAGTTCTATATCAAAGTTTACCTCTGGCATTTCATCTTCATAATCCCCCATATCATGAGTATCAAAAAACTCAATAACTTCTCGATCGGAGCTAAAATGAGGTAGTTTTTTGGATCTATTTTCTGGCATAGAGCTTCCTCTCCTTATCTGCCATATTTCTCGCACTTAAAATTAAAGATCGAGCGGCAGCCTTATAAATAAACAAAACTGCTAAATACCGTCCGGCATTCGTTTGTCCCAAAGCGAGGTTTGACATCCTCTCCCGCTAAATCAAAGATGCTAGCGGGAGATTCCCAGACCTCACGATCTGAGTTTCCTGTTTCACAGATTCTTGACTAGACAAAGTTACCCTTGCCCCCGTTAGACCATCTCTACAGGCATTTTGATTTATGTCCAAGACCTGCCCGACCTCAGACACACCTCTGTTCCGAATGACTTGAGCTGCCGCCACATCCCTCGATGTGACATATCCGCATTCGGGACAAGAATAGACTCGAACATCCAAAGTCTTTTTCCCCGTATGCGCTCCGCATTGGGGACATTCTTGAGATGTTCCGTCTTTGTTGACCTTGACAAAGTAGACATCTCGCTTCCAGCAAACCCATGCCAAAATCGTGACGAACTGTCCGAATCCCGCGTCGGCTGCATGCTTTGACAACATTCCTCTTTGCCAAGAAACAAAGTTGATATCCTCAACAAATATCATGCCTGCACCATCGCAAAGATGATGCGCTAATTTAAAATGCCAATCTTGGCGAGCATCAGAGATTTTTTGATGCAATCGGGCGATTTTTTGATTGAGCTTCCGGCGATTTTTCGATCCCTTCTTTTTCTTTTTTAACCTGCGTTGCAGCAATTGAATCTTGCGTTGCAGGGTGTTGAGAAACCGAGGACGCTTGACTTCCTCACCATCACTCGTCGCGACAAATTTATCAAATCCTAAATCCAATCCCCTCGGATGACCGTGAGGAAATGGTTGCGGGACATTGACATGTAATTGCAGCGACAGGGCGACAAAATACCCCGATGCCTTCCTAATAATTTGAGCCTGTTTGATTTTGAACCCTTTCGGGATATCTCTAGAATTCCTGAGTCGAACCCATCCCAATTGAGGGAGTTTAATACGCTCTCCCTGCCAGCAATCTTTCAGCATTTGCGGATAGACGAACGAACGCATTCGGTAATGATTCTTAAAGCGAGGAAAACCCAATCCTTTGGCTTTCATGTCCTCAAAAGCTCGCTCTAGTCTCCTTAAAACTTGTTGTAGGACTTGAGCATTAACAGACTTCAAGACGGGATGGATTTTCTTCGCTTTGGTTAATTGCTTGGCTTGGTAATGGTAATTCGGGAAAGGCACATCAGCCGGAATAATGTATTCCTTTTCGAGAGAACAAGCATTAACGGAAGACTTGCGAGAATTCAACCAATCTTTGCGCTCTCTCAGGGCGTAATTCCAAACCGAGCGGCAGACAATTAAAGTATGCTCGATAATCTCGATTTGCTTGGCGGTTGGTATTAATTTGTACTCGTAAGTTACTGTTAACATCTTGATCTCCTCTTTTTCAATTTTAACAATGTTTACTCGAAACGTCAAGATATGTAGACTCCCGACCGTCGGATTATCTGTTGGTCGTGATTCATGAGGGGCTACCTCAGCACTTTATAGCCGCTAAACGCTTCGCGTTCTAGCGGGAATCCTCTCGCGACATTTATGATAGGTTTTCTCCTTCGCGATCGCCCTTCTCTACAAATCGAAATTTGGGCTTGTTGCGTAGAACTTCTTCAACCTCATCTGGTTCGACACGATGCTTAACAGCTAGCTTTTCTACTATTGTATCTAACCAAATAATTTCCTCAACTCTCACGCGATCTCTCTAGGCTACTGCGGTATCCTCATTTTGAGGATTAAGCTAGTTTAACACGGTGTTAGCCCAATCAAGGGTGAAAATAAGTATAAATTTCCGTAGCCAAATGCAAGCCAATTCCGGGGACTTCTTGCAATTGTTCCAAACTGGCCTCGCGAATATAATCCAGAGAATGAAAATGAGCGAGGAGTTGTTTTTGACGTTCAAAACCCAACCCGGGAATTTCCTCCAACCGCGATCGCCGTCCCTGTTGCAAGCGTTGCTGTCGGTGAAAGCTGACGGCAAAACGATGAGCCTCATCCCGCACTCGTCGTAATAATTGTACCCTCGGCTGTTCCGCATCGGTCTCCAAGGGTAGAGATTCCCCCGGTAAAAAGATTTCTTCCCGTTGTTTCGCCAAACTCACCACTTTTAGCTCAGTTAAGCAAAGATTCTCGACATTTCCCTGCAATACCCCCATCACTGCCGAAAGTTGCCCTTTGCCGCCATCAATCATCACCAGATCGGGAAAATCCGGATCTTCCTCGCGGTTTAAATTCGGGTCTTCGAGATATTTGCGAAAGCGTCGTCCGAGGACTTCTGCCAAACTGGCAAAATCATCCGATCGCCCGACTCTCACCTCGGGATTCTTAATTTTATAATGGCGATAGTGCTGTTTGGCCGGCACGCCATCGATAAAGACGACTCGGGAGGCGACGGCATTCGACCCCTGAATGTGAGAAATATCATACCCTTCGATGCGCTTGGGAATCTCCGGTAAATCGAGAATTTCTGCTAAATCTTGTAACGATCGCGCATCGCGATCGCGTTGTTTTTGCATCCGCTCCAATTCGTACCCCGCATTCCGTTCCACCATCTCGATTAAATCCGCCTTGCTTTGACGTTGGGGCACAGCAATACTCACTTTTCGTCCTCGCCGTTGCCGCAGCCATTCCCCCAAGATTTCCCCCTCGGGCAATTCGTCGGAAACGAGAATTTCGGCGGGAATTTCCACCGAATCCACCTGTAAATAATGCTCCTCCAACACCCGTTGCAAAATTGCGGCAGGGGTGTCCGAATCGGTTTCGGCAAAATAACCCAAGCGTCCCACCAATTTTCCCGCCCGCACTTGAAAGAGTTGGATGCAGCAATGGCGATCGTCCCTCGCTAACGCGATCGCATCTCGCGACACCGTATCATCGGGTAACGCTACCTTTTGGTCGGCATGAAGCGCGTCTAACCCCCGAATGCGATCGCGCAGTTGTGCTGCCAATTCAAAGTTTAACGCCTCTGCAGCCTTTTCCATTTGTCCCTGCAAAACCTGAATTAATTCCCCACTCCGACCTTGAAAAATCATCGCCACCTTCTCAACAATTTGGCGATAATCTTCAGGAGAAATGAGATTTTGACAAACCCCCGGACAGCGACCGATATCATAATTGAGACAGGGACGGTCTTTAAATAAAGGTTTGGGACGCTGGCGCAAGGGAAAAAGGTGCTTGATTAAATAAAGAGTTTGGCGCAACAAACGGACATCTACATAGGGACCGTAATAGCGATCGCGATTGTTTTTTAATCGACGCTTGCGGGTGATAAAAATACGGGGATAATCGTCCGACCAAGTAATACAAACATAGGGATATTTTTTGTCATCTTTGAGAAGGACATTATAGTAAGGCTGATGTTGTTTAATCAGATTGGCTTCTAAAGCGAGAGCTTCGGCTTCCGTATCGGTGACAATAAACTCAATCTCCGTCACCTGACGCACCATCATGGCAATGCGATCGCTCAATCTTTGCGAGTCGCGAAAATAAGACCTCACCCGCGATCGCAGTTTCTTCGACTTGCCAATATAGAGAATGCCATCAGTTCTATCTCGCATTAAATAAACCCCCGGTTCCGAGGGAATTTCCCGCAATCGCCTTTCTAGGCGATCGGGATCTTGCAGAAAGGTTTGGGGGTGGGTGGAAGCAGTCATGAACTATCGCGTATTCAAAGATATCGGAGCGATCTCCAAACTCATTATACCGTTGCGATCGCCATAACCCAATTATTCCGAGTCAGAGCGATCGCGCATCTTAATTATACTCTTGCGATCGCTATAATAAGAAAAATCGCCGCGCCAATTTTGCTCTATGAAAATCACTCTCGATATTCCCGCGATCGAACTGGAAAAATTAGTCGCCCCCACTCTTGCCGAACCGCGCATTTCTCTGGGAAATATATCTTGGCAACAATACGAAACCCTCGTAACAGCTCTTTCTCCCTGTCCGATCTTGCGCCTCAGTTACAACGCGGGACATTTAGAAATTATGACCAATTCTCCCCAACACGAAACGATTAAAAGTCTCATCGGCAGACTGATCGAAACCTATGCCTTAGAACGCGATATCGACCTCTATAGTTATGGTTCTACCACCTTTCGCAACGAAGCTGCCGCCCGAGGCTTAGAAGCCGATGAAAGCTATTGTTTGGGAGAACGGCGAGAACTCCCCGATCTGGCGATTGAAGTCGTAATTACCAGTGGGGGAATTGATAAGCTGGAGATCTATCGAGGGTTAGGAATCCGAGAAGTTTGGTTTTGGCAAGATCATGGGTTCACCTTGTATCAATTAATTGACATGACCATCGGTTATCGAGAAATTCAACGCAGTCAACTCCTTCCCGATCTCGATCTCGATCGGCTTTGCCAGTTTATCGATCCCGCCCGAGAACCGCAAATGATTCGCGCCTATCGCCAAGCCTTACAAAATAACACTTAAATTAATTTCGTTTTTGTTTCAATAGAGAACTTTTCTATCGTTTGTATGAATCAGAATTTTCAGAATCCGATCGCCCGAGCCGCAGAAGCCTGCCGACAAAAAGATGCTGAAGCATTTGCCGCTCTTTTTACCCTTGACGGAGAACTCGAGTTAGCGGGAGGACAAAAAATTAGCGGACGAGACGCGATCGCTCGCGCGACTGCCGATTATTTTGCCACCTGCGAGGAGATTCGCATTGACATCCAAAGGATTCGCACGGATGGCGATCGCGCTGTGGTTGAATGGGTTTGGTACAGTGTCGATAAAGCCACGGGACACCCAAAACGCGCGGAGAATACCATCGCCTTACATTTTCAAGGAGAAGCGATCGCCTGCTGGCAAGAAGCCCGACGGTAATGGCGATCGCTTTGGTAAAATAAATGCGGAAAAATTCAGAGAATAGCGATCGTATGGAAACAAAGATTGATTGTGCCACAGAATGCGTTAATGGCTGCGTTTTGGGAGATAAATGTCCCAACCTTCAATATGCCAAACAAGCCAACCAATTTATGCAGGAAACCTCTTTAGATAAAATGCACGAAATTGCCGAAATCGCCCGACGGAAAAAACTCAGCGAACCGCCAAAATGGGTGATTCCCGAGGATTTTTAGCATAACTTCCGAGATCCTTTGGGCTTCCTTCTCGGAATCCTTGTTCGCGATCGCTCGTAGAATTACGAAGTTTTCACAATCTACGAGCAATCCCTGCGATCGCGATCGCAGAAATTACATAATCTTCATCATCTGAAATTCCGTGTGAACTCACACAAAACCATCACTCGCGATCGCCTTTTTTGGCGATAAAGTTCACGCGCAACACAAGACGTCATCACGTTACTCGTGGGGAAAACAAGCGAAAATAAGGATGTCGAAAGAACAATCCCAAAAACAATGCCGGACATCCAACTCATCCCCCTGCAATTTCAGAAATCTTCGCTAATGTTGGCGATACGGGCATTTTAACCCTTGTAGAAAGTATTGCTATGGTTGTTGAATAGCAGCCATCTTGGCTGAAAACGAACAATCGCATTCTTTGAACCGTGCAACGAGAGAAAAGCCAATTCGCTACAATAGAGTAGAGTCGCCGCAACGATTTTCTCTCGTATTTAAGTTTCACTTGAGTCTAGTCCTAAATTCTCCCCGACCGATGCGTGGGTTGGGGACTTTTTTGGGGAGATTGCGATCGCGATCGCACCTCAGCAGAAACCGCGATCGCTTTTGGCTGTAATGGCGATCGTCTCGTCAAGTGCGTAAATTCACGGCAGCACCCGGGTTGCGATCGCTCCAATTGTGAAGAAAAAACGGGATAATGAAAGGCATAAAGAGAAAAACCAGATGCGACCCATTTCAAGAATAGAGACGGCAAAATTTTCTCTCGGATTTAGTGTTTGTTTGAACCCCAAACGATCCTCGAACTCCCCCGTTCGAGGATTTGTCTGAGGTTAGCGCGATCGCTCCCGATCTTGTGACTTCTCTCACTTTACCAGAGAAACGCGATCGCTTAATCTGCCGATTGCCATCAATCAAAATCCTGCACGAATTCACCCCAAACTATCCATCAAGATCCCCCGATCCGGCGATGAAATTCACCCATTCCATCCTCCCGCGATCGCGTCGCCAACCGAGCAGAAACGGGATGATAAAGGTGTCGAACATTTCCCCCAAAACGATGCTCAAACTCCAACTCTTACCCGGCGCGCTATTTGAACTCTTTGCCTCTGCTGTCGATACAGGAACTCTAACTCTTAGCGATCGCTACGGACTGATGGCGACTCTCCTTGACGAGCAACTCACTGAAGAAGAAGAACAAATTGTCAACCGCCTTCTTTATGCCGTGCGACGCGGTAATATTAAGCTGGCTAAGGCTTAAATAATTCAGAAGTTTTTCCCATTGTGAGTGCCTCTATTTTACTTTAAAACCAGAATTACCAATTATCAATATTTTAGTGATGAGTTTCTCTCTAGATGATATTGCCGATCGCTGTGAGATCCCGACTCGCTGCATGATCCCTACTCTTAAATCTCCTAAAGATTATGCCGCATATCGCATTAGTCCCCAAGATACAAATCGCTTAGCGATCGTCTTCGATCCAAAAACAGCAGCAACGTCTTTAACGTTTTGCGTAGAAATCTTCGATCCCGGGGGAAAAACCCCCCCCAATCGTCATAATATTGCCGTCGAAATGTTTTTTATCCTCAAAGGTCAAGGAGAAGCAACCTGCGACGGAAAAACCGTTTCCATCCAAGCGGGAGATAGTTTGTTAGTTCCTCCAACCGGCATTCACGAAATACGCAATACAGGTGCGGGAAGACTCTACGCCCTTTGTTTTATGATTCCCAATGAAGACTTTGTCGAACTAATTCGGAGTGGTACGCCCGTAGAATTAGATGAGGAAGATTTTCAAGTTTTAAGGCGAAGTTAATTCCCGGAAAAAGAAAAAGTCTCATTCGGGCCAATCTAGAGAGGGACAGGAGAAAAATACGATCGCGATCGCCAGGCAGCAACCCGGAGCGTGCGATCGCGCGATCGCTTGTCTCTATGTTGTATATTCAGCATTAATTTTGACGTAATCGTAACTCAAATCGCAGCCCCACGCCTTACCCATTCCCGAGCCATTACCTAAATTAACGGCAATAATTAAAGGATTATCTAAGTGTTGAATGAGTTGCCCCGTTTCCGTCTTCCCCGCAGATTTTTCGGCAATCTCTTTCATATAATGACTGGCAGCTTGTCGGTCAAATGGTAAGGGTTGACCTTCCTCCATTAAGAGAAAATTACCCAATTTAATCGTTAAGCGCTCTTGATCGAAACGCACTCCTGCCCGTCCTGCGGCTCCAGCAATGCGTCCCCAGTTGGGATCCCGTCCAAAGATTGCCGATTTGACTAGAGAAGAACCAACAACGGTTTTAGCGACCTGTCGGGCATCGGCATCACTGGGTGCGCCGGATACTTGCACTTCCAGCAAACAGGTGGCACCTTCTCCATCTCGGGCGATCGCTTTGGCTAAATACTGACACACTTCTGTGAGCATAGCTTCTAATTTTTCCGCATCGGACCCCATTTCTCGGATCGCGGTGGTGCGAGATTGACCGTTAGCGAGGGCGATTAGCGTATCGTTGGTACTCGTATCTCCATCGACGGTGATTTGATTGAAACTCTTATCGGCAGCGCGTCGGAGCATTTGTTGCCAAAGTTCCGAAGAAACCAAAGCATCGCAGGTTACAAAAGAGAGCATCGTAGCCATGTTGGGGTGAATCATGCCCGAGCCTTTAGAAATGCCGCCGATCCGCACCGGGCGATCGCCGAAGGTAGTTTCGAGGGCAATGGATTTGGTGACTAAATCTGTCGTGACGATCGCTTCCGCCGCATCCTCTCCCCCGGTAGGAGACAGTGCAGAGACTAACTGAGGGATGCCGGCACGAAATTGCTCCATTTTCATGCGCTGTCCGATCACGCCCGTAGAAGCCAAGAGGACGGCATCGGAGTCGATGTGCAAATTTTCGCCAATTAAGCGGGCGGTTTCCAAAGCATCTTGCCAGCCTTGTTCTCCCGTGGCAGCATTGGCTTGTCCGGCGTTACAGAGAATGGCACGAGTAACGGCTTTCTTTTGCAGGACTTGACGGCAATAATCCACACAAGCCGCCCTCACGATGGATTGCGTAAAGACTCCCGCCGCGATCGCTTCGGTTTCCGAGACGATCAGTGCTAAATCTTTTGCCCCGGACGGTTTTAATCCGGCGGCGATTCCTGCTGCTTTGTATCCCTTGGGGGCTGTTATCCCGCCACTTACCTGCTGCCAATCCGCCATATCAGTTATCAGTTATCAGTTATCAGTTATCAATTATCAGTTATCGGTTCTCAAATCAATACCCTACACATTATTTTGCCAAATACCCCAATTATACTACAATTGTGTTACAGTTAAGGGGGGCGGGAAAAAGTAGAGTAGCTCAATGGGTAGAGCATCGGTGTGAAGAACCGAGCGTTACGGGTTCGATTCTTGTCTCTCCTATTTGATATCCTCTGAAAGTGGTCTTTTGACCAAAAAACAGGGTTTCAAGCCCCGCCCTTGTAGGGCGGCTTTTTATTGCTTATTTTTTCAAGTCCGTGTATAATGGCACTATCTCAGTCAGTAGCAAAAGATGTTTGTTCTGGAATATAAGATCAATCCCAAGCCTCATCAAATTGAATCCATCGACGAAGCTATTCGGACAGTTCAATTCGTCCGCAATAAGGCACTTCGATACTGGATGGATAATCGAGGTATTGGGAAGACCGAACTATTTCGGTACAATACTCGATTGCGAAAAGAGTTTAAATTTGTCAATGATTTAAACTCCCACGCCTGTCAAGCTTCGATTGAGCGAGTCCTCAGAGC
>JBFRWJ010000262.1:0-2526 GCA_051439525.1 Spirulina sp. | reverse complement strand
CCCGTACTATCTATCCCTGTATTTAATTCATCAATGCGCCGACTATTAATATCAAATCCAACGGTATTGGCAAACTTTTTCGCAAACGCCAAAGCAACAGGCAGTCCGACATATCCCAATCCGAGTACGGCAATTTTTGTGATTTGTTGTTGGTTGTTGGTTATTTGTTGTTGGTTATTGTTCATCGATCGTTGTTCGTGGTTATTGGTTATGAGTTATTGGTTGTTAGGATCTCCTCCTCGCCTCCTTCTTTCTTCTCCTTCTCCTCCCTGTTCCCCGTTCCCCAACTGGTGACTGGTAACTGGTAACTGATGACTGGTAACTGGTGACTGGTGACTGGTGACTGGCGACTGTCTCTGGGGTTGCCCGGTATCGGAAAGATCGACGCGTTCCAAGAGGAGGAGTGCCGCTAATCCTGCTAAAACGACGATCGCAGTAAGGATATAGGTTAGCACCGTGCTCTGAATGAGAGCAATCAGCAAGGCGACGATACCGCAAAAGCAACTGGCTAAATAAATCGCCCCGACGGATTGACGAATGCCCAGCCCCATTTTTCGCAAGCGGTGGGAGACGTGATCTTTGCCCCCATCAGTGAGGCGCAAACCGCGACGCAGGCGAGAAATACTCACAAGAGTCGTATCAAAAATGGGCACGGCAAGGACGAGAATGGGAATCATCCAAGTTCTCAGGACGAGCTCGCTGGGAAATCGCAATTGAATCCCCAAAGAAGCTAACAGAAAACCCAATAAAAGACTCCCAGTATCCCCCATAAAAATCGTCGCGGGATGCCAATTGAAGCGCAAAAAGCCGATAGTTGCCCCTAAAAGGGCCGCCGACACGGCGGAAATAATGACTTGACCTTGGGAGACGGCCAGAAGCGTGAAAAAGAAACAAGCGATCGCCGCCACTCCCGCCGAAAGACCGTCCATATTATCCAATAAGTTTTGGGCGTTACAAATTCCCACGACCCAAAATATCGTAATCGCCAGATCCAGCCCGTAGATTCCCGTCACTTGCGCGTAAATTCCCCCGGAGATCAACGCCCCTGTCGCCAAAACTTGGGCAATGAGTTTGGGTAAAGGTTTCATGCCCCGCAAGTCATCGTAAAGTCCGGTAATGGTGATGAGGGTCGCCCCCGCTAAAACCGCGCTACTTTGTTGCAAAATCGTGGGGGAATTCGTAATCCAGAAGGCAATAACAAAACCCGCATAAATGCCAATTCCGCCGAGTAAGGGAATGGGGGTCGCATGAACTTTTCCCTGTCCCGGTCGATCCAACCAATGAAAGCGCAAAGCAGCACTTCTAATGGAATACGTGCCAATGAGAGAGATAAGACAAGAGAGGAGAACGGTAAGCGTTAGAGGGAGATTGGCCTTCACGATGTTTCGATCGGTTAACACTAAGCTGTCAAAAGTTAACCAGGTTGTGTAGCATTGATTGCTCTTGGTTGCCTGTTTGCTAGTTGCCCAATTTTGTTCCCCGATCGAGGTCGTTTTGAGGGGACTCCTAGAGAATCCAACGTTCAAAGCTGTCCGAATCGCGGGAATTTTAAGGGATTTTTATCTTTTTGACTGTTAACAGTTTTTCATAAAGTTGGGCAATATCCCCAATTAATCGCTGAGCGTTGTAAGTTTCCATGGCGTATTCTCGGGCGTTGTCAGCGAGGTATTGGGTTTTTTCCGGATTTTGCCACAGGTCGAGAATTGCACGGGCAAGGCTTTGAGGGTTTTGGGGAGGAACGGTTCTCCCTCGAGCCGGGGTAACGAGATCCGGGACTCCCCCCACCCGGGTGGAAATAACGGGACATCCCGTTACCATAGCTTCGATCAGAGAAGCGGGGGTGCCTTCATTATTGGAGGAAATAATGACGGCATCGAGATCGGCGTAAATTTGGGGCAGATCTTGCCGCCAGCCGGTAAAAATAACGGCTTCCGCGATGCCGAGTTCTCGGGCGCGAGTTTCGAGGTGCGATCGCAGTTCCCCATCCCCGATCAGGGCGAGGTAAATTTGGGGGTCGCTTTGACGGGCGATCGCGAGGGCTTCCAAGAGGAGGGGTATATTTTTGATGGGGACGAGGCGACCGATGGCGGCGATGAGTTTGCCCCGGGCGGGGAAGCCGATGGAGGTGCGAAAATCTCCGGGATAGCGGTTTTGGGCGATAAAGGGGGACAGATCGAAGCCGAGGGGAATGGTTTCAATTTTCTCGAGGGGGGCAACCCCGTAAGCGGCAATTTCTTCTTTGAGGCGATCGCTGATCGTGACGATGCGATCGCTCAAAATGGCGCAGAATTTTTCGAGGGCAATAAACAGTTTGGTTTTGGCAGGACTGAAGTAACCGTGGAAAACGTGACCGTGAAAGGTATGCAGGACGATGGAAATTCCGGCCAATCTCGCGGCAATGCGACCCACCAGTCCGGCTTTAGCGGTGTGGGTATGGACGATATGGGGGCGATATTGGCGCATGAGGCGATAGAGTTTCCACAGCACGAACAGATCGTTTTTGAGGGCAATTTCTCGACCGAGTTC
>JBFRWJ010000261.1:0-6643 GCA_051439525.1 Spirulina sp. | reverse complement strand
ATCGCGTTCGGCTTGTTGGCGATCGCGTTCGGCTTGTTGGCTGACTCGGTTTAATTCAGCCGTTAAATTGGCAATATCATTGGTATTTTTGGCGGTAATGCTTGCGGCTTCTCTTAAAATCTCGCGGATTGGCTCGATTTCGATGTTGGCTCGCTCTACATCTTGTTTGACTTGTTCGAGTTCTCTAGTCATATTGTTAATTCCTCGACTCTGCTCTTAGTTTACCCCATGGCGACACAGAGCGCGATCGCGATCGCGCAAGGCTTCATTAGTGTTTAAATAATCTTTCATCCAGTAACAGCCTTTTTTTAATAAATCCTCTAAATCTAAATTCCACAACATCACTGTTTTATCTCGACTGGCAGAAGCTAAAATCTTGCCATCCGGACTAAAACTCAAACTTTCAATGCTATTTTGATGTCCTTGAAATGTTGTTAATAAAGACCCCTCTAGACTCCATAATTTTATTGTTTTATCATCGCTTCCCGATGCCAAAAATGTTCCATCCGGACTAAAAACCACAGTTTTGACCTTATAGGAATGTCCTCGCAAAACTTTATCGGGTTGAGAAGAAAAACCATTGTAGCTTTGTTTTCGCCAAAGGGCGATCGTGCCGTCATCACTTGCCGAAGCAACTCGATCGCCGTCCGGACTCCAAGCGATTTCCCAAATATGGCTGCTATGTCCGATGAGGGTCATCGGTTGTCGCGACGATCTCTCTGTTGAAGATATACCGCGACTCGTCCCCCCCGGCCAGATCTTCACGGTATTATCGTCTCCTCCCGTTGCCAACCAAGCACCATCCGGACTCCATTGCACTTGTCGCACGGCGCCTTGATGTCCGCGCCATATCTGCAATAACTTCCCCTCTTGACTCCAAATTCGTACCGTCCCATCATAGCCTGCCGAAGCGATCGCCTTGCCATCGGGTGAAACACTCACTCCCAAGACCGGGCCGCGATGACCTTGCAATGTTTGCAATACTTTCCCCGCTATTGTTTGCACCTTAACCGTGCCATCTATTCCTGCCACCGCGATCGTCCTCCCATCGGCAGACAAACTGACATCGCTCACAACGAGTTCGTTTCCGATCGAGGCCTTCAGCCAGCGATCGCGATTTTGCCAGAGAACCAGATTTCCGGCAAAGGTTGAGGCCATTAAATGTTGACCTTTCGGACTAAAGCGAACATTTTTTACGGGTGCGGAATGTTCGAGAGCAACCAAAGAACGGCGGACGGGATGCCAGAGTTTAATCGTGGTATCCGCACTAGCCGAGGCGAGAGTCCGACCGTCTCGATTGAAACTAACACTATAAATTGAAGCATTATGTCCGGCAAAAAAATCCAAGAGCTCCCCTTGCAAATTCCACAGTTTCACCGTGCGATCGGTGCTTGTCGTCGCGAGGGTTTGGCCGTCCGGACTGAAACTGATGCCCCAAATTTTTGCTTGATGTGCCTCCCAAGTTTTGGCGATCGTTCCATCCCGATGCCATAATTGGACGCGGCCATCTTTACTGGCAGAAGCCAGTAAGCGACCGTCCGGACTAAACTCCAAACAAGCGATCGCGCTCCCGCGATTGGAGAAAGTATCGAGCAATTTGCCCTTTAAATTCCAGAGTTTAATGAGGCGATCGCTCCCCGCCGATGCCAATATTTTGCCGTCGGGATGAAAAGCAAGGTCATGCAGCCACGATTGATGTCCTTGAAAAATTCGTTTTAATTGGCCATCGCGACTCCAGATCGCGATCGTGCCGTCGCTCCCCACCGAGGCCAAACGTTGACCGTCGGGATGAAATGCCACACCGGTGACTTTATCGGCATGACCTTGTAAAGTCGCTTTGGGGATGCCGTCTCGTTGCCATAACCTCACGTTACCATCGTAACTCGCAGAGGCGAGGAGATTGCCATCCGGACTCCATGCGACCCCTCGCACGCGATCGCGATGCCCTTTTAACACTTTTAATAATTTCCCGTTTTTCTTCCACAAGCGCAAGGTATGGTCGTCACTGGCAGAAGCGAGGAATTGACCGTCGGGACTAAACGCAACATCAATGACCGTTCTTTCGTGACCGTTCAACCGATTGTATTCTTTTACGCCGTAAACCGCTTGTTGTAAGGTGGCAATGGCACGGATGCGATCGTGGGGGTTGACTTCTCTTGAAGATTGCAGCGATCGCGCCGCGCGAATGCTTTCAACGAGACTCTCCAGTTCTTTTTTCGAGGCAAAAAGCTGTTCTGATGCCGTACTCAGGGCATTGATTTTCACGCCCATATCCCCAATCGTGGCGCGATGCCATTGCCAGAGGGCGATCGCGGCGAGGACGAGAGAGGCACTCAGTCCCGAGACGAGCAAGAGGAATAAACGCTGTTTGAGAGAAGCGCGTTGGCGGCGATCGCGTTCTCGAAAGGCCAAACTCGCCTCAATTAAACGTTTTTCTCGCAAACTTAAATCCTCTTCTCGCTCTTCATACCATCGCTGTGCCTCCAACAAAGGGGTTCCATATAATAATAACCCTTCTTCTTCCCCGGCATTTTCCCAGGTGTTGGCATTCACTCGCAGGCGGTCTTGAAAGGTGCGAAAACTGCGATCGTCTTCGATCCATTGTTGCAGGCGATTCCAAACGCGAATGAGGGCTTCGTGGACCAATTCGACGCTAATCTCTTGTGTTAAATTAGCACGAGAAAGAACGATTAAACGGGCATCAACGAGTTTTTGTAATAAAGCATCGCAACCTTCTCCCAATTCTTGACGCGCTGCCACTCTGCGGGTATCGGCGATCGCGTCCCCCAGATGAACGAGTTGCAAAAAAATGCGTTGCGATCGCCCTTGTTCTTCTGGAGTTAACCCTTGATAAACTCGCTCTGCATGGCTCGCTAACGCCCGTTCTACGCCCCCAATACTCTCATAAGCCTGATGGGTTAAAATCCCTCCTTCTTGCTTCTCCCAGAGCAAAGTCAGCGCAAATTCAAGTAGAGGTAAATTCCCCGGTTCTTCTCCCACGGCATCTAAAATGCGATCGCTCAATCCTTCGGCAATTTTAACGTTTAATGTTTGCACGGGTTTTTCAATAGCGGCGCGCAATTCTTCGCGATTCATGGGTTGCAAAAGCTCGGGAGGATATTTGCATAAAAGATCGGCAAAGGGACGATAGGAGAGAGCGCGTTCTAAAAAATCTGCTCTTAAGGTTAAGATCGGTGTCAGTCGGGATTGTCGTCCAATCGATTGAAAATTAGAATTGGTCTGGAAAATTAAAGGCTCGAACAGGAGTTGTAAAAAATTTTGTCGCGTTTCTCGATCCGAACAAAGGGTATAAATTTCTTCAAACTGATCGATAAACAGAACAAAGCGTCTTTTTTTTGGATCTTTTTGTAACAAGCGATCGCTCAAATTTTCTAAGTTGATTGTTCTTTCTCGTAATGCTGCCGCCAGTTTATTGATTTCAATGAGTCGTTCCGTCTCTCCGAGGTGGGGTTCTAAGCGATCGATAAACTGTTCTGCCAATCTTAAAAAGGGGCGATCGCTAGGACGAATAGAGAGGATCAGAGCTTCTTCACTAATTTTGGGAATCGTGCCGGCAAAAACAACGGAAGATTTACCGCTTCCCGATGCTCCAATCAGCGCAATTAAAGGCTTGGTATAAACGGCATAAACTAATTTTTCAATGGTTGTCTCTCGCCCAAAAAATAAAGGAGCATCCTGCTGGGAAAATGCCGATAATCCTTTATAGGGACAAGGTAGAGGTTGGGTTTGGGGTTTGAGTTTTGGGGTTTGGGGTTTGGGAAGTCCCGTTAATTGTTGCCAAGTGATGGGGCGTTCTGTCGGATTTTGACAAATGACGGGTAGCCAAGACGCACAGGGACATTGGTCTTCTAAAACTTGTAGTTGCTCTCGGGCTTCTCGAACCGCTAAATAAAAAGATGTTCCCCCCGTAAATGCCGTTAAAAAAGACTTTAAAAATTCTTGGGCGACGAGATCGGGAACGGGTTCTCGCATCACAATAGTTTGGGGGATATGCAGGCTTTCTAATTGTCGTGCCAGTCCCAAGCCATCGCAGGAGTTAAAAATAGCAATTTTGACGCCTTGTTTGACGGCTTTTTTTAAGGCATGATTGATTTCTCCAATGTCTATTTTTTCTTGTCCGTTAATTTCTAAATAGCCTTTTTCTCCGTTTTGATAACTGGAACTATGTCCGGCAAAAAATAAAATATCCCAGCCTCTCGCGTCCCATAATTTTTGATAAAGGAGTTTGCGAGGGGGTTCGACGAGAAAAACGGTTTCGGTGTCGGGAAGTTGGGCGAGGAGATGGCGATCGCTTTCGATGTCGATCCCTTGGGAATGCCCTAAAATTGCTAAAATTCTCGCTTTCTCTCGGGGCTGAAATTGGGTGTCCGCGCGTTCGTATGCCGGGGCGCTGAGGGCTAATTCTGCTTGGGGATAGCGATCGAAAAAGTCCCACAAATGCCAAGGAAGATGGCGAATAATCGTATCTTCAACTTGAACGATAACGCGAATTTCCTCGCGAGGAGAAAGTTTTTCCAGTAGTTTTTCCCGAGGGTCGCGAAAGGACTCCGATCGCAACCACTGATTAAATTGACTGACGAATTGTTCTGAGGCTTGTCGAAAGGCCAATTCTAACTCTCGGGGGGATCCTTGAAAAATCTGGTTTTCTGACTCTTCGAGACGACCGATAAACCAAAGATTGCGATAGAGGGATTGCCAATGGCGATATTGTTGCACCAAATCTGGCACGGGGGGTAAACTGCCCTTGGTGCGGGTTTGGGTGGAAAGAACGTTGTCTTCCGACCGGATTTCTAGGGTGACAGCCGTATCCTGCTGCAAGTCCCCATGGAGATCGAGAATGACCAGTACCATTTTTCGGTCTGTTTGGGAGGTTTTGCCTATCTACCAGTTGTAGCGCATCCTATCCGGAAATTTTCTCTCATCGAGGCGTTTTTGGCAAGGGCGATCGGGTTATACTGAAATATATCGAGAAAATGGCTTACATGTTGCCAAATCTTACCGCGATCGATAGGAGTTAGAATGAGATGTTTGTAGAATCGCGTCCAGACCAATTATCTTTGGAGTTTGAGGAAACAACAATTGTTGTTAATATTGCTGAATCTTTTGACACCGATCTAAAAAAACTATCCTTACAAAACTCCGAAATAGTGAAGCAGAAATTAGAACAGATTGAGACTTCTTTTGAAGCAGGAAACTTGCAATCTTTTATCCAAGCGATCGAGCGAGTACAAGGCATAAAATTATTAAATTATACTCCATCATTGTATCGGTTAAAAGTCAATGCACAACTGGGTATGTTCTTGTTTTTTGTAGACGATCCTATTTTTTCTCAAAAAATAATCACTTTTCTTCGTGTTTTTACAAATTGCGATCGTGAAACAGTTCTCAAAAGTTTAGTTGAAATGTATTATCGAGAAGAATTAGATCGAGTAGAATACAAGAGAGATGAGAAATAAGGTTTTATACGATGAATATGGTGTAATTAGAGAAGCATGGAAAATCTTACCTGCTGAATTTAGAGATGACTTTATATCACCAGAACGTCACGATCCTGTTATCAAAGTTATCCAAAGCAAAGAATATAGATACAAAAAATCTCAAACTCAACAGAAGGAAGCCAAAAAAGGCAAGAAAAAGAAAAAATGATTTTTTGATGATTCTCATAGAGACGTTCAAAGAGAACGCCTCTACATTTTGATGATCCTAAATATCCAAGTCTGTGAGATTTAATTTGGGCCCGTAGGTTTCGATGAACTGACGGCGGGGTGCCACTCGATCGCCCATCAAAACCGTGAAAATGCGATCGGCTTCGGCTGCATCTTCGATCTCGACTTTTTTCAACATCCGACTTTCCGGGTTCATGGTAGTATCCCAAAGCTGTTGGGGCATCATTTCCCCTAACACTTTAAAGCGTTGGATGGTATTGTTAGCATTGGCTGGGAATTGCGCGATCGCATTGTTCAATTCGCGATCGCTGTACAAGTATTGATGATTGCGTCCCCGTTCTAGTTTGTACAGGGGAGGACAGGCGATATAAACGTAACCTTGGTCGATTAAATCCCGTTGGTAGCGGAAGAAGAAGGTTAAAAGCAGAGTACGTATGTGAGCACCATCTACATCCGCGTCGGTCATTATTATCACATAATGATAACGCAATTGCGATACATCAAAATCTTCTCCCTTGATCCCCAATCCCAAAGCAGTAATTAAGGATTGTATTTCCGTATTTTTGTAGATTTTGGCATCGTCGGTTTTTTCGATATTGAGGATTTTTCCGCGTAGGGGAAGAATCGCTTGAGTGCGGCGATCGCGTCCTTGTTTCGCGCTATTGTGAACAAATATGCCACTTGCTAGAGCAAAATTATGGGTGTGGGGAACTTCAATGTCGTAGACATCGCGTTTTTCTTCTAAAGGTTCGATCGCACAAATTTTGTAAGAGCGATCGGCGAGATTAACATTCATTTTTAAAGTCGGTTTTGTCGCAAGTCCTAATCCTCCGCTCGCGATCCCGAGAGGATTTGCATTCAGATTATCATTCAAAACTTTAGCGGTAAGTTGCCAAGACATTAACGCATCATCAGACGTTAGAGCAACAGCCGCTTTATAAGTGCGATCGCTTAAC
>JBFRWJ010000260.1:0-49284 GCA_051439525.1 Spirulina sp. | reverse complement strand
GGGGACTCCCTTCATTGGGATAGCGGCGGCGGACGGCACTCACGTCCCCAGACGTAATGCGACCCTGACGCAAGAATCTTTGAATGAGATCTCGTCCTTGGTTATTTTTGGCCCGTTGTAAGAGGGCTTGTTGGGAGGCTTCTCCGTAAATCCATAAGTCTCGTACGCTACTGGCAACAGACCCGTTGCCCGACCCGCGCGGATAGCGGATATAGTCGAAGAGAACCCCATCGGGACGGCGTTTGAGAATGGACTGCAACAGTTGATAGTAGTCGATTTGTGCTTGACGGTTGTAGGGATCGATAAAAACCTGAGAACCATCGGGAACGATCGCCGTGCTATCTTGGCCTCGACCGTTACGGGCGAGGGCATTCTGGCGATCGGGGCGCACGCCGTAAGCGTAACCGAAATTCAGGGTAAATAACCAAGCATAGACCTTTAAACCGCGCTGTCGTCCTTTTTGAATGGCATCGGCGAGCAAATCGATATTTTCTGCCCCTCGGGCTTGCACGACGGAGATCCAAGGCGTGGGATTATCGGCGGCAGGAAGTAGCACGCGGGAATCGTAGAAAACTTCGACATAGACCTCGTTATAGCCCTTATTGACGATCTGGTCGAGAACTTTATCCAGTTCCCCCGGACGGGCATCGCAAGGATGCAGGCGCAACCAGATCGCTTGCACCCGCGGCCAAGTTTGACGGCGACATTGAGCAAGGCGATCGCCTTGGGTTTTAATAAAGGCTTGATATTCGACTTTCGCGTCTCCATCTCCATTGATGGCCCGTTGACGCAGGAGTTCTTTTTGGGCGATCGCATCGGGGGTTGCCCGACAGTAGGCCCCCGTTTGCGCGATCGCGCGAGGAGGCAGGGCTAATTGAGCGATCGCCGTCGCACCGATCGCGATCCCAGAGACCATTTGTTGCCACAAGGCGTATCTGGCGTTTGTTTGAGAACTTGACATCGGACAATGAACAATTATCAATTATCAATAAAGCAATCGAGGTGCGAAGCGGCTGGAAATGGGGGTTAGAATCCGCGCTTGAGGGTGAACTCAACTTCCTTGAACTCTTGTTTGAGGCGCTTGTTTAACTTATCCGTCAGGGGGCGAACGCCGTAAGTGTTGTAAAATCCTGCCAGATTGTTCAACGCCGTTTGCATGGTGGTAAACGATCGCAGTCCCGAAACGCGATCATCGCGGCGATAGCGAGAGGCATAATCGTTGATCAGACTGCGTCCCGAGGCAACAGCTTCAGAAAAATTCTCTTCTTTTCCAGACAGATCGATCAATTCGTTGAGATTTTCGAGGGTCGTTAAGGTATCTTCGCGATAGTTGCCCGAGATGAGGGAAGAACTCGAACATCCGGTCAATGCGATCGCGGCGACTAAGACCAGTGCCAATAGGCGAGAGAAGAAAGATCGGAAAAACATGGATTAGCTCAAAAAAACTTCATAAACCTTCATATTTTACCATTGGGTTGTTGGTTATTTGTTATTTGTTGTTGGTTATTTGTTATTTGTTGTCCGACTTCCGACTGCCAACTTCCGACTTCTCCGTAAAGTTTTTGATAATAGGTTCGATATTCTTCTGATAGTAAGGGTTGCCACCAGCGACGGTTATCGAGATACCATTGTACGGTTTTTTTGAGTCCTTCTTCTACAGTGATAGAAGGAGTCCAACCCAGTTCGGTTTTGATTTTCGTTGCATCGATCGCATAACGGCGATCGTGGCCGGGTCGGTCTTTGACGAAGGTAATAAGTTTTCGGGAGGGACGCACAGGTAAATCGCGAGCTAATTCATCGACAATATCGCAGAGCATTTGTACGAGCTCGATGTTTTTCACTTCATTATTGCCGCCAATATTATACATTTCTCCCGGTTTGCCGCGATGAATGACGGTTTCTAAGGCACGACAGTGATCGAGAACGTAGAGCCAATCTCGTACATTTTGACCGTCTCCATACACGGGTAAGGGTTTTCCCAAAAGAATATTAATGCACATTAAAGGAATTAATTTTTCCGGGAAATGATAAGCGCCATAATTATTAGAACAATTGGTGATAATCGTGGGAATTTGGTAGGTATGGAAATACGATCGCGCTAGGTGATCGCTGCCGGCTTTCGAGGCCGAATAGGGGCTATTGGGAGCATAGGGGGTATTTTCCGTAAAAGGCGCATCCTCGGGGTTTAAACTGCCGTACACTTCATCGGTGGAAACGTGGAGAAATAAGGGAGAATTACCGGCGATGCGAGGAAAATGGCGGCGAAAGGCTTCTAGGAGAGTAAAAGTGCCGACGAGATTGGTTTGAATAAACGCATCGGGGGCTAAAATAGAGCGATCGACATGGGACTCGGCAGCAAAATGAGCAATGGTATCGATCTTTTCGGTTTTGAGAAGTTCGTCAACGAGGGAGCGATCGCAGATATTTCCCTTGACAAAACGAAAGTTTTCTCGTGTTTTTAAATCGGCTAAATTCTGAGGATTTCCCGCATAGGTTAGGGCATCTAAAACGACCACGCGATCGCTCGGGTAATTCTCGCACCAATAATGCGTAAAATTGGAACCGATAAACCCCGCTCCACCTGTAATTAACAAGCGACGGGGGCGAGAATTGGGAAAGCTCTCTGATGTCATGGGATAAAAAGAGATCGCATCCGCATTATTTTAAAGGCAAGCGCTCCTCATTGCTAGCTCTGCCGCAAAAAAGCGATCGCGATCGGGCAAATTTTCTCAGCTAGCAAGGTCTGGCAATTTTTCCGATCCGGTGACTGCATGAACAAATTCGCGCAGTTATCTTGACTCATCAAACCAGAGTCTATGGAAAACGAGAGCTAGAGAATATACTGAGAACACGATTAAACTCTCCAGAACAAATTATGATCTCTCACCGTGTTAGTACCGCGATCGCTTTAACAGGTTTGGTTTTTCCCTATTGTCTGGCAGCACGAGCCCAGATCGTTCCCGAATTGGAAACCCAACCCGTTTCTCTCACTCTACCCCCCCCTCACAAAATAATCTTTTTGTCAATCCCCAATTTGCTCAAATTGAAGAAATTCCGATTAACGAACCCTTAATGGTTCTTCCCCGTATCGGTGCCACCTTTCAATCGGGGCCGGAAGCAGGATATGGCAGTTCTTTCGGCAGCCTCTACGCTTTTGTTCCCTTTGCCCAAGTCCCCGGACTCAGCACCTTCTACACCGAAGGACGCGCGAACTTTTTTACTCACGATGGTGATTTTGGCGGCAATTTGCGCTTGGGTTATCGCACCCTTCTCCCGGAAACTGACCTCGTACTGGGGGGTTATATTGGCTGGGATGCCAGACGGACAGAATTCGACGAAACCTTTCATCAACTGGGTTTCGGGCTGGATCTGCAAGGGGAAAAGTGGGAAATTAGTGCCAATGGTTATTTTCCCATCGGCTTGACGCGGCGAGAAGTAGCCAATGACTTCTATGATAGCGGCACTGTTATCTCGAATTTGCGCTTTTCAGGGAATAATTTACTCTTTTCTCGCTTCCGACAGCAGACAACTTCTCGCTTGTTTGAAGCAGCGATGACGGGATTCGACCTCGAAGGGGGCTATCAACTCTTGAGTTGGGAAACGGGGAATTTATATGCTTATGCTGGCGCTTATTTTTTAGATGCCCCCGGGGGGTCTTCCTTTGTGGGAGTGCGCGGACGATTGCAGGCAGAAATCGATGATTTTCAAGCGGGAGTCTCTTTGCAATCCGATGGCAATTTTGGCACGAATGTAGCATTTAATGTGGGCATGACCTTCGGGGGAAATTCAACCCGGAAGAAGGAAGAAACCCCGGAAGAATCGGTGATTTCTCGCTTGGGAAGCGGGGCGCGACGACAGGAAACCATTGCCATAGACCGTCAGAATGAAGTTACAACGACTATTGACCAAGATGATAATGCGATCGCCCTCAATACCGCTACAGGAGAGGCATTGCGGTTTATTTTCGTCCAAGGAGGAGCAACGGGAGATTGTTCTTTTGAAAATCCTTGCGGTCAGGTGACAGAAGGAATTGCGCTGGCTCAAACTTCGGGCAATGATATCGTATATGTGGATGCGGGGACGAATCCGGGTTTGAATGGGTTTGCAATTCCCGATAACGTGCAAGTGCTTTCTACGGCTTTTGCTCAGTTTTTTGATTATCAAATCAATACAACCTTGGGAGGAAGCGAAACGTTTACGACGCAATTGCCGGGGACGGGGACGGGAGTGCGACCCCTGCTGAATGGCACGACAGTCACGGTTGATGGGTTCAATGCGATGGTGGCAATGGGAAATAATTCCACCCTATCCGGGTTTGACATTCAACCTCCCACAACAAATTTGGGGGTCATCGCCTCAAATGTAAGTGGGTTTACTGTTGACCAAAATCAAATTACAACAACGGGGACGAGAGGTTATGGTATTTTTGCTTATGCGGATGGAGGCACAATCAATAATGCAACGATATCGGGCAATACCGTCTCAAGTTCGGGAATCGCCGGACATGTAATTTTTGCTCGTGCCAATAACGGAGGAACAATTAGCAATATGGCGATATCGGGTAATACCATCTCGAGTTCAGCAAACAATACCAACGGTATTTTGGTGCGTGCTGACAGTACTGGAGAGATAAGCAATACGACAATATCAGGAAATACCATATCTACAAGCGGATTCAATAATTATGCTCTTACTGTCATCAGCCTCGAAACCATAAGCAATACAACAATATCGGGCAATACGATCTCTACTTCAGGAGTCTTTGGAACGGGTATTAGCATACGTCCTTTTATTGGCACGATCGACAATACGACAATATCCGATAATACCATCTCGACAACCGGGAATAATGCTCCGGGGATTTTTGTCCGTTCCCAAGGAACCCTCAACAATGCAACAATATCAGGGAATACTATTTCCACAAGTGGAGCGGGTTTGTTTGCGAGTGGCGTTTTCATAGATGCTTATACTGCAGGTGCAGCCAATATTATCAACAATGTAAGCATTACCAACAACCTCATTGAGCAAGCTGGAACCAACAGTATTACGATTCGGACTCGCAATGCGGGTGACAATATCTGCATTGCTCAGTTTACAGGAAATACCAGTGGAATGCCCAATGCTTCTGGGGGTGGAGGCAGCGATATGAGTTTTGTTCTGACTGGCGGGTCAACGGCGAACTTTGTGGGTTTTACCGATATCGCATCCAATAATACCGGATTCGACGATATTTCCGGTGCGCCGACGGGTACGCCGACTTCTTGTCCTTAACTCAGTTATCAGTCGAATCGGTTCATTTTTTGAGAAATGCGATCGCAGGAGGGAAAAGGAGGAAGGCAGTGCGATCGTGCTTTCTCTGCTATACTATTGTTGTTGAACAATTTTTCATCAACAAGTGACCCGTTTCATCCACGACCAATTTGCCAAACAATATCTCAGCGAGCTCCTTTCCCCCCTCGGAACGGTAGAAACGAGTAAAGACATTCACCCAGAAGGCCGCCAAATTGATGTTTTATTTACCCCCTCCTCCCCCGACCCAGAACATCGAGAAAACTTAGGTTTGTTGGGACGATTAACCGCTACTCCCGCTCTCTTTGAACCTTTCCGCAACCCCATCACTCAAAGCGATATTCGTACTTGTATGATGAAACTGTTCGTTGTGCTAGCAGAATTGGAACGAAAGGAAAATCGCACAAAAATCCCGGTCGGAGATCGCGAAGTTCCTCAACTGTGGATACTGACCCCCACCGCTTCACCTAATTTTCTGAAAAGTTTCTCGGCTGTCCCATCCTCAAAAAAAGACGAACGAGGAATTTACTATCTGAGTGCAAGTTGGAATACTGCAATTGTGGTGATTCACCAACTCCCCCAAACATCAGAAACCTTGTGGTTGCGACTATTGGGACGGGGAAATGTCCAAAAACAAGCAGTTAGAGAACTCGAATCCCTGCCCGCAGAAAATCCCCTTCGAGAAAGTGTTATAAAATTGGTAAGAGTGCTAATTGCACTACTCACAAAACGCCAAAACAAAGAACAAGATTTAGATCGCGACGACGAGGAGTTAATTATGACTTTGATGGAAATGTATGAAGAGGCAATGGCAGAACTTCGCCAACAAGCCAAAAAAGAATTCCTTCAACAAGGATTTCAACAAGGAAAAGAAGAAGGACTTCAACAAGGAAAAGAAGAAGGACTTCAACAAGGACTTCAACAAGGAAAAGCAGAAGGTCGAGGGGAAGGAAAGCTGGAGGCAACGCGCCGTCTCATCGAAAATATTTTCCAAGTTCGCTTTGGAGAGATGAATGACGAACTTGCCGCAATTATCGAGCCGATTATGAGATTGTCTTCTGAGGAATTCACTCCCCTACTTTTACAATTGTCTCGTGAAGAATTAATCGATCGCTTTCAAGAGAACAAAGAAAAAGAATAGCTCGGATTCGAGGAACGTCACTTTTGTGTTATCCTGCCTTCATCCCTCTTCGTTGATTACCCATGTCAATTACCGGAAAAACCAAATTATTAGGCGTAATCGGCGATCCGGTGGAACATTCCCTCTCCCCTGCCATGCACAACGCCGCGATCGCTCATCTGGGTTTAGATTATGTTTATCTACCTTTTCCCATCCAAAGGGAGAATTTAGCGAAAGCATTGGATGGATTTGCCGCGATCGCCTTGGTGGGGTTTAATATTACCATTCCTCACAAACAGGCGATTATTCCCCTTCTCGCTGAAGTTTCTCCCGTGGCGCGGGCGATCGGGGCTGTGAATACCGTCTGGCGCAGTTCAAAGGGATGGGAGGGAACGAATACCGATGCGATCGGGTTTATTTCGCCGTTACGGGAATTGCCACGGGATTGGAGTAACATAAATCCTGTCGTTTTAGGGAATGGCGGCGCGGCGCGGGCAGTGGTGGCGGGGTGCGTGGAGTTGGGTTGTCCGGAAATTCGCGTTGTGGGACGCGATCGCGAGAAGTTGGAGCGATTTAAACTAAGCTGGCAAGATACGCCCTTTGCTGGCGCTGTTCGGGTGCATCTGTGGGATGAATTACCCGCATTGGTATCGGAAACTCAGCTTTTAGTCAATTCGACACCCGTGGGAATGTCTCCTCATATCGATCGCTCTCCCGTAGAGGAAGTGACATTAAAACAATTACCTGAAGGCGCGATCGCTTACGATCTCATTTATACCCCCAGTCCCACTCGCTTTTTACAACTGGCAACAAATTGCGGCGCACGGGCGATCGACGGGAGCGAAATGTTAGTCCAACAGGGTGCGGCAGCGTTACAGCTTTGGCTGCAGCAACCCGTCCCCGCTAACATCATGCGTCAAGCATTATTAGAAAATTTACCAAAAAATTGGGTTTAATTCTATGACATCGAGTATCGACCAAATCAACCCTAACGATCTCGTACTGGTGGGCATTTGCAGTGATGAAAATTCCAGTTTTTTAAAAGGCTGTGCCGGGGCTCCCGATCGCATTCGCCAGACGTTTTATTCAGACTCGACCAATCCTTCTTCTGAATTACAAGCCGAACTTAATTGCAGCCGCGTTAAAGATATTGGGAATCGAGATATTGCTCCCACTACAGAGGCCTTTATGGGGATATCGGAGATTATTGCCGGAATTCTCAAACGAGGGGGCATTCCTTTATCTTTGGGAGGCGATCATGCCATTACTTATCCCATTCTCCAAGCGATCGCCGCTCATCACGGTGCGGTTAATATTTTACATTTCGATGCTCACAGCGATTTATACGATGAATTGGATGGAAATCCCTTGTCTCATGGTTGCCCGTTTGCGAGAATTATGGAAAATGGACTCTGTAAACGTTTGGTTCAAGTTGGCATCCGTACCCTCAATCCTCATCAGAGAGAACAGGTCGAACGATTCTCGGTGGAGGTTCATGAAATGCGAGAGTTTGACGCGCGATCGTTTCAGACCGATTTTGATGCTCCTCTGTATTTGTCCTTCGATCTGGATGCTTTGGATCCGGCTTGTGCCCCGGGGGTTTCTCATTACGAACCGGGGGGTTTAAGCATGCGAGAAGTTCTCTGGATTATTCACCAAATCAAACAGCCGATTATTGGTGCTGATGTTGTTGAATACAATCCCGTCCGAGATATTAACGATCTGACGGCAACCGTTGCCGCTAAATTGGTCAAAGAAATTGGCGGCTTGATTCTCAATCAAACTCAGGGCAGACAAGGGACGTAGAATTTTACGTCCCTGCAAATTCCTGGGTAACTTTTAGCGCAATTGCGAAATTAAGTTCCCATCGTCCAAGAATTCATATACTCGACTTGTTCGGGAGTCAAAGTATCGATCGCAATTCCCATCGCTTTTAATTTCAAGCTGGCAATTTCCTTGTCAATTTCTGCGGGAATGGAATGCAATCCGGGTTCTAATTTACCTTGATTTTTCACCAAGTATTCGCAAGCGAGGGCTTGGTTGGCAAAACTCATATCCATCACCGCACTGGGGTGTCCTTCTGCTGCCGCTAAGTTGATCAAGCGACCTTCACCCAAGACGACCACCGATTTGCCACTCGGCATTTTATACTCTTGGGTGAAGGGACGAACTTCATTCACTGTGGTTGCTTTTGCCCCCAAGGATTTTAGATCGATTTCAATATCGAAGTGACCGGAATTACAAACGATCGCCCCGTCTTTCATTACCTCGAAATGTTCGGAACGAATGACGTGCTTGTTCCCGGTTACCGTAATAAACAGATCCCCTTGGGGTGCGGCTTCTGCCATGGGCATGACCCGGAAACCATCCATTACCGCTTCAATAGCACGGGTGGGATCGACTTCCGTAACGATAACATTAGCGCCCATGCCTTTCGCTCGCATTGCAGCCCCTTTCCCGCACCAACCGTAGCCCACGACCACTACATTTTTGCCGGCGAGGAGGACATTGGTGGCGCGAATGATACCATCGAGGGTGGATTGTCCGGTACCGTAGCGATTATCAAAGAAATGCTTAGTATCGGCATCATTCACATTCATGGCCGGGAAAGAAAGTACCCCATCCTTGAACATGGCTAAAAGACGAACGATCCCGGTGGTGGTTTCTTCCGTCGTCCCGATCAGGTCTTTGAGTTGGTCTTGACGTTCTTTGACAATCGTTGCCGTAACATCGCTGCCATCATCGATGATAATGTTGGGGCGATGGTCGAGAGCCGTCTGGACGTGGCGATGATAGGTTTCGTTATCTTCACCTTTGATGGCAAATACGGGAATATCGTAATCGGCAACCAAGCAAGCCGCAACATCATCTTGAGTGGAGAGGGGGTTGCTGGCAATCAGCAAAGCATCCGCACCGCCATTTTTGAGCGCGATCGCGAGGTGGGCGGTTTCTGTCGTCACGTGACAACAAGCAACCAAACGAATTCCCGCTAAGGGTTTTTCGGTGGCAAATCGTTCCTGAATTTGACGCAAAACGGGCATCTCCCGTCCCGCCCATTCAATGCGCTGTTTGCCTTTGGAGGCAAGTGCTATATCTTTAATTTCGTACTTGGGCTTTGTCAGTGTTGCTGTCATTAGAGTTTGATTACCTTTGTTTTAGGGGAATCCCCACTCGTTTCACGGCGGGGAGCATATCGATAAATGTCCGTCTAGCCGATTTTAACCGATTCTTGGAAAGGAGGAAGGAGGAAGGATAAATTGTTCTTGACGGTTTTGTAGTTTTGTTGTAGCATAAAAAGAGTAACGCGATCGCTCTTGCGATCGGCCACAAAATTAAGGAGGCGGCTTTCTGATACTCCACTATTTTCCCCATCCCGAAAAAATCGCTTTGCGCGTCCTGACAGACAGAGCTTACATACCAGTACGAGAGGAACAGTACCTTTACCCCACGGTAAGGGGCGTGAAGCAAAGTTGGCGCGAAGAACCCGAAAGGTAGGCTTAGAAGTAGCAATCCTTGAAAGAACGTGTAGTAACGCATCGGCGGAGTTCCTTCCCAGCGACGAACGCTATTTCGCTCTGGCAACTTACGCGTGGAAGCGATTTTTTCCTAATAATCGACTTGATATGGAATCGAAAAATTTTATCTGTATCCGCTAATTTTTTACATTCCTTATGAAAGGAGATCGTAATAACTCGAAAGATAAGATCGTTTGGCATTTGACATCCGTAATCGAACGGATGTTTTTTGTAGGCAGAAATGACGATGTGGAGATCTCGGAACGCGGCGAAAAAGAGAACATATATCGTAACCTTTTTTTGGGAACTCTGGTGGGTTTCAGAGCAACTAATTAATTGTTTAGAATGAAATTACAGTATTCGAGAAGTGGGAATCATGCGCAAGACAATTTTAAAAAATGCGGTGCTGTATTTGGGGATTGCATTCTATGCCCTTTCTACCTTTGCGGTAATGTCCGTTGCTGCTGAGGTCAAAAACGAAGATCGCGGGGAGTTTCCCGAAGGCCGCGTTGGCGGAGGCACGAGAACGATATCGACCTGTGCGAGCAAAGCTCCACAACTGGTGGGTTTGAGTCCTAACGATAATCTAGGAGTAACGGCGAGAGAGCAGCCATTAATCTATATTGCCGTCCCCAAACTCGATCGACTCCATCCAGCCGAGTTTATTTTGTCCGATCGCGAAGGCAATACAATTTACGAAACCAGTTTGGAAGTCGGGCAAGCGCAAGAGTTTATCGGGATTCGCCTCCCTGAAAATGTTTTGCATATCGGTGAAAACTATCATTGGTTTTTTGACATATTCTGCGACTTTGACACGAATGCCGAACAAGCAATTGGCATTAATGGGACAGTACGGAAAATTGCACGGGAAGAACCAACAAACCCCCCATCGAGCTTAGAAGAACGACTCGCTCTAGTGCAATCTTATCAGAAAGCCGGATTGTGGAGCGATGCGATCGCCACCGCGATCGAACTGCGCCGCACTTATCCCAACAGCGATCGCGTCTTTGCTCAATGGAAGCAAGTTTTGTCTGCCTTGGAATTTAACGAATACGAAGGGCTTCTAGAAATGCTGTTGGAAATTCAGATCCCGACATTATCCGTGTCGGAATCAAATTAACCGTTAAAATTGTTGGACATCGATTAGCGTTTAATCTTTGCATTTTCTTTTGAAAGTCATTCAATCCCTACGATCGCTCTCTCATATCGTCTGGGTCTCCAGTTACTCCATCATCGCGTCAAGCACGATCGTGACGGGGGGATTTTGGGGACTTCAGCAATTTGGCATTCTGGAAAACTTAGATTTAGCCGTTTTCGATCGCTTTATCCAACTACGAGCCGATGTTCCTCCCGATCCGAGATTATTCGCGATCGCCATTACCGAAGAAGACTTGCAACACTACGGCTGGCCGCTCTCGGATGAAATTCTCGCCCGAGCGATCGAGCAACTTCAATCTTACCAGCCGAGAGTTATCGGACTCGACCTCTACCGAGATATTCCCCAACCCCCGGGAGAGGAGGCACTCGCCCAACAACTGCAAGCAACAAACCTCATCGCCATTACGGAAATTGTCAACAATATTCCCCCTCCTCCCCACGTGGAGGACGAAAGAGTCGGGTTTAATGATTTTTCCCGAGATAGGGATGGGGTACTCCGTCGCAATCTTCTTTTTGTGCCGAGAAAAGATCGAGATTACTACTCCTTTGCCCTGCGCGTTTTTTTGGCTTACAGTCGCCAAGAGGGGATGGTCTTTCGCTATAGCGATCGCGCCTTATTTCTGGGAGATAGAGAACTCATTCCCCTCGATCGCAACGCTGGGGGTTATCAGACTGCCGATACGCGAGGCTATCAAATTTTAATGAACTATCGCGCCCGCAACAACGTCATTGAGTCGGCAGGATTGCAGCAATTGCTCGCCGGGGAGATCGATCCCGAAGCCGTGGAAGACAAAATCGTGCTCGTCGGCACTGTCGCCCCCAGTTTAAAAGATTTGATTTTAACTCCCTATAGTGGCGCTCGCCAAAAAGATGCCTTTCACATGTCTGGGGTTATCGTTCACGCAGAAATGACCCGACAGCTTTTGGAAATTGCTTCGGGACACAACCGACCTTTTTCCTTTTGGCCGCAATGGGGCGAACTCTTCTGGCTTTGGGGATGGGCGATCGCTGGGGGGATCGCGGTCTGGAGGTTAAGGCATCCGATCGCGTTTAGTTTGGCGGGCATTGCAAGCGTTGCGGCGATCGCGGGGACGGGTTGGCTTCTCTTAACCCATCTTGTCTGGATTCCCATTATGGAGCCCGTGCTGGCATTTATCGTCGCCGGTGGTTTCGCGATCGCCCATCGCTTGCTCTACACCACGACTCGCGATCCCTTCACGGGCTTGTTCAATCGGGACTCTTTAGTGAGTCACCTCAAACAATCCTTAACTCAAATCCGTCGCCGCGGCCTTGACTCCACCCTCGGAGTCATGTTCGTACAATACGATCGCGTGCATCTGATTCATGACACTTGGGGAGATGCCATCGGCGATCGCTTTCTCTTAACTCTCGTCAAGCGCTTGCAAAACAATCTTCCCCGAGGGGCAAAACTGGCGAGAGTGGGTGAAGGGGAATTTGCCACCGTCCTCGACTGCGATGCCGATTCTCTCACCGCTTTAGCCGATCGCTTGCAAGGGATCTTAGAAGAACCGCTTTTGTGGAAGAGTCAGCAAATCGTCACGACGGTGAATATCGGTATTGCCACCACCCAAGAACGACATCTCCAGACTCCGGAAAATTTGTTACGGGATGCCAATACCGCCATGTTTCGCGCTAAAGCTCTCGGTCAATCTCACTCTGTCTTTGCGACGGGGATGTTTGAGGAAGCCGTTGCACAGTTTGCTCTTGAAAATGAATTGCGACAGGCGATCGCCGAGGAACAATTCGTTCTCTATTATCAACCTATTCTCGCTCTGAATACAGAGAAAATTGTCGGTTTTGAAGCCTTGATTCGCTGGCAACATCCCGATAAGGGTTTTATTTCTCCCTTTATGTTCATTCCCCTCGCTGAAGAAACCGGGCTCATTATCCCTTTGGGACAATGGATTTTGCAAGAAGCCTGTCGCCAAGCCTATCAATGGCAAGAACGATTTCCCCAACAGTCTTTAATTTTAAGTGTCAATCTCTCCGGTCGTCAATTCGATCAACCGGACTTAATTGAGATGCTCTCGCAAATCGTTAAAGAGACTGGCATTCGAGAACAGACGCTCAAACTGGAAATTACTGAAAGCATGGTAATGGGGAATGTGGAGGAAGCGATCGATCTGATGCTGCGGCTCAAATCCCTCGGCTGCAAGCTCAGCATGGATGATTTTGGTACGGGTTACTCTTCTTTGAGCCAACTCCGTCGCTTTCCCGTGGATACGCTGAAAGTGGACAAGTCTTTTGTGAGAAATATGGGAGAGAGTCGCGAAGACGGTGAAATCGTTCGCATGATTATCGATCTCGGTCATACGTTAGGGATGGAAATTATTGCGGAAGGGGTAGAAACCCAAAAAGATATGGAAGCATTGCGCGCGTTAAGTTGTGAGTTCGGGCAAGGCTATTTTTGGTCGAAACCCATACCCGCAGAACAAGCAACAGAGCTGATCGCAAGGGAAGCGATCGCATGACTATTTTTTGAGAGACATAAAAGCTCTTTGTAATCGATAAGCGGGTGACGCGATTCGAACGCGCGACATTCACCTTGGCAAGGTGACGCTCTACCCCTGAGCTACACCCGCATCATTGCCGTACTTTCCAAGTATTACACACAACAAATGATTTGTCAATTTTAATTTTGAATTCTGAATTTTGCATTTTGCATTCCCCCAAGGGATTCATTCAATCTGACGGCGAAACCGGGAGGGAGGGAGGAGCGTCAGAGGCGGGACGATCGAGATAGGGATAAGTCGGGGCAGGGAGTTCCCGATGGATTTCTCGCATCAAACTTGCCATTTCCAGAGCATTTAAGGCATAATTCCAGCCTAAATTACTCTTAATCCCAGCCCGTTCGAGAGCCTGTTGCAAGGTATCCGTCGTCAGTACGCCAAAAACCACGGGAATCCCTGTTTGGAAACTTGCCGCCGCAACGCCTTTGGCTGCTTCTGCCGCGACATAATCAAAATGGGGCGTGTCTCCACGAATGATGGCCCCCAAGCAAATCACTGCATTATAGCGACCGGAAAAGGCAACGCGCCGCGCTACCATGGGCAGCTCGAAACTTCCGGGTATCCAAAAATAATCCACTTGAGTGCCTTGGGGATCGATATTAATTCCGTGGCGTTTCAAGCAGTCCTGACACCCCGATAAGAGTTTTCCCGTGACCAAGTCGTTAAAGCGACCGATCACCACGGCAAAACGTAAGGTTGAGGGATCGCGATGGAATGTTCCTTCAAAAACTGTCATTGATAATGGGGAATGGGAATAGGTTATGGGTAATAGGTTATGGGGAATGGGTAATAGGTTATGAGGAGTCAGCGATCGCGCTGGCTTTCTCGTTCTACCTACTACCCGCAAGGTTAAACGACCAGAAAATTCAAAACACCGACCAGAATGACCAATATAGCCCAGACCCCCGAACCGAGATAGATCAAGGATTTGGACTGTTCCCAGTTTTGGGGAGTGGCATAGGCGACGGGTACGCCAATGACCATGACCAAAGACACGAATACTAAAGCCGCTAAAGCGATTTCAAACAGGATAAACATCTGCTAATTCTCCCAAGACGTTGATAAATGACAGAAACTCTGAAAGTAGAGTTGTCGTTGTCTTATATGTTTTGTAATTCTCTTCTCATTGAACCAAATCTTGTCCCCTTCATCAATTCCCAACAGGTCGATCGGACATGAGCGCGAGAGATGCAGCAATCGTCTCTTGGTGCGCATTCCCATCCCCCCTTCATCCCCCCGAGCCCCCCGGTGTAAGGGGGGGAAAGAAGGGGGGGTGGGGGGGAGGGGGGGATGCCGGGGTCGCACCGCCATTCAGCAATCCAATCGCGCTGTTGGCGAGGAGACCTCAGCATTCCTCGTCCTCAATTGGGTAGACTGTAAGATATGGATATTATTTTGTGTCACCAGACGGCGGATTTTGATGCTTTAGGGGCTGCCGTCGGGCTAACGCGGTTGAAACCCGGGGCAAAATTAGTCTTAACGGGAGGGGCGCATCCGGGGGTTAAGAATTTTTTGGCCTTGTATCGAGATGAATTTGCTACCATTGAGCGCCGTAGCGTCAATCCCAAGCAAATTCAACGGATCTGCGTGGTCGATACCCAAAAACGCGATCGCTTGGGGATGGCGGCAGAATGGCTCGATCTGCCTCATCTCGAGGCGGTTGAGGTGTACGACCATCACCTCAACAGTTGCAGTGACATTCGGGCAACTTATCGACAAATCGAAGCCGTTGGGGCAACCACTACATTAATTGTCGAGAGGTTACAGCAGACAGATCTCCCTTTAACGCCTCCCGAAGCAACGGTCATGGCTTTAGCCATTCATGTCGATACGGCTTCTCTGACCAGCGAACAAACCACACCTCGAGATGCTCGCGCTTTGGCTTGGTTGATGGAACGGGGCATAATGGGTCAAGCCCTGCGGGAATATATCGATCCGGGGTTGTCTCGGGATTTGCAAAAGCTACTCTCGGAAGCGATTGAAAAACTGAAAACTCGCATGGTTTTCGGCTATTGTGTTGCTTGGGTGCTGTTGGAGACCGATCGCTTCATGCCGGGTTTATCCAGTGTCGCCGAACGGGCGATCGATTTAACCGAGGCGGATCTCTTACTGGTGGGGGCGCGATATTTTCGCCGCAACGAAGGAGGAGAACGGGTGACAATTATCGGACGATCGCGCATTCCGGGGACGAATTTAGCCCGCTTGTTTGCGTCAGTCTCCGGTGGCGGTCACCCCCAAGCCGCCGCCGCCAACTTAAAAGATCGCGATGGGGCGATCGCTTTAAATGAGTTAGTCGAGGCAGCGATCGCACAAATTCCCCAACCCCTCACCGCCCGAGGGTTAATGTCTTCTCCGGTTCGTACCATTCGTCCCGCCGTCACCATCGCCGAGGCACAACGGATTCTCTTGCGTTACGGTCATTCGGGGCTCTGCGTCGTCGATGAGAGCGATCGCTTGGTGGGGATTATTTCCCGTCGGGACTTGGATATCGCCCTGCATCACGGTTTTGCTCACGCTCCCGTTAAAGGCTATATGAGTCGCAATCTCAAGACAATTGCGCCGGATACTCCCCTGCCCGAAATTGAGGCGCTTATGGTCACGAATGATATGGGACGCTTGCCGGTTCTCGATGGCGATCGCTTGGTGGGAATCGTTACCCGCACGGATGTTTTACAGTTGTCGGTAAATCGGGAACGGGGAATCGGAAACGGGGAAAGGGGAACGGGGAACGGGGAACAGTTACCGGATTTAAGATCGCTTTTATCTCCTCAAATTATCAATTTGCTGAATTTGGCAGCCAAAGAAGCCGAAAAACGAGGATGGCATCTTTATCTCGTCGGGGGAGCCGTGCGCGATTTGTTATTGAAGGAACAACCAACACCCAACAACCAACACCCAACAACCAACAACCCCATTCAAGATCTCGATCTGGTGGTGGAGGGGTTCGATCGCGCCGTGGAAGCTGGGGCGGGGGTAGACTTGGCCAAGGTTTTGCAAGGGCGCTATCCGGCGGCGAGGTTGGAGGTTCACGGGGCGTTCCAAACGGCTGCCCTGCTTTGGCATAAAGACCCGGAATATGGCTCTCTCGCGGTGGATATCGCGACCGCGAGAACGGAATTTTACCCCTATCCTGCCGCTAATCCCGAAGTAGAAGCCAGCGATCTGCGCCAAGATCTGTATCGCCGGGATTTTACGATTAATGCCTTGGCATGGCGATTGACCCAACCGCGATCGCACGCCTTATTAGACTTTTTTGGCGGTTTGGCGGACTTGCGATCGCGTTCCCTTCGCGTCCTCCATGCCAACAGTTTTATTGAAGATCCCACCCGCATTTATCGGGCCGTCCGTTTTGCCGTTCGCTTGGGATTTACCATCGAATCTCAAACGGAAGACTATATCCGTTATGCTCTTGAAAGCGGCGCTTACGATCGCGATCGCGGCGATCGCAAGGTTCCGGCTCTAACCACGCGCTTAAAAACCGAACTCAAATACATTTTGCGCGCTCCCTATTGGTATCCCGCCTTAAAATTAATTGCCGCTCTCGGTGCCTTGCGCTGTTTGCATCCCACCTTAAAATTAGATAGCGCGCTGTGGTGGAACATTCGCTTTCTCGATCGCGCCTTGCGCCAATTCGATCCGGAAAATCACCTCGTTCATTGGCAAATGCGCTTAGAAATGCTCTTGTGCGATCTCCCTTCTGCCACCGCCGCGCAAGTTGCAGAAAATTTGCAATTAAATGCCGATAGCATTCAACGTTTGAGCCGTTTTGCCGCCGTCAAACAGCAGATCGTTGCCGATCTGGCCGACAAATCCGGCGATCGTCCCAGCGCGATCGTGAAAGTTCTCCGTCGCTATAAAACCCCCATGCTCGCGTTGCTGGTGGTGCAAACCCAAAGAAGTACGCGCCGCAAAATCTGGCGCTATTTAACCTGTTGGTCCGAGATCGTTTCCCCACTCAATGGCAACGATCTGAAAAAACTGGGCTATAAACCCGGTCCCCACTACAAACAAATGCTCGACGATCTCCTCTATGCTACCCTAGACGGCGCGATCGGCGATCGCTCTGATGCCGAAGCCTTTTTAAAAAAATACGATTAATAAAAGTCGAAACTCAGTTAAAATAGATGCGAAATAGTTGTCTTTTGATAAACTAAAACACGAGAATATTTTTTAAGAGGAAAATCAGTGTTAGACGAAAACGCCAAGAAAACGATGTTGTTGAAAATCCCTCACGGACTCTACATTTGTGGGGTTAAAGATGGGGAAGAACTCAACGGATTTACAGCTAGTTGGGTCATGCAAGGCTCTTTCAAACCTCCCTTAGTGATTAATTGCGTGCGACAAGATTCGGGATCCCATGCCATGCTTCAAAATAGCGGTGTATTTACCTTGAGTTTTTTGGAAGAGGGACAAAAAGATTTAGCGGCTAAGTTTTTTAAACCCCAACGTCGGGTGGGAAATAAATTGGCTGATATCGACTTTACACTGGGTGAGGAAACGGGATGTCCCATTATTACCGATTCCTTGGGATATGTAGAATGTCGCGTCATCGGTAGCGTTGATGAAGGCGATCATACCATTTTTGTTGGAGAAGTCATCGGTGCGGGAGTTTATCGCGAAGGAAAGCCGTTATTGCTCGAAAGTACCGGCTGGAAATACGGAGGCTGATTTCAATGAACAATGAACAATGAACAATGAACAATGAATTGCGCTCGATTACCCATTACCCATTACCCATTAACCAATCAAAAAAATGCCTTTTATTAAAGTTCAATCGACTGCTTCTCCCGATGCGAAAACCGTTGATTCTTTGCTGGAAAGTTTGTCGGCAAAATTAGCGCAACATTTGGGTAAATCGGAAAATTATGTCATGACAGCTTTTGAGGGAGATGTCCCCATGACTTTTGCCGGGACTCGCGATCGCGTCTGTTTTCTAGAAATCAAAAGTATTGGCACCATGAAACCCGAACAAACCAAAGCCATGAGCCAAGAGTTTTGTCAGACGCTCTCTCAAACTTTGGATATCCCGAGCGATCGCATTTACATTGAATTTGCCGATGCGGAACGCCATCTCTGGGGATGGAAGGAAACGACTTTTTAACGAATCCGAAATGATTCCCCAAAATCCTAAATTGTGGGGACAAATCTCTCATCCCCCTCTTTTTCTTTTCCTAGTCTTGCGGCTCGGGGGCGATCTCCCGAGCCCGAGAGAAAAATTCTAAATTGAGCGCAAAGTGAGTTAAGAAGCAATTTCCGGCAAGTTCGTTTGCAGTTTCAAGCAATTTCGTCCGCCATTGACTTGGAGTTGATACTCCACCTTATCCATTAGTCGTTTCATAATTAACCAACCATAACCACCTTCCTGCTTCCGTTCGGGAACTGGAGGCGCATAGGTATCGAGATCGTAGCCATTCCCAGTATCCCAAATCTCTAACGCTAAATCTCGATTTTTCAGTTCGAGACGGAGCAAAACGGGAATCTGAGCCTGCTCCTTGTGAGCGTGACGCACGACATTAGAATATGCCTCCACCAGCGCTAAACGCAAGCGACTCGACTGTCGCGGCCAATCCACTGAGTCCCCGAGTTCGAGTTCCAAACAATCGAGCAACCAACGCTCGACTACCGTTAAAAACTTGAGATCGCTCGGAATTTGTAGTTCCGTTTTCATTAACTACAAAACCTCCAAAGATAGCATCGTTTGATCGTCTTCCTGAACTTGGTTGGTACATTGGCGAAAGCGATCGAGCAGGCGATCGAGATTGAAGGCGGATGATTCATCGTCTTGAAGAATCAATCGCCAAAGTCCCTCTTGCTCGAGCATCGCGTTCGTCTTTGACGCGCTCGAAGAATTCTCTGGGGAATCTTCTCGCGTCACGGTGGCTTCTGTAATGCCATCGCTGGTTAACAGAAACACATCTCCCGAGTTTAAGGTTATCTCACCGGCTTTTCCTTTCCAAGTCGGTAAAATCCCGACCGGAATCCCTCTCGCTTTTAAATAATTGGGTTCGAGAGAATCTGCGGATTCGGCTCGGGCTTGTTGAATGCTGGTGGGATGATTCCAAACCATGGGATAAATATGGCCGGAATTGGCATAGCGCAAGCACTGCGTTTCCGGAGTATAGCAAGCGATAACCATCGTAATAAAACAGTTGGTGCTAAATAAATCATCTTTCATGGTGTGATTGAGATTGCGCAGCACCGTCTCGGGATCGGGGGAGGTTTCTTGGGAAAGTTCGCGACGTAAAATCGAGATGGCACTTGCCATAAATAGTGCCGCTGGAACTCCTTTTCCGGAAACATCTCCCACCGCCAGCCAAATATCTCCTTGAGGATGAACGTAAACCTCAAAGAAATCTCCCCCCACTTCTCGAGCGGGATAGCAACTGGCCTGAACTTTAACATTTCCCGTATCGCCCCAACTCTGACGCAATAAATTATGCTGAATTTGTCGCGCGACTTCTAATTCCGCCCGCATTTTTTCGGCTTGTTGTTGGGTGCGCTGGTAAAGTTTGGCTTGGGAAACAGCTAAAGCAGCTTGTTCGGCGACGGATTCGAGGAGATCGATTTCGTCTTCGCTCCAAGGGGTTGCTGCCCGATCTTGAGTGAGGTAAAGAATGGCGAGAAGATCTTGTTGAACGGTCAGGGGAACGGCTAATTGTAAACCGCCATTGCCGCTCGAAGACGCTTGGGTTTGGGTTTGGCGAGTTTCTAAAACCCGTTCGAGTAACGAGGGCATATCGGGGGGAAAATTGTTGTCTTCGCTGACTTCTTCTGCCGATACCGAGATTTGATAGGAGAATGAATCGACAACGAGGCGATCGCCTTCAATCGGTTTGAGGAGTCCGGCAGCAGCCTCAAAATTCTCCCCGATGGTTTTGACGATCGCTTGCAGCATATCTTGATAGTCCAAGGATTCGCGGATCGTCCGGGTGACGACGTTGAGAATTTCTTCTCGTCTCAACGCCCGACGCAATTCATTGGTTCTTTTTTTAAGAACTTTGTACGTATCCGAGGCTTGTTGGACGACGGCTTTGAGACTTTCCGGACTCCAAGGTTTGGTAATGTACTTAAACACCTTGCCGGAGTTAATGGCATCGACTAAATCTTCTACATCGGTATAACCCGTGAGGAGAATGCGAATGGTTTCGGGAAAGCGATCGACGGTTTTGCTTAAAAATTCCGTCCCGTTCATGACGGGCATGCGCTGGTCGGAAATAATAATGGCCATTTCCCCTTCTTTTTCCAAAGTTTCTAGAGCACTGAGGGCACCATCGGCTTTGAAAACTTTAAAATCTCGCCGGAATGTACGATATAGCAAGTCTAAATTGTCGGGTTCATCGTCCACCACCATCAGTTTCAGTTTCTTGGAACTTACCTGACTCATTAACTTTCTCCAGTTGGCTGATTGAAAAAGAAAGGAAAAGGAAATTGGAGATTTGGGGGGGGGTTACTGTCCGGTCGGTTTTGCCGTTAGTCGATTTTGGCAATAGAGTATAAATCCTTTTTAATCCCTATCGAGAGTTAACCATCTCCTCGCTCTTGGCAAGAGACTTGATGAACACCCTACATCTTTCAAACTATAGCATCTCCTCGCCCTCCTGGAAACAACGAACGATGAACCCCGAGCAATGAGCCACGAGCAAGTGATAATGGTTAGAGTTTCACAATACCGGAACGCAAGGCTTGTACGGCAGCTTGCGTGCGATCGTTGGCGCAAAGTTTATTGAGGATATTGCGAACGTGGGTTTTCACGGTGCCGACGGTAATATAGAGGGCTTTGGCAATTTCGGCATTACTGTAGCCCTCAACAATAAGTTGCAAGACTTCGAGTTCCCGTTCGGTCAGGGAATAATTCTCCGATCGAGTGGAGTGGGTCGCTGACGGGGACTGAGCTGAATTGGCATGGCGCGCGCAGGAGAGGACGATTCTCGCGATCGCGGGGTCGATCCAAGCATTGCCTTGATGAGTGGTCTGAATGGCTTCGAGCAGCCACTCTAATTTAGTATCTTTCATGCAATAGGAATCCGCTCCCGCCGCAAAGGCGGCCATCACGGCTTCTTCGTTATCTTGGAGGGTCAAAATCAGGATTTTAGTCGCTGTTGGCGCATTCTTTAACTGACGGGTCAATTCGATGCCGTCTAGGTCGGGCAAACCAATATCGACGATCGCGACATCGGGAATGAGACGCTGCACCAATTGCAAGCCTTCTTTGCCACTTGCCGCCTCTCCAATACAATCGACTTCACTTCGTTCTCGCAGGGCTGTTTTGAGGGCCATGCGCGTCAAATCGTGGTCTTCAATCAAAACGACTCGAATGTGATTCATAAGATCTTTTGTTGCAGAAAAATGTTGCAGAAAAATTTAATCGTTGGGTCTGGAAGGAGTTGGGGGACTCGGGATAAAATCTCAAAAACTCAAGGTTCGCAAAACTCCCAATCTTGTCCGAATCGTTGAATTTTGGCCTTGAATTTTGGCCAATTTTGCCATCGATGTTGCCAGAATGGTAACGGCATCTCTCCCATCGCGATCGCTTCGCTAAGCTAAATTTATGCACTCCAGCAGTTCCCAACTCGACCAGCACTATCAACAATTGTGGCAGGATTTAACTCTAGCTGCATCCCCCGATGGAGGGCAACTCGACAATATCAAAACTCATCTCGATTTGGTTCTGCTGGCGTTAGAAGCGCTGCTCGGGGTTGGTTCCGATGCCATCCTCAAAACGGCTAAAGAACTCGGTTTAGAGCCGAAAATCGGCGATCGCGTGGGATTGTGGCGCTTGCGTCAATCCAATCCCTTGCGGAAAAGTTCGGGGGGACGGAAAAAGTTGGATGTGGAAGAAGCGCGATCGCTGGTTCTGATTATCTGTCGTCTGGCGCAAAAGCATCAAGAATTGATTCGCCGTGCGGTGACGCTGCTCGAGCAGAGAGTCCGAGACAATAGCCCGCCCCATCGAGCAGCTCTCTTGGGAGATTATTTAGACAAATTTTGCAATGCCTATCAAGAGCGCATGACCGAAAACGAAGCGGGTTCGATCTCAGGACTCGATCGCCTCGCCTTTAAACTTTTAATCGATTTACTCTTTTACAGTACCGCCAACGGACACCGCCGCTTGTGGCTGGCACTTATACAGTGAACAGTTATCAGTTATCAGTGAACAGTGAATAACCAACAACCAATAACAAATAACTAACAACAAATAACCAATAATGCTGATTCGTCGTTATACGCCCCCCACTTGTACTTTAGAAATTATGGCCGAGCGATCGCCCTTTGCTCGTTTTCGGGGCAGGTCTCTCGCGGATGAGTTGCGCTTTGAATTGCGGTTTGACGATCCCCGAAAAATTCAAGAAGATCCCCCCGTTCTCAGGGGCGATCGCGAACAATTAGATCGCCTGTGCGATTTGGTGGCGACTTACGTCCAAGATTTTTTAGGTCAATCTTCTCCCCCCCGTTTGCCTCTCCTCGCGACCGCATCGCTGGTTGCGGAGAAGTCCCCATCTGCCTCGGTCAATCTTGCAACCGGGACGATGCCCCATCTTCAACCGAAAGGATTGCTGCTGCACGAACTCGTTCTCGGCAATCTCGCCTCAGAGAATTCAGTCGAGAGAGTGCCCCTGAGTGCAACCCAACTCTTTGATTTGGCGACGGCTCTCGATCGCTACAGTGCGGAGAGCGATCGCCTGCCCCGATCTTCCCCTTTCTCTGCCGTTCCCCTGTGGGCAAAAGTGGCGGCCTTACTGGTCGTCGCGGTGGGCGCACCCTCCGCGATCGCGCTGCTGGGCCGACAACCCTCGGTGCAAATTGCGACGACTTCCGAATCTTTGGAGGAAGATTCTCCCGCGACGGTCTCGGTCAAACCCCTGCCCCCCCTTCCGGAATCCCCTCCCGCTCCCAATCCCGATTTTCCCAAGGATCTGGCCGGACGGGGGAAAGTCGCTCCCCCCCCCACCGTGACGACTCCGGTTGCCCCAAAAGCCCCCTTTGTGATTCCCGGACCGCCTCGTCCCCTCAATCAAAGCCAATCGTCGCCTTCCTCTGCCGCTCCTCCCCCCGAAGCGGAAAGCGACGAGATCCCGCCCGGGGAAACGCCAACTCTGCCCAATTTGCCGGCGGTGACGACAGAGCGCCGGGAGCGATCGCCGGAAGACATATTAGAAACTGCCCCACTGCCGGAAAATTTCCCCCAGTCGCCTCCGGAGAATGTCCCGGCCGAACCGGAAGAATTGGCCGTTTTACCTCCTCCTCAACCCTCCCGGGCCAGGCCGTCCGTGCCGTCCTTTCCTCGCGCACCTTCTCCTTCGGCGGTGGAATCCTCAGAGAGTCGAGAACGAACGAGCGATCGTACCGGGAGCGAACAATCCGGATCGGGAGATTTAGAAGACCGGGCCAGAAATGCCAAACCCTTAGAACCGCCGCGAGTTTCCCAAGTTAAAAGTTATTTCCAACAGCGCTGGCAACCACCGGACAATTTACCGGGGACTTTAGAATATCGCTTGCACTTGGCGAGTGATGGTTCTCTCGAAAGAATTACGCCGCTAGGAGAAGTGGCGAGAACTTATCTCGATCGCACCCCCATGCCCCAACTGGGCAAACCCTTCGTCACTCCTGCCTCCAATTACCAAACCCTGCAAATGCGTTTGATTTTAGGCATTGATGGCTCGGTACAAACGATTTGGGAATCTTCTGGGGGGTAATGGGTAATCGGTAACTGGTGACTGTCCGTGGCTTGTTAAGGATTTTTTTAGAAAAATTAACAAAATGTCATAAAATCCCCCATTAATCCCTCAATCTGAGAGATTAATGGGGATAAATTAGCGGAGAAAACTGCTCGTCAACCAGAAAATCAAGAAGGTCAGTAACTCGGCAAACTCGACCGGAGAGTCGGTTCCATTCCCGAGGGGAGGGCTGACCAAGCGCGCGAGGAAACTGCCAATCGCCAATCCCAACAATAATCCGACCAAGGTCATCAAAAAAGCGCGACCGAAGCGATTTTCCTTGCGATTGAGAAAATAAAGATTGGCACAAAATCCCAAAGCTAGCGCTAGGGGAGGCAAGGTCGAATCGCCGTTGGGAGCTAATAAGGTTAGAATCGCCAAGCTCAAAAAAATCAGAGCCGGCCAGAGAATATCCCCCCGCGATGGCGTATCGATAAATTGTTGTACCCAACCCGTCGAAGCGGTTGGCGCGTTTAACGCAACCGGAGGTGGGGCTTCCGCCGTCCGTTCGGGGAAGCGAATGCGATCGGGTACTTTAATTTTGCCTTCTTGACGCATTTTCAAGCGATCCATGATAATCGCATCATAAGCGGCTTCAATGGTTTGTACTTGTTTGCTGTCATTTTCATATTGCTGACTCAAACGGCTTCTCGCATCTTGAATTTCTTCAAAAGAAGCGTCTCGTGTTAACCCTAGAGTCTCATAGGGATTTTGTTCGCTCATCAAACAACCTCCACAATAGTCCCGTCTTTGCCTTTGGTTCCTGCAAATTCTACACTGGTTTAATAAATAGAGGATGCCAGTGTTTCCGCATTAACCCTTGTCGCACTCCCTCTAAAGCTAGTGTAGCTTGACATTAACAGGGTAGTAAACTGGCTGGCAAAACCCGAGAATGCCAATGGCCGATCGGGTTCGAGAGTTCGAGGGCAATCGATTTAGAGTAACCTAGCAGTGTCTCTATTGTTATCTAGAATGCGGTTGTCTAGAATACCAAGTACACTCTTAGGTTAATCGACCTTACTTTAAGTCATAATATCGAGTTTTTTTAGCTTTTCCCAAGAAAAACTATGGCTACGGAATCTATCAAAATTCTTGTTGTGGATGATGACCCGGCTATCCGAAATCTCGTCGAGCGATTTCTCGCGCAAAAAAAGTATCAAGTGAAGTCGGCGGCTGAAGGCAAGTCCGCCTTGGAGGTGTTTGACCAGTTCAATCCCGATCTGGTGATTCTCGATGTTAACTTGCCCGATGCCCTCGGCTACGATCTTTGCGAGCAAATGCAGAAAGGGACGGATGTCTTCGTGTTAATGCTGACCAGTCGTAACGATACGGCGGATAAAGCGATCGGTTTTAGAAAGGGCGCTGATGACTATTTAACCAAACCGTTTGATTTACAAGAATTGGAATTTCGGGTCGGGGCGATTCTCAAACGCAAGCGTGCGGTGACTCCCCCCCCCGACAAAGAAATTCTCGAGTTTGGCAATCTCGCGATCGATCCTCAGCGACGGGAGGTGAAGATCGGCGATCGGCTGGTCTCGTTCACCTCATTGGAATTCGATTTGCTCTATTACCTTGCTTCTCATCCCCATGAAGCCTTGAGTCGTCCCACTTTAATCAAAGAAGTCTGGGATTACGATGACATGGTGGGCGATCAGAGGGTAGTGGACGTTCACATCGGACAAATCCGCAAAAAGATCGAAACCGATGCTTCTCAACCCGTGTTTATTAAGACCATTCGCGGTTATGGCTATCGCTTTGAACCGCCAGCCTCGCGAAGTCCCGACGATTGAATCTAGGTTTGAGAGGATTCGGATTCCGGCTGTTTGGCGGTTGCTTCTGTCGCAGAATTCATTGGGGTTGATTTGGGGGGTTCTAATTGGGCATTCATTTTTACGGCTTCTTCAATTTGTTGCGCTTCTCGCTTGAACTCGTTTTGAAATTCATTGGATGCTTCTTGGAATCCCCGAATGGCTTTTCCGAGGCTGCGTCCGATTTCCGGTAATTTCTTCGGTCCGAAAATCAGTAAGGCAACAACCAAAATGAGCACCATTTCCGGTAAACCAATGCCAAAAACGTTCATGATGAGACTCCCATGCTGAGCTTGCGTCTTTATTGTGACATAAGAAAAAACCCGGCGAACCGGGTACAATCGCTTCGAGCAGGGGAAATGCCCCGCCCGGGAGCGAGATTGATATATTTGTTCTAGGCTAATTTCCCAAACTTCTCCAATCGACATCAACGCCATTGAGAACGAGATCGGAGTTGTAAATCTGCAAAATAATTAGCAAGAACACGAAAAATAACAGCATGAAAACTGCCATGAGGGAAGTCGTTCCCCAACCGGGAGCTACTTTTCCGTACTCGGCGTTTAAGGGCCTTAGCCGATCGCCCAACCACGTGCGCTGTGCCATAATTTCAAAAATGAATTTTCAAAAATGAATGAAAGTGACATTTTCTTAATGTCCTGTAATATTATAGAGCTATCGGTCTCATCTTCAAATTAAAATATGGAACCCGCAACAGTTTTTATCATTGGCATTGGTGTTTTATTACTGGCCGTGACGGCCTACTCGATTTATATGTCTTTTGGCGCACCTTCGGCAGAATTGCTCGATCCTTTTGAAGAACACGAAGATTAAATCAGTCACCACCTTACCCGTAGGGATGTTGCCGGCAACGTCCCTACACCAGCAATTGAAGGGGCGCTCGAAAATTATAGCTTAAATAATTTTACCTGTACTCTAGCTTTTGTTAGTTCGCGAAATAAGCGATGTGCCTGATGTTTGTACAAAGGTTGCGGCCAAGTTGCTGGAAGCGCGTGCATGAATGCCCGGGCTTCTTTTAAGGGACAGCCGCCAATGCGAGCGAGAAGATTGGCCCCTTCAAAAATGGCATCTTCGGCGATCGCTTTTTCGAGGTGCAACTGATGGGTTTTGGCTTGTAAATTTCCTTCTTCTACCCGTCGGAGTCCTTCAATGCTGGCCAAAACCACCAAGCGATCGCCAATTTCCAAGGGAATCTCATCGGAGGGCATTAATTTAGACTCTTTGCCCGGTTTTTGGTAAACAATGGGTACGACTCCGTAACCGTAGGCAATTTCTCCAATGAGTAATCCGTGTAAAGTATCGATCGCTTCAATTTGATATTCGGTTACGAGAATGGTTTGATTGTAAAGGCGAAATAAACTGAGAATATTTTCGCCAAAAGCCGCTCCTGCAAAGGCTTCGGCCATGACCGCATAAGTACATAAAATTTGCGCGTCGGGGAACATTTTGGCAAGATGATTGCTCAAACGCTGTCCGTAGGTGCGGATGGCTAATTGCGATCGCGGGTTGACACTTTTGGCCATCAGCGCGACTTCTAAATTGAGCATTTCATTATCGGTTGCCACGATAACACTTTTTGCGGTGGGTAAGTTGGCTTCGTTTAAAGTTCGTTCGAGATCCCCTTTCAATAAGGGCATTTTCGGCAAAAGATTCAGATCGAAATGAGGATTAAAGGTAATCCCCACTAAAGATTGTTGAAATTCTTGTAACAAGCAGGCGACCTTTTGACCGATCCGTCCCAAACCAATTAAAACAACATGATCTTGTTGGGGAACCGGAGGACGTTGTTTGATAAATTGGAATTTAGAAGACAGTAATGCCTCAGTGAGCAACGCATACAATACGCCCACAAAAGCCGTTCCCACAAGGGTTAAACTCAGGGCAAATAATTGCAACCCCCAAGGGATAGTGTCGATCTCGCCAAACGCATCAAACAAATCGGCGTATCCCCCCAATAATAAAATTACCGTGACATAGAAAGCACTGAGGAGAGTCGTATCGGGATGATAGACATTAAACAAAAATGTCCCGATCGCCAGCAAAATCAGAACGATAAAACCCGCTAACAAAGCGACTTGACGGATTTGTTCTTGAAGATTTAATTGCCAAAAGTGAGAGAATTGCTGTCTTAGGACGTGCAAGTCGAGGTACTTTTGTAAGAATTTTCGGGTTTTTACTCTCTTTTTTGTGTGTCGAGCAAGAGTTACCTGCTTGCGTTGGTCGAGTAAAAAGCGTTCGGCGGTTTCGATGGTCAGAACGATATCTCCTGCTGCTATTATCGTTTCCGGCTGCCAAGTGTAAAAAGAATTGGAAATTTCTTCTTCAGGGGAAAAATGCAGCAAGAGGCGACGACTGCGATTATTAAGATCGTAGAGAGGACGGTGTCCCCGACTCCAGCGATGATCTCGAGCAATGTGATGTTTGGCGACTCGCAACCATTCTCCTGCGAGATTAAAAAAACCGAGGGTATCGGTTCCTAACGCCGCGATCGCAAACGCTGCCGCCGGGAGTTGGGTGGGATCGAAGGCAATAAAATTCCCCAGTTGTTGGTTTAATAATTGATTGAGATTTTCCTTTGTCGAACGAATGACCAAGCGAGTATTGGGGTTAAGCTGACGAATGGCTAAAGCAGCTTCGGCATTGGCCCGTTCGTTATTGGTGGTAATTAAAGCAGCGCGACACGCTCTCACTCCTGCTCGTTCTAAAATCGCATCTTGGCAGCAATCTCCGAGAACTAATTCATCTAACAAATCCCGCAAATGAGGAATTTCCCATTCTTGGGGAATTTCGTGTTCGATCGCGATGGTATAAACGCCAAACTCTTTGAGTGCAGCCACGCAATGCTGTCCCAAACTTCCCAAGCCTAAAACTAAAAAGCGATCGGACATTATTCAAAAAAAGAAAAAATAAGATATTTTCTTTCTCCTCATTCTCTTATTCTTTAGTGTAGCGTTGGTTTCCCTAAGAATATATGTTAATTTGGAGATGAATTGAATTTTATTTTTTTAAAAGTGTTAGTCTTATGAACGAAACGAGTGAGTTAAACATAAGTATTGCTATCCCAACTTATGATGGAGCTTCGCGCCTGCCAGAAGTTCTCGATCGCCTCACAGAACAAATCGAAACTGACAAGATAAGTTGGGAAGTTCTGGTGGTTGATAATAACAGTACGGATAATCTTCAAGAAGTAGTTCGGTATTATCAAAACACAAAATTCACTCGTGGCGTTTCTCTTCGTTATTATATAGAGAGGCAACAAGGTGCTGCTTTTGCGCGGATTAAAGCCATTAAAGAAGCGCGAGGGGAATTCATCGGTTTTCTCGATGATGATACTCTTCCTGCTTTAAATTGGGTGCGATCGGCGTATGTTTTCGGTCGAGACCATCCGCGATCGGGGGCTTATGGCAGTCAAATTCGCGGCAATTATGAAGTCGAACCCCCGGAGAATTTCCATCGCATTGCTAGCTTTTTTGCCATTACCGAACGCGGCGATCGATCTCATATTTATCAACCGCAAATGAAAATTTTGCCTCCGACTGCGGGTTTGACAGTTCGACGCAAAGCATGGCTGGAAAATGTTCCGGATCGTCCTTTTTTAAGCGGTCGTTCCCGTCAGTCCATTCTCAATAGCGAAGACCTCGAGGCAGTTCTCTACATTCAGAATGCGGGGTGGGAAATTTGGTATAATCCTGCTATGGAAATCGAGCATAAAATTCCCCGCGATCGGCTGACGAAAGATTATTTACTCTTTTTGATGAAAAGTACGGGATTGGCGCGGCATTATATTCGGATGTTACGTTACAAATCTTGGCAAAAATTGATATTTTTTCCCTTGGGATGGGTCAATGATATTCGCAAAGCGATCGTGTATTTTAGCAAAAATTATAAAGTTTTAGACAAAGATATTATTGCCGCTTGTGAAATGGAATTTTTACTCAGTAGTATCATGAGTCCTTTTTATCTTTGGCAACAATCTTTACAGAATAAAAATAAAGGAGCATAATCGTCAATTCAATTTTGAAATTCAACAATTTATCGAGTTTAAGATTTCCCTAAAATACTTTGAATAACACTCAAAGAAAATAGTACAATGAGGCTAATAAAAATAATGATAACTTGTTGAGTTCCTTGCGATACATCTGCCCAAATCAAGATCGCCAAAAACAAGGAAATTAAAGTAAAAAGATAACTGAAAACACGGCTTTTTTGAGAATATTCTTGAAACAATCCAAAAGTTTCAGGAATTGAATATTTTAAGGGTTTCATAATTGCCAAAACAATCAGAACTAAACCGGGTTCGGTTTTTTTGAGGAAAACCATGGAAATCCCACTAACAAAAAGTAAACCGCTAAAAATAGTCAAACGGATTTCGTCAAAAATCTTTAATCTGCGTTCTTGTAACGCCTTTTTCTCTTTCTCTAAATATTGTATTTTTCGTTCTTTTTGTAGCTCGAAACGATCTTTAAGTTGTAGCCATTTTTCAACATCTTCAGGCGTTTCTACTTGTTGAATGTGCCGAACAATACTCTCGTCAATAGCATTATTTATTGGCTCTGTCAAGGAGACTAAATCGGAATTAGTTTTTTGGTATTTAACGAGCGGATCGGACGATCGCTCTAAATCTTGTGGTTCGGGTTTCTCATTCATTAGTATCGAATTACGAGTTACAATGATTCTGGCGTTATTTTACTGGATCTCGGGAATCGCGATCGCATTTCTCTTCTCATCATGTCAAATCCTCTTGAAATTGGACAATCTGCACCCTCTTTTTCTGCACCCGATCGCAACGAACAAATTGTCACCTTAGAAGAGTTTTCTTCTCATTGGTTAGTTCTGTATTTCTATCCCAAGGATAACACGCCCGGATGTACTACAGAAGCAAAAGAATTTAGCGAATATTTATCAGAATTTGAGGCATTGGGGGCTAAAATTTTGGGCATGAGTCCGGACTCGGAAAAATCTCATGGACGCTTTATTGACAAACACGATCTCAAGATTGCGTTGCTCTGCGATCGCGAACATAAAATTGCTGATATCTATGGAGTTTGGGGACTCAAGAAATTCATGGGCAAGGAATATATGGGAATTATTCGTTCGACTTTCCTCATCTCTCCCGACCAAAAAATTGCGTATATTTGGTCAAAAGTTAGAGTAAAAGGTCATGTTTTAAAAGTGCTGGAAAAACTCAAAGAATTAAGCAGCGAAACAACAACTTAATTGAGGAACGAGCGGATTTTTTTCTGGTTGATTCATGAGTTTGGTCATTTTCACGGTAATTACCGCTATCGTGTCCCCACCACCCCGCGATCGCCAAAATTTTAAGATTTGCTTTATGCAAGGAAAGTTGGCCAGAACGCGGTAAACTATCTAAAAGTGCGAATTTTCGCAGAATACTTTGTCTTGCGCTTATGTCAGATTTTTTATTTGAACTTGGTACAGAAGAATTACCCGCCGACTTTGTGACCAGCGCGATCGCGCAATGGAAAGCGAGTATCCCCAAAACCTTACAAGAAGAGTTTTTAACGCCAAAGTCTCTAGAAGTTTACGGGACACCGCGCCGTTTGGCTATTCTCGCCTGCGGTCTTCCTCAAAAACAACCCGATCGCGAGGAAGAAATTAAAGGTCCCCCGGCAAAAGTTGCCTTTAAAAAGGGCAAACCCACCAAAGCATTAGAAGGATTTGCGCGCAAACAAGGGATAGAATTAGAGGCGATCGAGTTACGAGAAACCCCAAAAGGAGAATTTGTTTTCGTTCAAAAACAAATTGTCGGACGAGATAGCAAAGAAATTTTAACAGAACTCATTCCTCAATGGATCGGCAGTTTAGAAGGACGGAGATTTATGCGTTGGGGAGATGGAGATTTGCGTTTTCCCCGTCCTTTACGCTGGTTGGTTGCCTTGTGGGATCAAGAGATTTTACCTGTTGAATTGGTCAATGGTTCCACAAGTTTGTACAGCGATCGCGTCTCCCGAGGGCATCGAATTTTACATCCCGATCCCGTATCGATTCCCCAAGCAAAGGATTATCTGAAATGCTTGCAAAAGGCATTTGTTGAGGTCGATTCAAAGGCGCGAAAATCCTTAATTCAAGAGCAGATTGAAGCGGTTTCTCAATCGGTTAAAGGTTATGCGGAAATCACCCCCGATTTACTCGAAGAAGTTGTCGATCTTGTGGAATATCCCAATGCCGTTTTAGGGAAATTCGATGAGGCATTTCTCGAACTCCCTCCCGAAGTGATTAAAACCGTGATGGTGACGCATCAGCGTTATTTCCCCGTTAAAAAGACGGTAGAAGAGAATAGCGATCTGTTTGCTAATTTTATCACGATTTCTAACGGCGATCCCCAGAAAGCCGAGATTATTGCTACGGGAAATGCTAAAGTGATTCGAGCGAGGTTGGCAGATGCTCAATTTTTCTATAAGTCTGATTGCGACGAACCCTTAGAGACATTTTTACCGCAATTGGAAACCGTCACTTTTCAAGCCGAGTTAGGCTCGATGCGAGATAAAGTCGATCGCTTAATTGAAGTTGCCGAAGAGATTGGCAAACAGTTAGAACTTGACGAAGAACAAGCAGAAACGGTGGAGCGATCGGCACTGCTTTGTAAAGCCGATCTCATGACGCAAATGATTTACGAGTTTCCCGAATTACAGGGAATTATGGGGGAAAAATACGCGCGAGTCAGTGGCGAATCGGAAGAAGTTGCCAAGGCAATTTTCGAGCATTATTTACCCAGAAATGCTGATGATATCATGCCGGAAACTTTAGCGGGTCAAGTGGTGGGAATTGCCGATCGCTTGGATACACTGGTCAATATTTTCGGACTGGGAATGATTCCGACGGGTTCTTCCGATCCCTTTGCATTGCGTCGCGGCGCCAATTCCATTGTTAATATTGTTTGGCACGCCAACTTAAATATTAATTTAGCCGATCTCATCGCACAATTTTCTCGGGATTTTGTGGAAAATCATAGCGATCGCGAATCTCCAGTCGATGCGTTAGAAGAGTTCTTCCTGCAACGCATTCGCACCCTGTTGCAAGAGGAGAACCAGATCGATTATGATTTGGTCAATGCGGTTTTGGGAGAAAGCGATCGCGAGTATGCAGAACGTGCCTTACAAGACCTATTGGATGTCCGCGATCGTGCTTTATTCCTGCAAGAAATCCGCGATAATAAACTCCTCGATACGATTTACGAAACTGTCAATCGATCTGCACGTCTTGCTATCAAAGGGGACTTAGATACACAACCCTTAGATCCCTCTTCCGTTGTCGATCCCGAATTGTTTGAGAAACCTTCAGAGCAAGCCTTTTATGATAGTTTGGTATCCCTCGTCTCGCAAACGGAAACCGCACGTCAGAATCGCAATTATCAATTATTAGTAGATGGTTTGGCTAAAATTGCCCCCGTCGTCAGCACCTTTTTTGATGGAGAGGAAAGCGTACTGATTATGGCAGAAGATGCCAACATCCAAAAAAATCGCCTGAATCTCTTAGGATTATTACGAAATCACGCCAGAGTTTTAGCAGATTTTGGAGCGATCGTCAAGGGAGAAAGGGATGAAGGATGAAGGATGAAGGATGAAGGATGAAGGATGAAGGATGCAGGATGAACAACAAATAACCAACAACAAATAACAAATAACAAATAACAAATAACCAACAACAAATAACCAACAACAGATATGAAAGCACATATTATTGGATTGGGACGATCGGGGATAGCTGCTGCACGTTTGTTAAAACAAGAAGGATGGGAAGTTGAGTTAGGCGATCGCGGGACTTCTCCGAAGTTGCAATCTTTAAAAGAAACGCTGGAAAAAGAAGGTGTAACGATTAAGTTGGGTTATACTTTAACCTTGGATAATCCTCCCGATCTCATTGTTGTCAGTCCTGGAGTGCCTTGGGATATTCCCGTATTAGTGGAAGCGAGAGAAAAAGCGATCGAGACTATTGGCGAAATGGAACTCGCTTGGCGGTTTTTAAAAACTTCTCCTTGGGTGGGAATTACGGGAACCAATGGTAAAACCACGACTACAGCTTTAATTGCAGCGATCTTTCAAGAAGCCGGATTAAATGCCCCCGCTTGCGGTAATATTGGCTATGCTGCTTGTGAATTGGCGATACAAGGAAACAGTGAATCAGTCACCCGTCACCCGTCACCCGTCACCCGTAGATCGGGAAATGAGGGACAGTCTCAAAGCTCTAATGCTTACGATTGGATTATTGCAGAAGTGAGCAGTTATCAAATCGAATCTTCGCGAGAACTTGCGCCTAAAATTGGTATTTGGACGACTTTCACTCCCGATCACTTGGCTCGTCATCATACCTTAGATAATTATTACATCATTAAAGCCTCGCTTTTAAATCGCTCTCAACAGCAAATTTTCAATGGGGACGATCCTTACTTGCACAATATTGGACTCACAGACTGGAAAAATGCTTATTGGACGAGTGTTGCAGGCAAAGATAAATTATTATGCAAACCCGCACGCGGCATTTATATTGAGGACGATTGGATTGTTGCTTTTCAAGAAAAAATTGCTCCTACGGACTCCTTGAAAATGTTAGGAGATCATAACTTACAAAATCTTTTGTTGGCTGTCGGTGCAGCACGTTTGGCAGAGATTGAGAAAGATGCGATCGCGTCAGCAATTGCTAAATTTCCCGGTGTTTACCATCGTCTCGAATCAATTTGCACGCATTCTGGCATCACCTTTATTAATGATAGCAAAGCAACCAATTATGATGCCGCAGAAGTCGGATTAAAGGCGATTCCAGATACAGCGATTCTCATTGCGGGAGGAGAAGCAAAAGCAGGAGATGATACCGCATGGATCAAAGCAATTAAACGCAAAGCAAAAACCGTTTTATTGATTGGAGATGCTGCATCTGCTTTTAGTCAACGCTTGCGAGATAGCGGTTACGAAGCGTGGGAAATTGTAGAAACAATGGATAAGGCAGTTATCCGAGGTTTTGAGTTGGCAAAACAACAGAATATTTCTGTTGTCTTATTATCTCCTGCTTGTGCGAGTTTCGACCAATATCAAAGTTTTGAACATCGGGGAGATCATTTTCGAGAATTGTGTTTGTCAATGAAACGCGATCTCTAATTCATGTTCGATCGGTTTAGATATTCTAAAATTAGCAGTCGTAAGATAAGCTAAGCAAAGCAGATCGATGAACTTCTCATGCGCTCGCTTGCCCGGAAGAGAGTACAATGGAAAATCGAATCTCTTTTTTTGAGTGAGGAATTTGGCAGCGATGTCTAAGTTGCTAATCGAACAGTACAAGCGGGAATTGGAGGAGTTGCAACGCTACGGAGGTTCTCGCAATGAGTCTTCTCTGCGAAAGGCGTTTGAGACTCTGTTGGGAGGATATTGTAAAACGCGGGATTTTCGTCTGATTGCAGAATTAACTTATAAAAATACCAATATTCGTCCGGATGGGACGGTAAAAGATGCTTTGCGGTTGGATTGGGGGTATTGGGAGGCGAAGGATACCAAGGACGATTTAGATGAGGAAATTGAGAAGAAATTAGCGAAGGGTTATCCCACGGATAATATTATTTTTGAGGATACTCGCACGGCGGTTTTATGGCAAGGAGATGCGGAAATATTGCGGGTTTTGATGGAGGATTGGGAGGCGTTAGATGGACTTTTACAACAGTTTATCAATTATGTTCGTCCGGAGGTTAAGGATTTTCGGGAAGCGTTGGAACAATTTAAGCAGGATGTGCCTTATATTGCGGAGGAGTTACGGGAAAGAATAGCAGATGCGGCGGCAAATAATAAGGCATTTCGGGAGGCGAGGGAGTCGTTTTTAGAGTTATGTCGCAAGTCGATTAATCCGGAGGTGACGGGGGAAGATGTCCGGGAAATGATGATTCAACATATTCTCACGGAGGATATTTTTACGACGGTTTTTAATGAGTCTCAGTTTCATCGGGAAAATAATATTGCGAGGTCATTACAAGGGATTATTGAGACGTTTTTTACGGGATCGGTGCGTCGGAATACGTTAGCAAGTATCGAACATTATTATGCGGTGATTCGACGGACGGCGACGAATATTTCTAATCATCACGAGAAACAGAAGTTTTTAAAGGTGGTATATGAGAATTTTTATAAAGCGTATAATCCGAAGGCGGCGGATCGGTTGGGAATTGTTTATACGCCCAATGAAATTGTACGGTTTATGGTGGAGAGTACGGATTATTTATTACACAAGCATTTTGGTAAGGTTTTGAGCGATGAAGGCGTGGAAATTCTGGATCCGGCGACGGGGACAGGAACGTTTATTACGGAGTTGATTGAATATTTGCCTGCGAGTAAGTTAAAATATAAGTATCTCAATGAAATTCATTGCAATGAGGTGGCGATTTTGCCTTATTATATCGCCAATTTGAATATTGAGTATACTTATCAGCAGAAGATGGGGGAGTATAAGGAGTTTCATAATATTTGTTTTGTGGATACGCTGGATAATACTTCGTTTGCGGGAAAGCAGTTGGATTTGTTTGCGATGACGTTGGAGAATACGGAGAGGATTAGACGGCAAAATGATAAGGAAATTTCGGTGATTATTGGCAATACTCCTTATAATGCAAATCAGCAAAATGAAAATGATAATAATAAAAATAGAGACTATTCTGAAATTGACAAACTAATTAAAGCAACTTATGTAAAGGAAAGCACGGCACAAAAAACAAAACTTTACGATCCTTATGTTCGATTCTTTCGGTGGGCAACAGATAGACTTAGCAAAAACGGAATCTTAGCATTTATCACCAATTCCTCTTTTATTGACAAAGTTGCATTTGATGGATTTAGAAAAATAATAGATCAAGAATTTAGCTATATCTATATCATTGATTTGGGCGGAGATGTTAGATCGAATCCAAAAATATCAGGAACGAAAAATAACGTTTTTGGAATTCAAGCGGGTGTTGCAATTAGCTTTTTGATCGAGCAAGAACAGAGCAAAAAATTGCCATGTCAGATATTTTATGCAAGACGACCTGAACAAGAAGAAGCAGCAGAAAAACTTGATTTTTTGGCAAAAAATCAATTAGATAATGTTAATTTTAACAGTATTAATCCGAGCAAGGAACACAACTGGATAAATTTAACAAATAATGATTTTGACAATTTAATTATAATAGCAGATAAAAAAACAAAATTAACCAATAAAAAGAATGATGAAGCAGCTATATTTAAAATATATTCGTTGGGAGTTTCAACGAATAGAGATGCTTGGATCGTAGATTTAAACATACAAGAACTAGAAAAGAAAATGAAATTTTTCTCTGAATTTTATCACAAACATGAAATCAATAATGATAAAAGATTTTCAGAAACTATAAAGTGGTCAGAAACATTAAAAAAAAGAAAATTTAAACTCGAAGCAGAAAAATTCTCTCCTCTTGAGAAAATATATCCTTATTTTTATCGACCTTTTTGTAAAAAACAGATCTATAAATCAAAGTTATTTATTGATAGATTAGGATGTTTTAATGAAGCATTCCCTACAAAAGAATCAAAAAATAAAATCATTGTATTTGTGACAGGAACTAGATTACCATTTTCAGTAGTGGCGGCAAATATTATGCCTGATTTACATGTTTATACAGCAGATGGAAATCAATGTCTCCCTCTCTACCGCTACGACAAAGAAGGAAATCGCATCGATAATATTACCGACTGGGGATTAGAACAATTCCAAAGCCATTACAACAATAAAAGCATCACAAAACTCGATATCTTCCACTATACTTATGCCGTCCTCCATAATCCCCAATACCGTAAAAAATACGAACTCAACCTAAAACGAGACTTTCCCCGACTCCCCTTTTACGATAACTTCCAAAAATGGGCAAACTGGGGACAAAAACTGATGGAATTGCACCTCAACTATGAAACCATTACCCCTTACAAACTCCAACAGACTGACATACCCCTGAAAGAAGGAAAACTCTACAAACCCAAACTGAAAGCAGACAAAGACAAAAATCAAATTCTCCTCGACAATATCACCACCTTGAAAGAAATACCCCCTCTTGCATGGGAATACAAACTCGGCAACCGTTCCGCCTTAGAATGGATCTTAGACCAACATAAAGAAAAGAAACCCCGCGATCCAACCATCCGAGAAAAATTCAATACTTACAAATTCACAGATTATAAAGAAAAAGTCATTGACTTATTAACCCGAGTGTGTACTGTTTCCGTGGAAACCATGAAAATTATCCGAGAAATGGAGTCAGAATAGCAGAATGCGATCGCGCCAATGTCGTAAAATCAAATATAATCCAATAATCGCGAGGAAATCATCTATGAACCCCCACTCTGAAAACCAATCGAATTCAACCAATAAAGAGCAAATTCCTCTCTCAGAACTTCATCAAAAAATTGATGCAGGAGTTAAATTCGCGATCGCGCAAGCCATCGAAAGACACCGCAGACTCGGAGAATCGATTAGTATATGGCAAGATGGGAAAGTCGTCACTTTAACCGCAGACCAAATTCCGCCGATGAATTCAGGGAATAGTGAAGAATCAACGTTTTAGAACAGAAATTCTAAACTAATTCCCACTCGACTATCTTTTTCTCCTCGGGAATTTTGCTTTTGAATGTCAGTAGAAATGCGAAATTGGGGAGTTATTGCATAACCGATCGATAAAGTTGTAATTCCTACCTCTTCACTGCTACCAGGAGAAACAAAAGTTTGAGAAAAAGAAATATCTCCCGCTCCCCGACTCGATGCTAAAATTGCCTTAATCCCAACATTGAGTCCATCTGTATGAAAACCATTGGTTGTTACATTGCGATAACCCACAACGGGAGCAATATTAAACGAACTGCCTAACGGTAAAACATAATAGCGTAAATCTCCCCCCCATGTCTCGCGATCGCCCTCAAAAGTCCCTTGATACTCTCCACTCATTGTTAAACCCGTTTCCCCCAAAAATACATCCTCTATGCCAATATGCCAACCTCCTCGATCGTTGGTAGAAGGAAAATGAGAATACCCGAGGCGAATTCGCGGACGAAAAACGGGATCGTTACGAATATCTTCTAAAACATCGGGAATTTCTTCCAACCAACGCTGCAACACCGGACTTTCTTCGAGAATTTGTGGATCTAAATCTAAATCTTCTGCGGTGGGAATTGTGGTATTTTCAGTTTGCGTAATGAACTCGCGATCGCTTCTCTCCATCCATCCTGCAACGGTGACTTCCGCTTCGGGAAAACTGATATTCGTTATCGTCGGCGCGATCGCGGTATCGTCAATCTCGGCGATCGTCGATAAATCTGTTGTCGAACCCGTTACAATGGGAGGAAGTTCGCTCCTTACCAGATCGCTAAACAATGTCTGACTTCCCAAAAGTCCTAAACCGAGAGACGTTGCTTTAAAAAGATAAGAAGAGGTTGAGTTTGGCATGAACGAACAAACAAATTCAATGAATTTATAGTATAGCGCAATGAAAAAACGCTCCCTCTCGATTCAATTTTTTGTCTTAACCCTGTTAGCGATCGCGGGAGGATGCGGTTGCTCGAGGATCGCATCCAATGATTCTCTCGTTTCGAGGTTTGACCCCTCTGCATCCGAGTGCGATCTCCCTACCCATTTTCTTGTTTTTGCAGGAGGGGGATCGCCGCGCAATAATGAAATTGCCCTCGAAAAAAATGTTCTCTATTTTCAACGCACCCTGCGAGAATTAGGCTACAATTCATCAGAAGCCGATATCTTTTTTGCTAATGGCATTACCGGGGAAGCAACGGTACGCTATATCGACGAACAACGATACCAGCAGTTTAAGATTCCCCAAATTCCTCATTTACTCGGCGCTTCCACGTTATTGAATTTTCAGCAATGGATGCAAGAACAAAGCGATCGCGCTCAGAAAAACCCTCTTTTCTTTTATTTTACCGGTCACGGGATGCCCAATGAAATTTTACTTTGGGGAGGCAATAATCTGAGCGTCAGACACTTTTCTCGCCAACTGGATCGCTTACCCGTAAATACTCCCGTCACGACGGTGATGGCGCAATGTTTTTCCGGTTCTTTTGCTGATTTTATCTATCAAGATGGCGATCGCGCCAAACCGCTTTCTCCGCAAACCCGATGTGGCTTTTTTGCCACCATTCGCACCCGTCCTTCCGTCGGTTGTACCCCAGAAGTCAACGAGTCGGATTATCAAGATTATAGTTCTAGTTTCTTTGCCGGTTTAAGCGGGCGATCGCGCACGGGAGAACCCGTTCTTTCTGCGGATTATAACCGAGATGGAGTCGTTTCTTATAGCGAAGCGCACGCCTTTTCTAAGGTAGATATGCAAACCATGGATATGCCCATTTCTACCCTCGAAACTTGGTTGCAAGACCAGATGAAGAATAGAGAAAAAGCGCGGGTTTTAAACCGAAAAATTACCGAAATTCTCCCCACGGCACGTCCCGAACAAAGCCATGTTATTAAAATCATTTCTCGCCGTTTTAACTTTAACATACAACAATCTTATCGTCAAAACATCCGTCGCGTTCCCCAAGATTCTCTCAAAAATGATGAAGTCACTATCGCCTATTTAATGCGCTTGCAGATGGAATTACTCAATATTGCCAAAGAAAAAAATGTGCGAGAAAGTGGGAATGAAACCGCGATCGCAATTCTTAATCGCTTGCTGAGATGCGAACAAGGATATTGGTAATTGGTCATTGGTCATTGGTCATTGGTCATTGGTCATTGGTAATTGGTCATTGGTAATTGGTCATTGGTAATTGGTAATATGGGTTTATTATTGGGTCTCTACCTTAAACTATTTACGGGTGTCTTTGTCGGCTGGATTTTGGGGAAGATATTACCTCCGAAAGTTCCTAAAGCGATCGGTGTTTTTTTGTTTTGGATTGGCGTTCCCACCGGGATGGTGATTTTTTTGCGTCGTGCAGATTTATCTGGTGGAATTTGGCTTTCTCCTTTGCTCGCTTGGTTGGCAATTTTATTGGGTGGAATTTTAGCACGAGGATGGATTCAACTGAAAACTCCGGGCTGGAATCGAGCCACTCGAGGCAGTTTTATTTTTGCTTCCATGTTTGGCAATACAGGCTATCTTGGCTATCCCATTATCTTAGCATTAACCGGAGAACAATATTTTGGTTGGGCGATATTTTATGACCTTTTTGGCACGACATTGGGGGCTTATGGTTTGGGAGGAATCTTTGCCGCCTTTTTTAGCGAAAATCGAGTAAAAAATACAATCAAAGATTTATTCTTGTCAGCGATCGCAAAGCCGATTTGGTGGGCATTTGCCTTTAGTTTGTGGTTTCGACAAATCCCTCTTCCCCAACCCGTAGAAATGACTTTGATCCGAGTGGGTTGGTGTATTATCGGACTCTCTTTAATCTTAATTGGTATGCGTTTGAGCCAACTCAAAGCCTGGAACAAGTGGCGATCGGTTTCCGCAGGCTTAATTGTTAAAATGTTATGCGTTCCCCTGATTTTTGGTGTCCTTTTGGGATTATGGGGATTTTCCGAAGGCGTACAACTCGTTCTTGTCTTACAAATTGCCATGCCTCCAGCTTTTGCTACCCTAGTTGTTGCCGAAACTTACGATTTAGATCGAGAAATTGCCGTGAGTTCCATTGCGATCGGTTCGATGTCTTTACTCCTCACCTTACCTCTTTGGATTTTCCTATTTGGCAGTTCTTGAACATTTTTTGAATTCTTAATTTTGAATCCAAATGAGTTATTTTCTAAAAACTTTGGCGGCGATCGCAGCCAAGATTACCCCCAAAAAAATAAAGCCAAATCCCGTTGGGAATACAAATAACTCTTCATTCGGTCGATTGACAATCTCATCAATAAAACTCGCATAAGCTGAAACTCGCGTATCGAAGAATATTTCCCCAAAACTACTATCTTGAGTCGGCGTAACATCAACCCTTGGTAGGGTCGATCGCCTGCCACTCGAAGCAAGTCCCGCAATTTTTCCCTCAATAAATGCCGGACTGCCCGAGTCTCCCGATGTCGATCCCGTTTCATAATTTCGCCCGATTTCTAACCTTACATTTCCCCGGAATCCCTGACTCGTTCCCGTATCATAGCCAATAATTCCCAAACCGTGAATCCCATATTCTTGTCCCAAAGCATCCTGACTGCGAGCACCGTTATCAAAGTCATAAACTAACTGTTTGCCCGCATTAATTCTGGTATGCAGTTCCGGTTGTGTTAATGCTTCTCTCAAGGTATCGTAACGATTCCCGCCAAAACGTTTCCGGATGGACCGATCTCCTTTTCTTTCTCCTTGTCTTCCCGTTCCTCCCACGCCATATCCCACCCGCGTAAAAATTTGTCCCACTTCATCAGAACGGCGATAAATACTATAGCGTTCTGCAGTAGAGGGGGCAACCTCTTTAAGTTCGATAATCGCAATATCATTATCGCCATTGGCGTTATTATTCCATTGAGGATGAATCAAAATTTCTTTTGCTTCCAGACGTGCTTTTCCGAGGGTTAATTGAAAAACAACCGTTACCTTCCTCGGATTGGATTGAAAAAGGGGAGAATTGTTAAAAAAATTATTATCCTGAAAACAATGGGCTGCGGTGAGTACGTGCTTTCCACTCCACAATAAAGATCCCGTACAAATCTCATTATCGGGCAGTTCTAACAAGACCACGCCATCATAACCCATTCCCGCCCGCACGATATAACGGGGATCGTTGGGGTTATTAATGGGGAGACTGAGGGCGAGATGTTTCATGGTCATGGGTAAGGGGTAATGGGAAAATCCGATCGCATTTTAAAGTTTAGCGGAGGATGCAAGAGATAGAGTAATATCAGTGAATTAACGCTTTACCGACGATCGACAATGACCCAAAAAATAAGGTCTTAAGTCTCCTGCTTCAGAAGTCGGTATCGTTCACTGTTCACTGTTCACTGTTTACTGTTCACTGAAATGACTGGCGAGAAACAACTGAGTTTATTTGGCGATCCCGAACCCCAACCCGATCGCCCAGACATTGATGTAGACATCGATCGCGAACGCATTCCCTTCGATGCCAATCTTCCCATTCCTCCCCAAACTTACGCCAATATGGAAGAATTGGCAGATCATTGCCAGAAATGCGATCGCTGCGGGTTGGGACAAAAACGCATTAATGCCGTCATCGGACGGGGCAATCTCAATGCAGATATCATGATTATCGGTGAAGGACCCGGACAAAATGAAGACGAACAAGGGTTGCCTTTTGTGGGAAAATCGGGTCAATTATTAGAGAAAATTCTCGCCTCGGTCAAACTCGATTCTCAACGGGATGTGTATATCGCCAACATGGTTAAATGCGTGACGAAAGATACGCCAATTTTAACCCAACAAGGCTATAAAACTATTGGTTGGATTGTCGATAATTGCTGGTCTGGAGACGTTTTAAGTTTAACTCCCGATCGCCAACCGACTTGGAAAAAAATAACCGGGTGGTATCGTTCTCCCTTGGGGGAACGACCCCTCTATAGAGTCACCACCCAAGATGGTAACCTAGGCTACACGGCAACGGGAGATCATCCCATTCTCACTCGTCGGGGTTGGATTCCCGTGGAAGAATTGCACCCTCGGGATCTCGTGGCGACGGGGACTCCAGCGAGAATGTCCTCAGAAATCCGGAATTTAGAAACGGCATTTCGCGATCGCATTCCCGTCCTTTCTTCCTCTTTCACCGTGTCTCTCGTTGGGGGGAAAACCGACTGGACAACTGCGATTAAACAAGCGGTTTCCTCTCCGGAAAAAGCGATGGATGTTTACTGTATCGATGTGGAGGAAACTGCCAATTTTGTAACTCCCGCCGGCGTGATTCATAATTGTCGCCCGCCCGGAAATCGAACCCCTACCCCCGAGGAAATTGCTGCTTGCAAACCCTATTTATTGGAGCAAATTCGCCTTGTGAATCCCAAAATCATCTTATTTACCGGGGCAACCGCTTACAAGGGCTTAACCGGGAAAAAACAAGGTATCACCAAAATTCGAGGACAATGGTTAGAATGGGAATCAAGACAGTGTATGGCAATTTTCCATCCCGCTTACTTGCTCCGCAATGCCTCCCGAGAAAAAGGAAAGCCCAAATGGTTGATGTGGCAAGATATCCAAGCGGTACGGGCAAAATTAGACCAACTGCGTGCTGAATCGTAATCTTTTGAATCGCAAGATTTCTGCGATCGGAGCAACATTATGTTAGAAAAACTTCCTCCGGAAGCGAAAACATGGGCAGAAAAATTACACTGGAAAGAACGCAGATATTTGCTCTCTCTCTGTCACCTTCTGTGTGCCGAAGCACCAGAAAATCAAGCACAATTTTTAGATCAATATACAGCAGATGGACTGATTGCTAAAATTATTCAAGATTATGAAACGCAAACGAAAATTAAGAATCATTTTAAAAGTTTCCATATTGAAACAGAACTGAATCCGCAAGTTCTGAGAAAATATATCAAACAATTTTATATCCATTCCGCCCAAGATGTTCGACGAGAACCGGAAAAATATTTAGAATCGGCGTTGCGTCTCGTGACCAGTCCGGAAGAAAAAAATTACGTTCTCAACTATATTTTAGGCTTTGAATTGATTAAATTAATCTTTAAAATGAGTTGGCTGCAACAAGAACGTTTTTATTCGCTGCAACACAATCAAGAAGAGTTTTATAACACTTATATTAAACCCATTCAATATGCTCATAAATTAAATGGAATTGTTAACCCTAAAGATTCCAATCTCTTTTTTGCCCAACGCAATTATTTTGTGCAAAAGCCCAATCTTTCCGATCGCAAAACGAGCGAGTTAGTGATGGTCACATTTACCACCGATCTCGTTAGCAATTTGGGCTTTTCTATCGTTCGTAATATTCGTCCCGTTCCCTTTGATTACGATTACATCTATCAACCGGAAGAAGAACGAATTTTTTGTTAAATTTGTTATTTGTTGTTGGTTATTGGTTATTGGTTGTTGGTTATTGGTTATTGGTTATTGGTTAGGGGAGTCAGATACTTTCTATTTTAATTCGGAAATTGCGCCCTTGGCCATCATGGCGATCGCGCTATCCGTTGCTTTGGGTAACTGATAGTATTTCCCTCCGGCATTCTTGGCAATTTCCTTGCCAAATCCGGTGGAAACAAACTTACTTTCTGTATCGATGACTAACAATTTAAAACCAATGTTGCGAATGCGTCCGGCAATGTTTAAAAGTTCCCCTTTAATGTCCGGTTTTTCTCCTTCCGGTAGGGTTTCCCCAAGGGATCGGGCCAAAGGAATATTGCCCCGTCCGTCGGTAATGGCCACAATCACCACCTGTCCGATATCCCCGGACATTTTGGCATTCATCCCCACGTGAACCGCTTGGGATAACCCGTGGGCCAAGGGAGACCCCCCCCCGCAAGGCAACTTCTCCAAACGCCCCTTCGCTAAAGTAATAGAACGAGTAGGAGGTAACAAAACATCTGCTTTTTCCCCCCGAAAAGGAATCAAAGCCACTTGGTCGCGATTTTCATAAGCCTCCGTTAACAAACGCATCACGGCTCCTTTAGCCGACTGCATCCGGTTTAAGGCCATCGATCCCGAGGCATCCACCACAAACACGATCAACGCCCCCGCTTTTCGCGCCAACCGCTTCGATCGCAAGTCTCCCCGTTCGACGATCACCTTACGATCGGGATGGCGCAACCGTCGCGATCGCTGATAGGGTGAAGCGGCGCGCAAAGTGGCATCCACCGCCACCCGCGTCACCTTTCCTTTCGGAAGCATGGGTTTGATATAGCGCCCGCGATCGTCGGAAAAGATCAAACTCCGCGCCCCTGTATTTCCTTGTCGTTGTGCCATCTGTGCGAAGTACAATACGCTCGGATCGAGAATGACCCCCTCGGGATCGAACACAAACTCCTCGGGAATTTGTGGGGGTTCTTGTTGTTCCTCATCTACCTTCTCTTCTTCTTCTTTGTCTTCTTCCTCTTATTCTTCTCCTTGGTTTTCCTGGGGTGGGGGAGGAGGGGGAGGCGGTGCTTGTTGTTCGTCTTCGGGGGGGGGAATAAACAGCGATCGCGGCACGATAACCAATTCTACCGCTCGGCGCAGGTCTTCTGGGGTAACGTCCTCCCGTCCCTCCAATGCCGCCGCCGCCTTGGCAACCCGCAGGGCAAACAGTTCCGCCCGATGTCCCTGTACTCCTCCGCGAATGGCTTCTTGCACCAAATAGGCAATCTGTTCGTCGGTTAACGCAACGTCCTTTAAATACTCCCTCGCCAATAAAATATTGGTTTTCAGATTTTCAATGGCTTCGTCGTATTGTTCGAGAAACCCTTGAGGAGAACCCGCATACGCGATCGCCCTCTCCACCGCCTCCACTCGACTATCTAAAGATAAAACGCCATCCGCCGACAAACTAATGGCAATGCGATCGCGCAAATGTTCCCGCAATGCCCCTTCATCGGGATTATACGTGGCAATGAGAATGGGCTGACAAGGATGTTCGATGCTAATTCCTTCCCGTTCGATGCGGTTTTTGCCCTCGGTTAAAACCGTTAACAGTTGGTTGCTAATTTGGTCGTCGAGGAGGTTAATTTCATCGATATAGAGAACCCCTCGGTGTGCCTGTGCCAACAGTCCGGGCTGAAAAATAGGTTCTCCTTGCTTCACCGATTGTTCCACATCTACCGACCCCAATAAGCGGTCTTCGGTTACTCCCAAGGGGATTTGCACGAAAGGGGCAGGAACGATCTCGGTTTCTTCCCCTTCTCCTTCTGGGGCAGCATTGTAATAAGACGCTTTCACGACTTCGATCGGGGGCAGGAGGGCATGAATCCCCCGCGCCATCACCGATTTCGCCGTTCCCCGACGACCCGCAATCACCACCCCCCCCAATCCGGGATCGACAGCAGCCAATAATAAAGCCAATTTGATCGCATCTTGTCCGACGACGGCCGTGAGGGGGAAATTTTGGGGCTGAGCAGAAATTGTAGGGGTTGCCATAGGGATCGATTTCGGGAGGTGCAACTCTTTACTTTATCAAAAAATTGAGTTTAAAGCTCCAACCTTTAGCAACTCGGAGAACGGCGAGAATGTCAACCTCCAAATATCGCGATCGCCTCTCGAGTTTGCCACTTCTTCACATCCGAGAAGGGGAAACCGTATTTTTCCGAGGTGAACTTTGGCTTCCAAGAATAGTAAAAGCGATAATCTGCTAAATTTCCGCAAACTACTTACGTGTTTTGTTTTTATCTTCATGAAAATAATTAAATTGATTAAAAAATCACAGAGTTAATACAGTTTTTTTGTGTAGAAATAAAAAAAATAAAATCTGAATAAATAAAAATACGATGCGATCGCGATCGATTTTATATAAAATTCATACAATCTTCATAAAAAATAGAATATTCATACAATTTCTTTAAGCTAAAGTTATATTCTTAGTGATACCGTAAATAATAGGTACAGAAATCGCATTTACTTTGGCAAAAAATCCAGCAACAGGAAAAGATTCATGCGGAAAAGATTATCTAAAGCTCTCATCGGCAGCGCGATCGCGGCATTAGGTTGGGCTGTGGCGATGGCCATGCCTGCAAGTGCGGGAACGTTGTACACCCAACCCGGGTTCGATCTCGAATGGAACTACAGCATCGACTCTAAAACTGATAGCGAACGTCGCCACAGTAATAATTATAGAGGACTTGCTCTGACTGAAACCGACGACCGATATATCTTTGCGGTGAGTTCCGATATCGATTACAACGAAAACAAAAATGGCATCACCCACGGGGATTTATTCTTAAACTTTTCCGGACAAAACTTCAACTTGGCCAATGGAACCGATCAACTCTTTGCCGTTAGATTTTCCTCAGAAAATGCCACCCAGCAAGCATTAGGTTTGTATAGCAATGTGGTCGCCACCAACACCAATATAACTCGTTGGGAAGGTTTAAGGCATTACTACGATAGCTATGGTGCTAGCAATCTAACCTACGGTAGCGATATAGACACGCGCGAGGACGCTTACAATTACTTTTACTCCCTCAATTTTAATACCGCTACTCGTCAAAATACCCCGTTTTTCAATGGCATTCAATCGGGAACGAGACTCGGGGATGTTTCGATGCTCGATCTCGCAGATTTAGAAAATCTGGGCTTGGACATCACATACGAAGATTTTAATGGTGCAAGTTTCAGTAGAAGCGGTTTTGTTCCCAAGATTTTTGGGATTGGGATTGATAAATCCTTATTTGAAGGTCTTTTACCGAGCGGCACGGCAGAACTGATGGCTCACCTTACTTTAACAGAAGGCGATGGAGTGGCTCTTCAGGGTGAAGTCAACGTTCCCGAAACAGTCACGCAAGTAGATATGGAAACAGTCCCCGAACCCTCAACCTTGCTCGGTTTGGGAGCGATGGGTCTGGCATTGTTGCAATGCAAGCATCGTCGTTCTAGCGATCGCGACTCATGAACGAGTTAAGAGTCCGATGGATGCGAGGGAATATTTTTTTAATACACAAAAGAACTGTCTCGGGTCGTTCTTCTGTGTATTTTTTCGAGAGAGAAAAACGCGATCGCCGCGATGAACCGAGAAACCCGATCGTTTTACTTGAGAAATAGAGAAGAGATCGTTCAAAACAACAAGGTTATTTCTACAGAAACATGTATTTTTAGGGCTTTTTCCCAGATTTTTCACAATCTTTACAGAACATCGGAAAATCTCAACGATATCTTGATATAACTTGAAAAATCTCATGATAGATTGGAATCAAATCGAAAGATTAGTTGTTGAGAGAATATGAACAATAGATTCTTAGAAAAGCAGAGAAAGCACTTAGGTATTCTTTGCTCTAATTTATTGTTTGAAATGAGCTGAGAATTTCTCAGATTACTTTGAATAAAACTCTCTCTAACCAGTACGGACAATGGACTCGAGTAAACACATTAAGGATCATGAAAAATTTTAGAATAACCACTTGGGTTGGGGGTGCGATCGCTACTCTGGGATTAATCAACGCGATCGCCACCCCCGCAAGCGCAGGACAAATGCACAACGGCTGGAACTACGGGATTGATGCCTTCAAAGATGGTGCCCTCAAACACGATGGTTCGGGGGGTGAAAAATACAA
>JBFRWJ010000259.1:0-13504 GCA_051439525.1 Spirulina sp. | reverse complement strand
CAGCGACCTGAGGAGAGAACCATGAGCACCGCGGCATCCGAGCTTTTTAGACAGCAACCAGCCTTCACGGCGGGCATCCAGCACTTCGGGGACGACCTGCCTGAACTTGATAGGCTCGGCGGCACAGCGGTCATCGGCGAGGGACAGGCGGGGATCGAGCGGGTCGACGACGCCGCCGTCTTCCAGACATTGCTGGGTGCGGATGCCCTGCGCTATCTCACTCTGCAGGTCTGCGGCGCCAAGGCATCCGGCCATCCCGGAGGTTTTGCCAGTAGCGCCGAGGCGTACGCATCCCTGGTGATGCACGGCCATACCAATATTCTCACGGAAGTGGGTCACCACGCGCCGGGCTTCTACAGCGCTATGTTCCTGGACGGATCTCTGGAGGCGATGGGCATCCACACCGTGAAGGACATGATGAGCCGTTTCCGTGAGCGGGAAGGTCTGCTTGGCCACCTCTCCGGGGCCATACCGGGCCTGCTGTCGCCGGCGGGCCCCCTCGGCCAGGGCCAGCACTTCGCCATTGCCGGAGCCCTGCTCCACCCCGACAAGCTGGTCCCGTTCACACTGGGCGATCGCGGAACGTCCCCTCCCCAACCTCCCCAAACCCGCCCCCGTCCTCCCCAATGCGGTAGAACCCTCGAAAACCCAAGAGACGGCAACAACGTCCAAAGAGAAGACCCCTGCACAATCCCCAAAATCTGCTCCCCCTTCTACACCCCAACCCAAAACAGCCCCGGCGAAAAATTACGCCCAACTCCCCGTTACCCCCAGACCCCAACCGTCTTTTAACTTAAATCAGAGTATTATTCGCCATTCTCAACTGTTTTCCTCTCCCGTTTCCTTGGGAATGCTCGCGATCGGGGTTGCGGAAGGCAATTATCGCGTTTTTGCGGAAAATGACACCTTATATGTCGAACAAACTTCCAATTATTTCGGACATACGGATCCGGGGAATTTGTCTTGGGGGGAACGGGTGACCAACTACGGTCCGTGTAGCGATCAAGGGCGCAGTAAAGGCAATATTAAACTGGCCGAAAAAATGTGTTCCCAACGGGCCTTAGATCGCTTGGCCACTAATTTAATCGATCTCCATAATGCCGGAATTCATCCCGATTATGCTCTCGAAGCGGTTCTCAATACCGCCGATCTGTATAATCAAGCCAGTCCCGTTCATTCCCGTCGCTTTCCCCAAGCCTTCGCGATCGCGAAACAGGGCGGACTCGCAGGAATTGAGGCGATCGCTTGGGCGAGAACGGCTTCTTTTTATTTAAACTCAAAAAATGAGTTAGATTTGGAAAAGGGTCGCAATCGCGCTTCGGGACTGTTAGGCATTTGTTCGCGAGAAAGACGAAACGTCACGGAATGGGATTGCGTTTATCGGGATCAAATGCGACGAACCAAAGCGATCGCGTCGGTTTTAGATAAATATTTTACCGTTTATAAACCCCAATAGTTTTGGGTTATTTAGCGATCGCTGAGGAATAAATTGTGAATTTTGAATTCAAACCAATTTTTCGATCGCCAACCATCCCCCGGAAAAATTGCGCCATCCCCAAACCGAAATTTCCTGCTCATTGGGACATCCGAGCAATTTTTCGTGGACTTCTGGACGAACGGTAATGAGTTGCCAAATTTGCGGCGATCGCAAGCGATCGTGCAAGCGAATGCGATAATTATTCTCGCCAATGTTCTGAAATGTGCCGCGAAAATGCTCTCCCACTTCCCTCTCGCTAGAAAAGGAAGAATTACACCCACAATTTCCCGTTTTTGGATATTCTTCAGGACGATCTAAATAATAGCGCTGCCACGACACCCAGTCGGGACGATCGGGAGGTAAATTTAATAAAGGAATGACGGCATGATTATTGTTTAATAATGCTTCTTGTAAGTCTCTGACGGGAAGTTCTCGGGGCTGACAGTTCGATTCTATACATAATGCTGCTGCCATTCCCGCCGCTTGTCCTAAAGCCATCACCATCGGTTGCAATCGCGTCGAACCATTGGCAATATGAGAGACAGAAATATTTTTTTCGCAGACGAGCAACCCATCAGTTGCTATGGGAATTAAAGCATCATAAGGAATGGTAAAGGGCGTTCCCGTCCAGCGTCCTCCCCATTGCATGGATTTGGGTTGTAAGGGAAATTTAACATCGGGATAATGATGATCGTTAGCATAATTTCCCACGGCGATCGCGTTCACTTCTCCTCGAGCATTGTAAGGCAGTGGGGCAACATTCCCCCCAGATATCGGTAAAATATCGGCTTCTACGATAGTTTTTAGCCCCTGCAAGCGGCGACTTTCTCGGAAATAAGGATGTAAACCCAAAGCCCCATCGGAAGGACGGGGAAAGGCATTCTGTGCCAATCCGTAGCGGCGATCGAGATGGGTTTGAATAAAACGCGCAAAACCCAAACTATAGTCTTTGGCTTCTTGGAAAAACTCAGTTCTCTCTGTTTCCGATCCGATTAAACGATTGAGATTTACACCATAATCATTCCCTTTTTGCGGCCAATTGAGCATAAAGAGATCCTTCGGAAAACGACCGTAATTGAGGAATTTTTGCGATCCGTATCCTTCCCATGCCCCGATAAATGCTTCCGAGATATCAATAGAAGATGCGGGGATTTCTGGGGCTGTATCGCGGTAATCTTGTAATAAAACAACATAAGTTGGCGATTGGACGGGATAGCGATCGCACAATTCATTATAAGTTTCTGGGGCGCTGGGTTCGTTAAATTCTGCTCGTAATTCCCATCCCCAACGATGGGGAATCTCTCCGAATGCCAATAAATCCCCCAATTCTGTCCCGTCGAGGGTAATTTTTGCCGCAATTTCATAGTCTTGGAAACGCACTCCCGTGACGCGATCGCGGTTTTTAAAAACTTCTACAGGGGTTTGTCCCGCAATCCAATGTAGATTGGGTAACGCTTTGACCCAGTCGGCAAAAATTTCCGCACCCGTGGAAGGTTCGTAAGCAAACAAACTCACCCAACTGTGGTCTAACCCTCCCTTTTGACGCGATCGCAATTCTTTTAAATATTCTCCCCAAATTCCCGTTTGTAAGGCAATGAGTTCGCTGCCATCCGGTGCTGCAACTCCTGCCGACGTTAGCATTCCTCCCAACCATGAAAACTCACTCACAATAGTCGTTTTGATGCCGCGACGGGCGCATTGAATGGCGGCGGTACTTCCTCCCGTCCCTCCGCCAACCACGAGAACGTCAGTTGTTAATTTTGTCAACATCAATTACAAAAACTAAAGTAGTGTATTGAAAAGAATAGCATTTTGCAGGGCAATTCCTGCTTGAATGTTAAAGGCTTTCATCACTTCTAGATCGCTACGATTAAAACTAATCTTCCATTTTTCTGGTGCTTTAGGCCAAGTAGAACGATCGTATTCTGGATAGTCTCCCTGTCTTGTTTTGTTGATCGATTGAGTGACACCAATCAACTCGTCATTAGCATTATAAACGGGCATACAGAGTAGACTACAAGTACGATAGCCATTCTTGGGTTCGATTTGTTGAGCAGTTTCTGAGTCCGGACTATCGTAAAAATCAAAACCGATATCGAGTAGCTCGCCACTTTCTACCACTCGTCCGAGAAAGCCCATATTAATAGGAATCCGCAATTCCTTCATCTGACTATTGAACAGAGGAATTTTTGTCCAGAGTTCGTCATTTTCGCGATCGACAAGCCAGAGGGCGCTGCGATCGCAATTCGTTAATTTTTTCGCTGCTTCTACCACAGTTTTTAGGATAACATCAAGGTCTAAATTACTCTGATTTAAAGCAATGATTTTCTCACTTAATCTCTTTTCTCTTTGCTTTTTCTGCACGGCTTTGTAGAGCGATCGAAAAGAATCGATAATGGGACAAATATATGGATCAAAATTTTCAAAAACGATTAAATCGTCTCGAGTAAATCCGTCCCGAGAAATGCGATCGCTTAAAGATGAATAAGGATTGCAGTTAGGAGTTAATTTGTTAATTAACTGGACGACGGCAATCAAATCTGTTGCTTCCCTTTCCTCCAATTCTTTGACGAGGGGCAGCGCTAATATGGAGTAGGTGCGGTAGTTGTTCTTTCTATCAAATTGTTTTGCCTCTGCCGATCGCGGATCGTCGTAACAGTCGTAGGGAATATTAATGACTTGCTTGTATTGCGCGACTTCTCCCGCGATGCCTTTACCCACGGGAATGTAAACTTGAATGGGTTTCCCCCGAGTATCCGTAGCAACGATCGACCAGAGTTCATCTTGCTCTTCATCCAGTAAAAAGATGGTTGTTCGATCGGCATTAAAGAATTCCCCCATTGTTAAGGTTATCGATCGCCATATTTCATGAAGAATTGTATCGTATTCCTCGCCGTCGATTGCGCGATCGAGTAACGCTAGGGTTTGGGCAATTGCCGCGAGCTTTTCCTCAACATTTGTATGCTTATCTGGTGGCTGACTCATAAGATTAGGAAATTAAGATGAATTCTGAATTTGGCTTGTTATTCTCGCCGATCGCTCTTTCTGCATTGGGAAGTTTCACACTTAACCTCTCTTTTCTCTCATTTGAGCGATCGCCAGAAATCCCGCACTCCAATACACGAGTTGTCGTTTTTGTCAACATTAAATAACAAAAGGTAAAGTTAAGAAACTATAAATTTGTTAAAAAATATACCAAATGTTCGTTGACATAAAATGAAGAAGCATAAACTGGATATAAAATAGAACATTTTACATCTTAGGGAGAGGGAGAGGAAATGGCGATCGCAACAATTAATCCGGCTAATGGCGAAACGCTGAAAACCTTTACACCGCTAACGGCAGAGGAAATTGAAACAAAGTTAGCCAAGGCCGAGTCTGTTTTTGCCAGCTATCGTAAAACAAAAATGAGCGATCGCGCTGGTTGGCTGTATAATGCTGCCGATCTGCTCGAAAAAAATGCGGCAGAATACGGCAAAATTATGACCCTAGAAATGGGGAAACCGATAAAAGGGGCGATCGCGGAGGCAAAAAAATGCGCCCTCGTTTGCCGTTATTATGCCGATAATGGAGCGGATTTTCTCAAAGATCTACCCGGTGAAAGCGATGGCAGTTCCGCCTTCATGCGCTATCAACCCTTGGGAGTCGTCCTCGCCGTCATGCCGTGGAATTTCCCCTTCTGGCAGGTGTTTCGCTTTGCCGCCCCGGCCTTAATGGCCGGGAATGTCGGGTTACTCAAACACGCCTCTAACGTCCCCCAATGCGCGATCGCGATTGAAGAGATTATCTCACAAGCCGGCTTTCCGGATGGGGTCTTTCAAACCTTGTTAATTGGTGCATCCCAAGTGGAAGCGATCGTGGCCGACGATCGCGTGCAAGCGGCAACTTTAACGGGCAGCGAACCCGCCGGAGCGAGTTTGGCATCGACTGCCGGGAAACATATTAAAAAGACCGTTTTGGAATTGGGAGGCAGCGATCCCTTTATCGTCCTCGATAGTGCGGATATCGATGGGGCAGTGGCAACAGGAACCACGGCAAGAATGTTAAATAACGGACAATCTTGCATTGCCGCCAAGCGGTTTATTGTCAGTGAAGCCGTTGCCGATGAATTCGAGGCAAAACTCCTCGCCCAATTCCAAACTTTAAAAGTCGGCGACCCGATGTTAGAAGAGACGGATATCGGTCCCCTAGCAACTGCTTCCATTCGGGACGAAATTGCCACCCAAGTGCAAAAAAGCGTCGAAATGGGTGCAAAAGTATTAATCGGGGGCAAACCCTTAGAGGGTAAAGGCAACTTTTATCCCCCCACCATTTTGAGTGAAATTCCCGCCGGATCCCCCGCCGATATCGAGGAATTTTTCGGACCCGTCGCCCTCTTTTTCCGGGTCAAGAATCTTGAAGAAGCGATCGCCCTTGCCAATGCAACGCCCTTGGGTTTGGGTGCCAGTGTTTGGACGAATGACGAAAAAGAACGCGATCGCGCGATCGAAGAAATTGAAGCGGGTGCCGTCTTCGTCAATGGTTTGGTGAAATCCGATCCGCGCTTGCCCTTTGGGGGGATCAAGCGTTCTGGGTACGGTCGGGAATTAAGCATTCAGGGAATTCACGAGTTTGTCAATATCAAAACAATCTGGATTAAATAAATTTGTTATTGGTTATTTGTTATTGGTTGTTGGTTATTGGTTGTTGGTTACGAGCAACGGGTTTACATCTAATACAAATGACCAACAAACAACTAATCTTTAACCCTAACCCATCCTTCTCTCTTTCAAGAAGGAAGAGCGAGAGAGGAACAGCGAACAACAAATAACAAAAACAAACAACAAACGACAAACAACAAACAACAAATAACAAACAACAAACAACAAATAACAAAAATGGAACAATTAAACACCGCCGAACTTCTCGTTCGCTGTTTGGAAAATGAGGGAGTCGAATACGTTTTTGGACTTCCGGGGGAAGAAAACTTGCACGTTTTGCAAGCCTTAAAAAATTCTTCCATTCAATTTATTACCACCCGTCACGAACAAGGGGCGGCATTTATGGCAGATGTCTACGGACGCTTGACGGGAAAAGCTGGCGTTTGTCTGTCTACCCTCGGTCCGGGGGCTACGAACTTGATGACGGGAGTCGCGGATTCCAATCTCGAAGGCGCACCATTAATTTCCATTACGGGACAAGTGGGAACCGATCGCATGCACATCGAATCTCACCAATATCTCGATCTGGTGTCCATGTTTGAACCCGTCACCAAATGGAACACTCAAATTGTTCGTCCGACCAATACCCCAGAAATTATCCGCAAAGCCTTCAAAATTGCCCAACAGGAAAAACCGGGGGCAGTTCACATCGATCTGCCGGAAAATATTGCTGCCATGCCTGCCGGTGCAGAAGTCACTTTAAATACGAACGGCAAAGAAGCAATTTATGCCTCTTTCCGCAGTTTTAATAAAGCTGCCGAAAAGATATCGAAGGCGAAAAATCCTCTCATTCTCGTGGGAAATGGTGCCATTCGCGCCAATGCCAGCGAAGCTCTGACGGAATTTGCCACCCGTTTAAACATTCCGGTGGTCAATACTTTCATGGGCAAAGGTGCAGTCCCTTATACGCATCCTCTCGCCTTATGGACTTTTGGTTTGCAACAGCGAGATCTCGTCAGTTGTGCCTTCGATAAAGCCGATTTGGTGATTGCCGTCGGCTATGATTTAATCGAATATTCCCCCAAAAAATGGAATCCCGCAGGAACAATTCCAATTATTCACGTTGGCGTAAATCCAGCAGAAATTGACAGCAGTTACATTCCTAGCGTGGAAGTCGTGGGAGATATTTCCGACTCTCTTTATGAGATTACCAAACGCGCCGATCGCGAGGGAAAACCTGCCAAGGGTGCAGCAGAAATTCGGGCGGACATTCGCGCTGATTACGAACATTATGCCAACGATGAGGGCTTCCCGATCAAACCGCAAAAGATTATTTACGATTTGCGACAGGTGATGGGTCCCGAAGATATTGTCATTTCCGATGTGGGGGCGCATAAAATGTGGATGGCACGTCACTATCACTGCGATCGACCCAATACTTGCATTATTTCCAATGGGTTTGCAGCGATGGGAATTGCCATTCCAGGGGCGTTAGCAGCAAAATTAGTCCATCCTTCTCGCAAGGTTGTGGCAGTAACGGGAGATGGCGGTTTTATGATGAACTGTCAGGAATTAGAGACGGCATTGCGGGTCAAAACACCTTTTGTGACGTTGATTTTTAACGACAATGGCTATGGGTTGATCGAGTGGAAACAGATCAATCAATTTGGCGAGTCGGCGTTTATCGATTTCACCAATCCCGATTTTGTTCGCCTTGCGGAAAGTATGGGATTAAAGGGCTATCGCGTCCAGTCGGCAGAGGATTTAATTCCTACCTTGAAAACGGCGTTAGAACAGGATGTTCCTGCGGTGATCGATTGTCCGGTAGACTATAAGGAGAATCTGAAGTTTTCCCAACAGTCGAAGGGCATGACTTGTCATATTTAGTTAGGTTAGGGGGCAATTTTATAAGAGTTGCCCCTTAAATTTTGTTGGAGGTGACTTGCCTTTATATTAAAACGAAAATCATAGCCTAGATAATTTAGGATAAGTAGTTCATATGATACAAGGAAACAGACAAGGAAAAAAGAAGAAGACGAGAAAAAATGAGGCTTTAGAAATTATAGAAATTAGAGCGAGATTATTTTTTTCAATTTTGGTAGATTCCCTATTTCTGTTGCTTTGGAGATTGATGACATGGGGGGTTAATCAAATTTCTAGTTGGTTGGTATTTCATGATTTATTAGAGCTGATTCATAAACAAAAGATTAAGAAACGAATCGCCGTGTCATTAAACGAATGAGAGAACCATAAATCATGGCTTCACTCGATGCTGCGTAGAGTTCATAGTCCTTACTTAAACGCCGAAATCGATTTAACCAGCCAAAAGTCCTTTCCACAATCCATCGTTTTGGTAAAATTTCAAACTCTGGGCTATTACGCTGAATTACCTCCACACGCACGGATTCTCCACAAATCTGTTGGACAGCACGAACAAAGTTTTCTCCGCTATATCCGGCATCTACCCAAACGACCTCTAAACGTGAGAGTTTGTCTCGAACCTCATGTAAAATCACGACTGCACCCAATCTTTCTGAAGCATTAGCTTCTGTCACTAAAACTCCAATGAGAAAACCCTGAGAATCTACAACAATATGGCGTTTACGGCCTTTAACTTTTTTGCCACCGTCATAACCGTAGACCCCCCTTGCTTGCTCCGTCCTTACGCTGAGGAAACCTCAGCGCGGGCGGTGCGCTTTTCTCCGTCGTTTTGATGGATTGAGAATCAGCGATCGCCACGGCTGAATCTTCTTCACGCCCCATTCGAGTTCTCAATTGATGGCGTAATTCATCATGAAGTCTTTGCCAAATTCCCTTTCTGTGCCATTTGCGAAAATATTGATAAACTGTGCTGTAAGGAGGAAAGTCATGGGGTAACATTTCCCACTGGCAACCTGTTCTTAGCACATAAAAAATAGCATTAAGGATTTCTCTTAAATCTACGGTTCTGGGGTGTCCAAAGCCTTTAGGACTAGGAAGTAAAGGCTTAAGCACTTCCCATTCGGCATCGCTTAGATCACTTGGGTACGGTTGTCTTTGAGGATTCGCGATTTCTGGCAAGCGACTCATGGAGCAAGTTAGATTAAACTCACGCTAGTATAATTCTGGATTGATTGGGTTTTCCTGTCCCTTTATATTTTCTTTATACATCAGCTCTTAGCATTCCTACTTCAATCGCTAAACGTTACTTCTTAAGAATTTTCTTAGAAATATCAACTATAATAGTAATAAGTATATTTATATTGAGTTACATGGTATACTGTGTAACAGTGGTACAAAGAACCTTGCTTCTATTTCTCAAAAAATCAAATATCCTGCGTATCAAAAAATAATCCTCATGGGAGAAAAAGCAGTTCCTTTGATTCTTACCGCGTTAAAACAAAACTCAGGACATTGGTTTTATGCACTCGCAAAAATCACTAAAACCGATCCCGTCAAACCAGAAGATAATTATAATTATGAGCAAGCTGTTGAGGCTTGGTTAAAATGGGGAAGAGAACAAGGCTATATTCAATGAAACGATGGGTTTGCGATCGCATTATGCTACAATATCATTACTGAATTTCAGAGAAAAACCATGTCTGACAATATTTCGACAACAATAATAGATTTTTCTGAAAATCTAGAGATTTTAAGTCAAGAGGAACTACAGAAACGATTCGAGCAATTAAAATCGCAATGGAAACAAGATACAGAAATGCTCTCCTCTATTTCTCGCATCATCAAACATCCTGCTTATCAAAAGATAATTTTAATAGGAGAGAGAGCAATTCCTTTAATTCTTGCGGATTTACAAAAAGAACCGGATCATTGGTTTTATGCACTAACAAAACTAACAAAAGCAGATCCAGTAAAACCAGACGATAACTTTGACCAAGCTATTGAGGCATGGTTAAATTGGGGAAAACAGCAAGGTTATATTCAATGACACCAAACTCATATTCAATAAAACTTGAACTGTATTGTCCTAATTTACGAAGAACTGGCTACCAAATAACAAGCGAGAAAACCGTTTCCTATAATTGTATTGCATGGGCTGCTGGTTTTACAGATCGTCCTTGGTGGCCAATCAAACAACAACCCTATTATTGGCCCATAGAACCGAGAATTGAATCTTTAGATAGCTTTATTGAGGTTTTCCAAGGTTTAGGCTATGAAGTTTGCGATAATGGCGAACTCGAAAACAATTCTGAAAAGGTAGCAATTTACATTAATAGTAATGGCGAACCCATTCATATGGCTCGACAGTTAAATACAGGATACTGGACGAGTAAATGTGGCAAGCTAGAAGATATTACTCACACTTTAGAAGGATTAGAAGGGGATTATTATGGGACAGTTGCGATATTTATGAAAAGAGCAATTTGAAGAACGAGATGCGATCGCATTATGCTACAATCTGGAGCGGGAAAATCGACAATTTTGCCAGCGATCGCAGCAACTTGAGATTATGCAACCGACTGTAGATCTTGTTAAAAGTGAATCTTTTGCCGAGAATGTTTGAAAATATGGCGATCGCTTCCAAGAGAGGATATTTTGGGAACACAAACAATATTTGATTTGGTTTCACGGGAAAAACCTCAAAAAAGCCATGCACCGAGAGAATCCCAAGTGGATTTCTCTCGATCGCTTTTTTGATAACTGCTTCCCAATTTTAGACCAGCTAAAGAAAGGAATGTACGATCGCATCTCTTCACAACCAAAAAAGAGGAGCGATCGCGCCCCTCTTGCCATTCAATTCAAACGAGAATTAAGCATCATTTAAAGCTGCAATTCCGGGGAGTGTTTTTCCTTCCAAGAGTTCCAAACTGGCACCGCCACCGGTAGAAATATGGCTCATTTTCTCAGCAACGCCCACCTTTTCCACAGCAGCAACAGAGTCGCCACCGCCGATAATCGTGATGCAGCCTTTGGGAGTCAAATCGGCTAAAGTATTGGCGATCGCTTCAGTTCCAACAGCAAATTTGTCAAATTCAAAAACCCCCATCGGACCATTCCAAATGACACATTTGCAATCTTCTAAAGCCGCTTGGAACGTCTTCACGGAGTCGGGACCGATATCCAACCCCATCCACCCCTCGGGAATGGCATCAACGCCAACAGTTTGAGAATTCGCATCGGCAGCAAAATTATCGGCGACCACCACATCCGTCGGCAATAATAACTCAACGCCTTTCTCTTTCGCCTTCGCTTCCAAAGACTTGGCCAATTCTAACTTATCTTCTTCCACCAAAGACTTCCCAACACTCAAACCCCGTGCTTTGTAGAACGTGAAAATCATGCCGCCCCCGATCAGCAGCTTGTTGCACTTATCCAACAACGTCTCGATAACCCCGATTTTGCTGGAGACCTTAGAACCGCCGATAATCGCCGCCAAAGGACGCTGAGGATTGTCGATCGCGCCTTGCAGGAATTCCAATTCTTTCTCGATTAAATAACCCGCCACGCTGGTTTCTAGGACTTTTGTGACTCCTTCCGTAGAGGCGTGGGCGCGGTGGGCGGTTCCAAAGGCATCATTGACGTAGATATCCGCATTGGCCGCTAATTTTTGGGCAAATTCGGGATCGTTTTTCTCTTCTTCGGCGTAGAAACGAACATTTTCCAACAAGGCAACATCCCCATTATTCATGCCGCCAACTACAGAAGCTACCGCATCGCCAATACAATCGGAACACATGGTCACCTTTTGACCCAACAACTCCGACAGGCGATCGGCAACGGGAGTCAGGCGCAATCCCTCTTTTACCTGACCTTTTGGGCGACCCATGTGGCTCGACAATAATACTTTTGCACCTTTTTTCGTTAAATCTTGGATCGTCGGTAATGCAGCCCGAATCCGGGTATCGTCTGTAATTGCGCCTTTATCATCCAAAGGAACGTTAAAATCGGCTCGAACTAAAACCCTTTTGCCCGATAAATCCGCTTCTGATAAATTTGCTACAGTTTTCTTAGGCACAAGAATATCCTCCTATTTGCGTTTGAGTTTCTCAAAATGCGATTCAATATTGCTAGGGAATCTCGATTTCCCCGAAGTCGGGGGATCGATACCCTAGCCGATTGTACAGGAGTGGGTGTTACTGGAGATACAGTTTATGTTTAAAACGGTTCTATTCCCTCTCGATGCCAGTCCGGAAGCAGCCAATGCGATGAAAGTGGTGGCGGATCTCGTCCGCAGGTACGAAAGTCGTCTCGTTCTGCTTTCTGTCGTTGAAGCACCGACCATCGAACAGGAAACAAAAGCACAAGAGGTCATGAGTTCTGTCCAACAGGTGGAAAAGTTGCTCGAGGGTGCAAAAACCGCATTTTCTGGCGAAGGAATCGAGGCGGAAACCATCGAACGGGAGGGAATGCCTTCTTTTACCATTTGCGATGTGGCAGACGAACTCAATGCTAATCTGATCGTGATGGGGTCTCGCGGCATGGGATTGACGGCAGAAGGGGCGGCAGAAAGCGTCACCAATCGCGTGATTAATCTCTCCCCCTGTCCGGTTTTAATTGTCCCGTAAACCAATTCGCCATTCGCAAAAATTTGCGATCGCCACAAGGTAAAGAGTGTGCGATCGCATTGTTCATTGCTCATTGTTCATTGCTCATTGAAAAGCTACCAACGTTCGACGTAGGGGCGCAAATCGAGTTCAAACGTCCATGCCGTGCGGTCTTGATGAGCCAGATAAAAGACCGTATCGGCAATGCGATCGGGGTTGAGGAAGGCATCTTCGGGCTTGTCGGGGAAATTACCACGGGTTTGAGGAAGATAAATCATCCCGTCGATAATGACATAGGAAACGTGAATATTTTGCGGTCCGAGACTTTTGGCCATGGATTGTGCCAAACTGCGCTGTGCGGCTTTTGCCGAGGCAAAAGGAGCGGTTTTGATGCCCCCGCGCCAAGAAGCCGTTGCCCCGATAACCGCGATCGCGCCCCCTCCGAGTTCGAGCATATCTCGTGCCGCTTCTTGACCGCAAGTCAGCAAACCGAGGGCGTTCGTTCGCCAACTTTGCTCGAAGTCTTCGGGGGAAGTGTTGAGAAAGTCTTTAAATTGTCCCGAACCGGCATTGTGAACCAACACACTCACTTTGCCGAGTTCTTTGCGGATTCTCTCGAAGGTTTTGCGAACGGCTTCGGGATCGCCGACATTGGTGGGAATGCTGACACTGTTGGGAATTTGTCGTTCTAAGTCTTGCAAGCGTTCGACGGAGCGTGCGAGCATGACAACGCGATAACCTTCCCCTGCAAATTTTCGCGAAATCGATGCACCGTTACCGGGACCGACTCCCGTGACCACGCAAATGCGATCGCTGTTGGACATGGTTGAGCCTCTCTATTCTCGTTCTGAAATTATGCCACGAATCGCGATCGGTTTTGGGAATGGGGAATGGGGAATGGG
>JBFRWJ010000258.1:0-6393 GCA_051439525.1 Spirulina sp. | reverse complement strand
GGTTAAAATCAGGGTGGTTTTGGATTGTTTCTCTTTATGGAAGGAGATTGCGGCTTTCAGGTCAAAATCGGTAATGCTGTCGCCACTAATCACTAAAAAAGTATCGTCTAACAGTTCGGCAATATTTTTTACGCAACCGGCAGTTCCCAAGGGTTGATCTTCTTCTACCGCATAAGTCATCTGTACGCCAAAATCGTGACCGTCTTGAAAATAGTCTCGCATGACATCGGGGAGATAGTGGAGGGTGGCGATCACTTCGGTAATGTCATTGCGCTTGAGCAGGTTGACGATATGTTCTGCGATCGGTCGGTTGAGAATGGGAACCATGGGTTTGGGAAGGTCGCAGGTCAAGGGGCGAAGTCGAGTCCCCGAACCCCCTGCCATCAGCACTGCACGCATAAATACTCCTTTATTGGTTATTGGTTGTTGGTTATTGGTTGTTTGTTGTTGGACGTTCGGCGATGCTCAGACGTTCGGCGATGCTCAGTCGAGCCGTCGAGCCGTTGTTGGTTATTTGTTGTTGTCTGTTCCCCAACTGATGACTGTTACGGGCATTTTATCATTTTGGGGAAGGGGCAAGGGAAAAACTCGAACGGGCAAATGAGTCCGAGTCTCTTGACTGGCAAGGCTTTTCCCATGGGATCGGGTGCAGTCCGACGGAGATACAAAGCGTTACAAAATTAGTGTCATTGCCGATGTTCCCCACTCAGTCCTACCGTTCGATCCAAAGCGATCGCTGCGAACAAAATTGGAAAATCCTTCTCATAAATCTCTCAGCAAAGACTCGGTTTTTGCCACGATCTCGTCTCTTTCTGTAGCGATCGCTGCCAGATTTTCCTAAAGTTTGGCCATTTTTATTAAAGTTTTGCAACTTTCATTAAATCTGAACAGCAACCCTTGACAGTTTTGTCAAGCATAAGTTACATTAATTTACAAAGCGAGAAAAGAAGGGTATACCCATACCCGGATCGAACGAGCAATCGCAAAACTGAGGGGGGCGACTATCGCCAATTGTCTACCGAATGTATAGAAAAGGAGACCCGATCGTGGAACAAGCGAATAATTTCTCTCTAAGTTTGGAGCAACAGTTCGAGTTACATAAATTTGCGCAACAAGCTAAATACGTCTCTCGCGACGAGCTCGAAAATCTTTTCATCGAGATCGTGCGGCAAAAAATGAGACAAGAAAATATGTTCAAAAATATGCTTAAGAGCGCTTAAAGTAGATGAATTTTCCAAAAGCCCGAAAACTTACTTCAGTCTTAGGGTTTTTGAAATCTCGCTTACCCACTTTTCACTTTAACCCCCGATCTTTATGTCACCATTGGTCTTAACATCTGAAGTCAGTCTTGAAGAATTAGCGATCGCGTTTCTGCAAGAAACAGTGGGAGACTGGCACTCCCAACGACGCTATTACACTTTGAAAACGAACGAAGTCCAAGAAGTTGAGAGCTTTTTAAGCATTCGCTTTCTCTCTCGCGGTACTCCAGAATTGGTACATCTAGCACGACTGCATCAATTAGAGGATTCTAACCTCCTGATTTGCGGCTCTCAAGTCACGTGGGAGAGCAATTATACCCAACAAAATCGCAAACCGCTAACGGGATCGACTCTGTTTGGGGTGTCGGAAAATCTCATGTATCGCGATCGCGGTTTTGCTACGACTCAACCCATTACCGCACAATACGATTTTCCCACGAATAACCCGAAAACTCTACGCCTGCGCACTGAATATCAAGGTTCTGCTTTTGAGGAAGAGTTAAAGTTAATCGGTCACAATTATCGCACTCGCCAAACTATCATTTCTCGGGCGGGAGAGGAACAAACAATTGGACAGTATCTGGAAAAACGCATCTAATCCCAATTCGCAATTGAGAAAATTTAACCAGACTTTTTGGCATGAGAGTCTGGTATTTTTATTCCTATTTTAATCGAGAAGCGGGAAAAGATCGCGATCGCATCTTGACTCAATTCCCTCAAAATCTCTCAAAATTCGCGTAGTGCAATACTACTATAAAAAGCGATCGCTTTTTCTGATTTCTCAAAAGCGATCGCCGAATACTTAATCTAAGTATCGTAAACTCTGGCTTCTCGGGCTTCGGGGTTTTCTTCGCAATATTCTTCAAAATAGGTTTTTTCTGGCCTTTTAGCTCGTTGGTGAGCCAATTCAGCTTGTAATTCTTCCACAATATCCCAAGCCGAAGCACATTCTGGGGAGGTTGCACCCTTTTCAGCACAAACCGAGCGAGCATAATCTCGCGCTTTGGCAATTTCCTCTTCCAAGGTTATTTCTTTGGGTTGTTCGACAAAATTGCTTTTCGTGATAATGTCAGTAATGGACACAATACCCAGTAATTTCTCTCGGATCACGGGAGCGCGACGAACACCGGTATTGGCAAACAAACGAGCAATATATTCAACTCCCAAATCGGGATTGACGGAGATGCAAGGCTTGGTCATGATTTCGTAAACCCGAATGGTTTTGGGATCCCTGCCATAAGCTGCTACTTTGTAGGCGATATCGGTTTCTGTCAGCATCCCATAGGCATCTTCCTCGGTGCGACGAGAAACGATTAGCGCGCGCAACCCTTTTTCTTTCATCACTTTCACCGCTTCTGCAACAGTAGCGGAGCCGCGAATGGTAACGACATTTGTCGTCATAATATCCGATGCTTTCATGTTTGTGCGTCCTCAAAACAGGCCAATTTATTGAACCATAAGCCTGTCGTTGTGGCAAACTTGTTGTGGCAAACTTGTTGTGGCAAACTCGTTGCGACAAAGTTATGGGTAAAGTTACAGTCAACACTGCCGGATAATCGTTGAAAAAAATGGAGGTAAGCGGACTCGAACCGCTGACATCCTGCTTGCAAAGCAGATATGCTATCAATCGATCAGTTTGGGCTGCTACCCTTGCCTTACAAAGACTTTAGCGTTTTTGCTTTCTCCAAAATAAATCTTTTTGCCCTATGTGGACAGACTAGGGACAGAAAATCAAACGCGATCGCGTTAATTTTTCGGATCTAGACGCTATTCTCTCGTCGCTTTGATATCTACTGAGTAGAGGTTCGGTACGTTGGCGGGATCGATTGGTTTTAGCCCCGTGTAGTTCCTGATGACCGTTTCTACCTTGTCTCCGATCAGCCCTGCGATTGTTACTAACGATATCTCGCCTTTATAGTGCATATTGGTGACAAAACTGTGTCTCAAGGAATAAGGGCGGAGATATTCGCGAACAAGATTATTTCTCACCAAGTTGTATAAAATGGGTTGCCACTGCCGTCTACCAAAATTAGCATGATTCAGATATCCTCCCTCATATCCAGCAAATATTGTTTTTCTTTTTTTGGGAAAGTATTTGTCTGTGTTTTGCAGTATCTCTATTAGTGCAGGAGAGAGCGAGATAGTTCTAATCTTATAATTTTTCGTATGGGGAAGTAATATCCCCTTGCTATAGGCTTTATTGATTTTGACTTTGCACTGACTTCCCCCTTCAGACCATTTTAAATCTTCCCAGTTCAATGCTAAGGCTTCTTCGGGACGACAGCCAGTATGCGCTAGAAAAGCAACATAAGGATAATAGAAACTGTGAGCGTAATGACTTTTATCATCGTTGTAACGATTAGTTCGGAATGCTTCTAGTATAAACTTAACTTCTTGAGGGGCAAGCCATTCAACCGGATTTTTTTGCTCTTTAGGAAGCTGTCTTTTCAGTTTTTTGTTTTCCCCCGAATACAAGGTTATTGCTGCATTTAAAAGTTGAAATGCCCTATGGGTTGTAGATAACGCACGAATTTTCAAACAGGCTTGACCAAGATTGTGTAGTTCGGACAAGCGTAAATTTTTAGGAGATAAATTGTCCAAAAGTCTGTCAATCTCTGCCCATTGATATTTTTGCGTAGTCAAAGCACTTTGATGTTTTTTTGTTTCTTTGTACATCTCCCAGATTTCTTTTAAATCGGGTTCTTTGATTGTTTCGAGAATTTTAGCTCTGAGAGCGCGATCGGGATCGTATTTCTGTAAAGTTGTATCGAATTGGTTTAAGGCTAAGTCTCCGTTAATTATATTCGCTTGTGCTTTAGCTGCTTTCAAAGAGTCCTTTGTTATTCCTCCCTTTATTGTAAGAGAATAACTCCCGTAGTTATAGGAAATACGCAAGCGAATTGATTGATTACGCTTGTAGAATCCTACTCGCCCTTGTTTGTCAAATTTTCCGTCTTTTTGGTTGATTAAATTTTCAATTTCCATGACAAGACTTTGGACAGAATTTGGACAGAATGATTTAGAGTTGAGAAAGATTAGTCATTAACTGGCTCAAAAGTTGCTGTTTTTCTTCTTCCGAAAGCATTCTCAATCCTTGTTCTACGAGATGCTTAGCGGCTTCATAATTGCGCTTTTCGGGGGGAACTTCGGGGACTTCTCCAAATAGGTCATCAGGGAGGGATTGAGCGCTTTTCTGCTCCTTTTCAGCTTTCCATTTAGAGATCGCCTATGAGTAAGCTTGTCCCCTGCCTCTCGATAAATTCTCAGTAGCTCTCTCTGCTGAAAACGTTCAATTTTGGCAAGGCGCTCGGCGACTCCCAAGGCGATGTTTCTGTCACAAAATGCTTTAAAAAAGTCATCGATTAAGTTAAGAAGTTGAGAGAGTCGGTCGAAGGTTTTCTTATCTAATCCTGTTTTCTCCCGGATTTTCTCAGGTGAAAGGTGAAATAGAGAGAGTTTTCGGATGGCTTTTACGTCAGAAATAAAGTTAGGCTGTCGAACTTGATTTTCGATGAGCGTAACCGTTGCTTCTATCTCATCTTTTGATGCTTCATCAATTGCACCTGCAAGGATAATATTGGCGGGAGCTTGTTCGATTTGAAGTTCTCTTAGCGCTCTCAATCTGCGCCGTCCTGCCCCCATTTTGTACTTCTCGCAGTCTTCATATTTAATCAACACTAAAGGTTGCAGTAAACCTGCGAAAATCCCTTGTTGATTCAAGTCTTTGATACTGGCGAGAAGTTGTGAATTAAGCGGAACACCTAATGTATCAAAGTCAATATTAGCAATATTGACAATCCGAAGTTCGGTTTTCATTGTTCATGAAGTCTTCATGACTATGGGTAAATTGGCTTGTTCGGCGAGTCGGCGATTATGCTCGGAATCGCTACCAGAAATAATGGCAATATTGGAGATAGGAAGACTAAGAAAGAACGCCTGTCTATATTGGGGTTTAATGTACAAGGGTCGCTTCCATGCTTCATAAGTAAAACTCGGCATCTCTCGCACGGTTTTCAGGAGTTTTGTCTCTCGATTTAAACCTTCACGACCGCCTAGAACCATTGCACCCTTGGGGACAAAGCTCTGTCCTCCCAATACGGCATCAGTAGATGTCACTTCTGGATTTACGGTAATTTCTTCGATATCTCGCCACCATACCCCCGCGCACATATTTTGCTCGGTATTGGGTTCTTGTAAGAGCCGATCGCGCTGGTGTAAGGGGAGCTTTTTGGGGCAGGAGAAATCGGGGTATTTCTGCCAGTTTTGGACAAATGCACGGTCGTGAGCAACAAGAATTCTCGATTGACGGTTGAGTTTCTCAAATTCTAGTAGCGGGGAAACTCGTCGGGATAATCCCCAGTTTTCTACTTCGTAATAAAAGTCGAGAACATTGGGGTAGTGGCGACTGCCAACGATGTCTGCAATATGGTTCTGTCCATTGCGATTGATTAATTTTTGTCCCAATTTAGGGACATCGAAAAGTTTTGTGAGAATGGGCGGATCGATGAGAAAGTATTCAAGAGGTTGACCGTATAGGGAAAGATGAAACTCCAAATAAATTCCTCCTGCTTTTCTCTCTCCACATCCTCGAATCAATGTTAAGTTGGGCATTTACTCATTAATTTTTTTGGTTGTTAGAAGAGCTGAAAACAACGTCAAAAAAACGAGGTAATTGAGACGCTATTGATTCTTGGTCAAAAAGTGACGCGAATTTCTCCCCTTTTTTCTTTTTCATTTCTAGATAGACGCGATAATCGTTTTGTTTTGGGGGGCGACAGGGGTAGGGTTCGGATTGTTTTAGGAATTCTAACTCAGCTCGTTCTAGGATGTACCGTAAGAAGCGGGAGCGATTAAGGCTTCTTCTCTGTCCCCCGTCCAGACCCGAATCATTAAAACATTGGTTGGAGGGTCACTTGGTTCAGCTTGATAATCTTCCCATTTCCCAGTCGTAGAATTCCAAACATGATAATTTTCATTGAGGAATTCATAAACCTCATTTTGGTTGTCCCAATCGCCGACAAAACCTAACTTACTGGCGACGGGAATAGCGGCTTTATATTTTTGGGTTTTTCTTGCCATTGTTGGTTATTGGTTATTGGTTATTGATTGTTAACGCGATCGCGTTGCCACGATC
>JBFRWJ010000257.1:0-6807 GCA_051439525.1 Spirulina sp. | reverse complement strand
TGTTCCCCTAAAGCGATTCGGTATTGTAGTAATCGCGTTTGCTTTATTTTTCCTGCTCTATCTTTCAAAAGTTGTAATGTTTTAGATTCAAACTCGGTTTCCTGAAAACTGCAAAGAATTTGAGAAACACGATCGCGGACTCTCTCTCCAATTTTTTCGGGCTTACTTGCTTCCAAATCTACCAATTTTTCTAAAATATCTTGAGATAAACCATTATCGAATACTCTCAAATCTTTGGGTTCTTCAGCCAAACAATCCCCTGCAAATAACAAATCACGATGCAACCATTGTTCATATTCGCTACTGCAATCTAGAATTGCTCGAATTGCTTTTGCTGCTTTCTTGGGTTTTTGTTGAGCGATTAACAACAATAAAACTTCTCGCCAATGTCCATCGTGAATATGCTCTCGAATACAATCGAGAACAATGTCAAAATCTCCTTCATTATCAGCTTGATAGTTAATTTCTTGAGCGCAAAGGTATTCCTGAAATGTTTTATGAACAAAAGCATAACAATCTTGTCCCTGTTCGTTTAATAAACCCGTGCGATCGCGGATGAAAGTTACAAAACGTTTTGCTTCTTCTCTCGCTTCGTATAATTTAACTTGCTTAAGTATTTTAATATCTTTCGCTAACTGTTCGATTAGTTCATCGCGATCGACTAGAGTCCCTCCTTCTTGCTCCTCCGAACTTCCTCTAGTATGTACCCAATAAGCCAAACTCTCCATCAATCGTTGCAGATCGTCCAACTTCAAATATATCAAACTCGAGCGATCGGAAGAGGTGATTTCTCTATTGGCATCCCAAGAAATTAATAATGTCTCTACTGCCCGATCATAGAGTTTATAACGTTCTTTAGGCAACAAGGCTTGATAGCGATGAATCAGGACAATAATAGTCAATAATAGCGGATTTCGGCTCAGTAGCTTTACCCTATCGTTTTCATTCAGAGCATTCCTCAAACTATCTTTGCGTCGTTTGGCTTCAGCACTATCCTGAATTCGGCTATCATACCAGCGATCGATAAATTCTTCAATTTTAGCATCATCAAAAGGCTGTAATTGATAGTGGGGAAATTCTTCCGTTCTCAATAAGTCTCGCTTGTATCCAGCCGGACGAGACGTAACGATCGCGCGATTGTGATGATATTGTCCTAAAAAGTTTTCCATCCTTTGGATAACATTATAACGTTTAGATTCTTCGACAACTTCATCCAAACCATCTAATAAAATGAGTGCGCGTCCATCCTCTAGCCAATGTTCAAAGAAACCCACAGGTAACGGTTTAACAGCCATAGACTTTTCTGCAAACTCTTTAACATATTCAATAATTGCACTCTGCGATCGCCGTGCTAAATCTCGTATGCGAATTAAAATCGGCAGAACATCCAGATCGGGAGTTAATCCCAATATCTCTGAATTCTTGGATGCCAAAGTTACAGCAAAATAACTCATTAGTGTACTTTTACCCGATCCCGGCGCACCCAATAAAACAACTCGGTTAGATTGACTTTGACTGAGTAAATGTCGTGCATTAAATTTTCTCCCCGAACTTTGTTCCAATCCTACACCATCTCCTTCCAAGTCTCTCAAATAAAACGAGTCCTGCCTATCTTCTACGACATCAGGCATGACAAAAATTTCTGCCAATTTTTCGGATTTTTCTGTTTCTTGTCCTGCAACCGCAATCCCTGCAAACTTCACATCATCAAACCAGTTAATCAATTGTTTGAAATAATCCTCTTTAGCAACCTGAAATTTTAAATAATTATTAGTTTGCTCAAAATAGCTTCTGACAAAGACCTCTATCCAAGGCTTAATACAGTTTTTATTAATTTTATCTCTGAGTTTGCCATGAGATTCTATCGATTTTTGAAAAGCAACAACTAGGACATCGACATCTGGCATACCTTGATTATTTAAAGGCTTTTGGAGTTCTTCCCGTGCATCTTTTTTGAAAAACTCCTCTAAAAACCGAGGGAGTAAATCGGGCGAACAACGAAAAAATAACTGTTCTTCTCGATTCTGAGCCTCTTTTGTTGCTATTTTCAATGCTTTTCCTAGATCGTTGGTTTTGAGCTTGCTCGTTACTCCACCCAGTAACGTTTCAGCAATCTTTACCGTTGCAAACTCCGCCAACCATCCTGCAATCATACCCTCAATGACCACCGCTCAAATTCTCCCACCATTTTGAATGTGTTCGCTTCATTCAATTTTGCCTAATTTTCTGTCCTAGAGGGTAGCGATCGCAACAAATCTTTGCTATAACTTTACATCAACAAGTACGCTGCATTCCTCTGCGATCGCGATCGCCAATTGCGCGATCGCAACATTTGTATTAGAATAGAAAGAAGAATTTCACGAGAAAGCCATGACAGCCCCAATCACTCAAGCTCAAAGAACCGTGACGATCCACAGCAGTATGCTTCCAAGTCTAGATACCTTGAAGGCTAAAGGAGAAAAAGGCGTGTTTGAGGTCATTGAATCTTTAAAGGATTTTTCAGAAACATTTGTCAAAGAGAAAAAGATTCAAAAAGCAACCGCTTCAGACAATAAAGACTATTACATGATTAGTGCCCCTAACGACTATCGAATTATCTTTACCTTTGAAGGTGAAGATATTGTCGTTTTTGATATATTTTTGAAGCAAAGACTAGCCATATTTACAGGAAAAGCCAAAAATAGCAAACAGAAATAAAAGAAAGAATAGCAGAGAAATCATGAATACTGATTCAATATTGCCAATTCAGCCAACAGAACATTGTCATATTGTTAAGCATCCCAAAATCCTCAATGGCGAACCTATCATTAAAGGGACGCGAACCCCTGTTAGAGCCATTGTGGAAACTTGGCGCATGGGAGTTGCACCGGAAGCAATTCCTCACGGTTTACCCCATTTGAACTTAGCACAAATTTTTGATGCTCTTTCTTATTATTTCGACCATCAAGAAGAAATTCAAACCTACATCGATCGCAATTGCATCCCCGAACATCTTATCGATCCTTTGGTCAAAAACTCGTGAACGAAATTTTTATCAAACTGTATTTAGATGAAGATGTTCATATTTTAATTGCCGATCTCATTCGTGCAAGAGGTTTTGATGTAATTACGGCAAGAGATGCAGGATTATTAGAAAAAACAGATGAAGAACAGTTGGCTTATGCAGTCAGTCAAGATAGAGCGATCGTCACCCACAATCGAGTAGATTTTGAAATATTAGCTCAATCCTATTTTGATTCAGGAAAAACGCACTCTGGTATTATTTTAGCATTTCGCAATACCCCACAGGAAATAACGAGAAAATTGTTGATTATTTTAAATAATGTTATGGCTGAAGAGATGTGCGATCGCATTCGTTATCTTTAATTCTCGGCAAGTATCCAATTAACATCTTAGGATAGCGATCGCACCCACTACAGCAAAAAAAAGGGCAGGTATTAAACCCACCCCAGAAAAATTACTTATCATTCCGTACAGGTAAAGGAGTCTCCAGAATTTCCATCAACAACTCCAATCGAGACGGACGAGACAACAAAGGAATCAAGTTCGGTAACGAATAGTAATCGCCGCTAAAAGTGAACGTATCTACTTGCACTTGTTCCGTTCGTAACTTGCGTTCTACGAAATCGGAAGCATAACCCACCTTAACGATGACCACATTGGGTTGTACATTCAACTCCTTGCAATATGTTGCAAATGCGGTATTAAAGTAAGGAGCCGTGTTATCCCCTTCATCCGTGACCAAAATGAACTGTTCCACGACTTGTTTCCGCAAGCGCATGGCTTCCACGGAACAGCCGATACTCGTTCCTCCACCCGCGCGCAGGTGTTGAAATGCTTTATCCCAGTCACTCAAGTTCTTACCAGAAGCCGTAACGGGGTAGGGCATCGTGTCGAAAGCGTAGACAAACAGATCTGCCTCCGTCACCCCAGAAATCAGAGCCGCAATTTGCTTCCCGACTTCTAAAGCAAGACTCATCGAACCCGACTTATCCACCAGCAAAGCCGTTGGTTTCTTAATCGAACCTTTTTGCTTCACTTGTGCGTCCATCACCTGCTCTAACTTAGCTGTGGTTTCTGCATCCAAGCCCGCCGCTTCCGCAGCGACTTTACCTTTCAAAGCAGAAACTCGCTTGCCGGACTTTGCCGCCTCCAATTTCTCATCGATCAGCGCCTTCACTTCTGTGTTTTCCAGCGCTCCGCGTTCTTTGAGAGATTTAAGGTTGTTAATGACTTCTTGGGGACTCATGGCGTTAATTAACGCAACCAAGACCACAGGAGTAACTTGCTTGACTGCCCCGATCGCAATAGTATAAGGGATCTTATTCTCTACGATCGCCCGTGCCTGTTCCACAGGAGTGTCGGCTTTTGCCAGGGCTTTCACCGCGTAAGCCAAGCTATCTACGGGAGGAGCATCTTTAAATAAGATGGCATCGGCGCGAGGATTGGGCTTAATGTGCAGGGTAGCATAAAGGTGCTTCATGGCTTTCCGACCCCGCAAGGCAGCGCGATCGAAGAATTCCGGTTTCGCTTCTCGGTGGTGCAAGTACCGACGTACCGCCGTCCGCGCCGATCGCGGCATTTTATTCTTGTGCTGTTTCATGAAGTCCACGATCCGCGCCACTTGGTAGGGAGGGAAGTCCTGTAACATCATAAATCCGGCATCTCGGTGTTCCGTCAAGGCACTCGCGAGCAAGTTTCCGGTAAAAACTTCCTTATGGTCGCGCACGTCCCCATTTTGACCGTACCAAGCCGCTAAATGACCGTAAAAGAGGGGATCGAGTTCGATAATGGTTTTGTGAATGTCTGACACTTCTTCCAGCTTGCGGTGAGGAGTCGTCAGCAAGCTATTGAGCATTTCCAAGCGCAAATCGCGCTCTGTATCGTTCATCGTTGCAGTCGTCATTGGACACCTCCTTTCAGTGTAGGGAAATCTAAGGAGGCAGGTGTCGCCGGACATTTATCAGTTATCAGTTAACAGTTATTGAGTTAACTTTCTTCATTGATAATTGATAATTGTTCATTGATAATTGAAATGAGGCCGCGCAAGTTTGAGGGGCTTTTTTTCTTGAGTATCCAATCAAGTATGTATGCCCGACTTATTGGGGCGCGGCGACATCTGCCATTATAACTTTTGACTCGGGTTGATGTCAAGAATGGAAGGCCGCGTAAGTTGTCAAAGGCTTCCCGCTTTATGGCCCGGGCTCGCAGCGCTAACTTCAGAGCGCACCGTACTTTTGTTGAAGTATGTATGCCTTTGCGATCGGGACGAGGCACGAGGTTTTGAAGTCTATCTCGTTTTGTAAGGTGGGCAGAGTATATTGACAAGCGTTAAAAAATATTAAGAATGCCTCTGCCTACCCTACTTGAGAGAAATAATTGCGCCGAAAGATTCGAGATTTTGTTTGATTTTCAAACCATCTTCTGGCGTCACGGCTTGCTTGACAATGCTAGGGGTAGAATTGACCAAAGTTTTGGCATTTTTTAAGCCCAAACCCGTTACATTCCACACGGCTCGTATAATTGCTGCTTTTTTGTTGGCTGGTGCGGTTTCAAGGACGACATCAACCATTTTGAAGTCTTCCGGTTCGGTTTTAAACTCCCGATTAATGGGCGAGATAAATTTCACTTTCATCGGAGAGGCATCCACACCAAAATTCTTTTCAATTTGTTTGATGAGTTCGGCAGCTTCAACCAAGGTTAAGGTTTTCATTTGCTCGATAATTGTCATTACTTTTCCCGACATTGGACTCACCTCCCCGAAGTCAATGAAAAATGAACGATTGTATTCTGCGTCTGAAGATTGAGGGAGAATCAAGATTTCGCGCAAGTATTAAGAAAGCTGTTTTTTCATACACGGGAGTCGAACCCGTATTAACCGAAACAGTCGGGAGCCTTTCCATTAGGCGAGTATGTAGGCTTTCGTCGTTGGGGCGCGAAATCAAGTGTTTGATTTCTAAGATTGAGGAAGATTTAAGATTTCGCACAAGTTAAGAAAGCTGTTGTTTGATACACGGGAATCGAACCCGTAATCCCTTGATTATGAGTCAAGTGCCTTATCCGTTAGGCGAGTATGTAAGCTCTCAAAATCGGGGCGCGAAATCAAATGTTTATTTCGGTTTCATCTGTTTCATTATAGCTTTAATTTCCTTTTTTGTACAGTGTCTTTTATGAAAAGCGTAAACTTTTTTTTCGTATTCTTTGAGAGCTTGCCGATCGCTAATTTTCCGCTTCAAGAGAATATCGAAGGGTTTGTGTCTAACGGGAAGGCTTTGAAAGGAGACAAGATACCAAATCCCGTCAATTTTGCGATACTGGCGATCGCGATCGCATTCCACCACATCATCCCGCTTTTTGGCTTTTTTCCGGGGCGGTTTCTTGGCGATACACAGCATCCCCGTGTTTGGATGGATGTAGAGGTTTTCTCGCATTCCCCAATATCCCTCATCCAAACGCGATCGCCTGCCAAAATACGCTATTTTTTGATAGGGAATTTCGTCGATTATGGTAACATCTCGCTCGACAAAATCCCAAACATGGGAAAGGATATGCTGTCCGGAAAGGGTACTCGTATCGAGTCGATAGCACAGTTCGCTATAAACCCGATCCCAAGGTTGTCCGACTTGCGATCGCAACCAACGATAAAGCGGGGAAAGATGGTCGGTAAAACAACGCGATTTCCAGTGTTTGTTTTTGATGATAAAGGGTTGTAACAAGCCATCCTCAGTGGCTTCTTTGGTAATGCGATCGAGGGCTTTTTTATACCCCGTCAGCTTCTTGCAGCTAACTTTCCAACCCCCACGAGGG
>JBFRWJ010000256.1:0-6359 GCA_051439525.1 Spirulina sp. | reverse complement strand
CCCCCCCCCCGCCAGCCCACCCCCACCCCCCCACCCCCCCCCCCACCCCCCCCCCCCACCCCCCCCCACCCCCCCGCCCCCCCAGAGCCACCGGCCGCTTGGTGCAAGAGGCAACGAGGGATAAGGTGATGATTAAACTAGAAATCAGAATAGAGAATGGGTGGGAACGGGACATCGAATTTCCCCTAGTCTTGAGTTGGCGAACATTTATTTTCAGCCTAACAAATTCACTAAGCAATATATTCTTCCTCTTTTCTGGGTTCTTTTTGTAAATTTTTCTGAACTAAGTTGCAAAAATGCTGAATGGGAGGGATGAGAAGGCGATCGCAGGTGGTGACGAGAACGACTTGACGGGTTAAATTGCTGTCTTCGACTCCCCCGGCCAGGGAATTGGCTGCTGCAATACTGCGAATGGCAAGACTGGGATCGTTTTTGGCTTCTACGAGGGCGCCTTGGGGGAGTAGAGCGATCGCGTTTCCCTGACGGACGACCCCGCGAAAGGCATCGAGGGTATTGAGTTCCATGACTGCGTGCAGGGTTGCCCCGAGTTTATCAAAACGTTCTTGTACTAAGCGCTGCATCCCGTACCCATCTTTAAACACGACTTGGGGATAAGCGATCAGTTCCGACCAAGGGACGCGATCGTATTGGGTGAGGGGATGACTGGCTGCCATTAAAATTTGTACGGGTTCGTTATACAGATGCTCGACGATGGTTTCGGGAGACGCGGTTAAAAATTGATTGTTCATGACGATCGCCACGTCAACTAAATTATCTCGCAAGACTTTTAAGGCGCGATCGCTTCCCAAGGCAGTCACGCGCAATTGCACGTCTGGATAGTCCCGGCAAAATTGTTGCAAGATCGGGGGTAAATAATGGGCGCAAGCGGAATGAATCGCCGCAACGCAGAGTTCGGGCTGTTTGCCGTCTCGCAGTTCTGCCAATTCTCGGGTGGCGTTGTCCCATTCCAAACAAATGCGTTTGGCTCTCGAGAGCAATTGTTCTCCCGCTACAGTCAGTTTAACGCGAGCGGTACGATGAAACAAGGGTAAGCCCAATTCGCTTTCTAAGGCCTGAATTTGGCGGCTGATGGTTGATTGAGTAATTCCGCACTGTTTGGCTGCCTGTCCGAAGTTTCCCGCATCCGCTACGGCTAAAAATGCCTGCAACTGCTCGATCCGCATAAAATGTATTGTCAATAACATTATCTTATTATCTCAAGACTCTAGCGGATTTGCGCGATCGGTTACGTTATCAGTGAACAGTTAGCGAACAGGGAACTGTAAGGGAAAAAGAGAAAAGTCAACCAACAACCCATTACCGATTACCAATTACCCATGACTTATTGTTTAAATCCGCAATGTTCTCAGCCGCAAAATCCCGATAATTATCAATTTTGTTCGCGTTGCGGCTCTCAACTTCTCCTCGGCGATCGCTATCGAACTCTAGAACCCATTGCCAAAAGTGGAGGAGGACGAACGTTTTTAGGGATTGACGAGACTCAATCCCACAAAACCCACTGCATTATCAAACAAGTTCCTGCTAAGACTGAGTCAGAAACCCCGGAAGAAAGCCTCGCTAATTTTCGTAATGAAGCGCAAAAATTACAAACATTAGGTCTGCATCCCAATATCCCTCAACTCCTTGCTTATTTTGAAACTGCTCCCAATATTCGTAACTTTTCTCCTACGCTCGTTCAAGAATTTATCGAGGGTAAAAATATTTCTGAAGAAATCTATGATGAAACAACGATTCAAAATCTCTTGGAAGAAGTTTTGCCGATTCTGCAATTCGTCCACGATTGTCGGATCGTTCACCGAGATATCAATCCTCAAAACTTTATTCGCAATCCCGAAGGCAAGTTATTTTTAGTCGATTTTAGCACGGCGAAAGTGACAGCAAAAACTGCCCTCGCGAAAACAGGAACGGTTGTCGGTTCTGCGGCTTATGTTGCTCCGGAACAATTGCGAGGTAAAGCTGTTTATGCTAGCGATTTATATAGTTTTGGCGTAATTTGCATTCATTTGCTCACTCGCTTTCATCCTTTCGATCTCTTTAGTAGTGCGGACGGAATTTGGATTTGGGAAGACTATTTGGTCGATCCTGTCAAGCCTGTTTTAAGAAAAGTTTTGAATAAGATGCTGGCTGATGCCGTCGGCGATCGCTATCAATCGGCCAAGGAAATTTACCAAGATTTGCACCCCGGACAAACCCTCATTTCCACCGTTGTCCAACCGCGATCGCCGACCTCAATTGGCACGAAAACATCCTTTTCTGCTTTAAATCCCTTACAACCCACTTGGCACTGCTTTCGTACCTTAGAAGGGCATTCTAGCTCTATTCACGCCCTTGCTTTTCATCCTGATGGCCAACTCTTGGCCAGTGCGGGGGCCGATCGCGCGATTCGCTTTTGGGATGCAGACACGGGAGAGAGCCAATTTACTCCACTTAGGGGACATTCTAGCATCATTGAGGAAATTATCTTTCATCCGCAAACAAATGTAATAATTACTGGGAGTTGGGATTACCGAATTTGCTTCTGGAATTTGACTGAAGAAATCGCGGAAATTGAAGCACATTCCGGTTGGATTAAAACCTTAGCAATAACCCAAGACGGTCAATTATTAGCAAGTGGGAGTGCGGATAAAACCATTAAATTATGGAACATTGAAACCCGAGGGTTACAGCAAACCTTGCTCGGACACGAGGGAGAAATTCGCAGTCTCGCCTTTAATCCAGCCGGAACATTATTAATCAGTGGAAGTTGCGATCGCACGATTAGAATTTGGGGCATTCGGAGTTACACCAACAAACAAATTTTGCAGGGTCATTCGGAGGCAATTAATGCCTTAGCAGTGAGTCCGAGCGGTTATATTTTATGGAGCGGGAGTGAAGATAAAACGATTAAAATGTGGGATTTACAAAAGGGAATATTAATACGAGAATTTAGAGGTCATACTGAGTCAATTAATGCACTGGCGATGAATGCAGAGGGGAATTTACTCATTAGTGGAAGTAGCGATCGCTCGGTGAGAATTTGGCATCCCGGGACGGGTCAATTGTTGCATCAACTCGAAGGGCATGACTTGGGAATTGAAGCCGTTGCGATCGCCCCTAACAATCAAATTATTGCCAGTGCTTCTCGGGACAAAACGATTAAACTCTGGAAATATCAATAAACTTTACGCTTTACTCTTTACTCCCTATCACGGTCCGGAAAAGACTGCCGCTTCAACATCAGCACGACTGAGAGAATATTTAAAAGATCGCACGATATCGCGCATTCCTTCGCCAGCTTTGAGATAGCGCACCGATAATTCTTCCACATCCAAACATAATTCTGCTTGCCATGTCGGACGTTCGATGCTCCAACAATTTAATTGTCCTCGATCTTGCTGGCATCCTAAATCAAGCAACCAGTTTTCAATTTCTGGGAGAGGGTGATTATAAAGGGGCGTATCGGGATTGGGCAGTACCATAAGCCATTAAAAAATTAGAATTTGATTCCGTTGAGGAAGAGAAAAGCAATGGGAATTTGTAACGCCGTTTCTCCTCGAGTTAAGCCTACAGCGATCGCTAACAGAATGCAACCGAGAAAAGTTACGCCCAAAATAAACAAAGCGAATAATTCTCCTGCCGAGAGGGGGCGATCGCTCGGATCGAGATAGGCAGAATTTTTCCATTCTTCCTCTTCTTCTTCATCCCCAGAGAAAGGCGATCGCGGTTGCACGACATAAAACCGAGAATAACCAATTTGGCGATCGTAGAGGGAACGACGTTCGCGATCGCAGAGGGTTGCATAAGCCTCATTGAGTTTTTGAAATTTGACCTTCGCCTCTTCTGGCGGTAATTCCGTCGTATCCGGATGATAGCGCTTGCTGAGCTGCCAATATGCCCGTCTGATTTCGAGGGCAGAAGCCGAAGGATGCAGCCCCAAACGGGCATAATAACTATTGGCAATGCGCGTTTGTGCGGGTATCTTGCGATCGCTCGTTTTGGGATTAAATCCGCTCTGACTCATGGAAGGGCAATGGGGGAGAAATCCGAACTCAGCCTTTTATTGTAACCGCTTTTTGAATTCAAAATTCAAAAAATTACTTCTTCATTATCTTTGATATGATAAAATTAGTTGGAAAAACTCAACTATTCTCAAAGGAAAAGCTATTGGAAGTCAAGGAAAAAGCAGAATCGTCTATGAAAACGATTTAAAATCTCAATCAGAGGGATTCTTGAAGAGTAAATTAGAAAATGAACGTAGAATTACAACCGCGATCGATTCTCTGGCAACAAGTTTGGGGACTGGCTGCAATGCTGGCTGCTATTTTGTTGAGCTTCACGATTTATGGGTTTTATCAACCTCAAGTTTTAATCGATTTGGGTTTTCTTAAATTAGCCGATCGCTTTGGAATCTTGCAAGGTTTGTTGGGCTTTTTAGTCGAGCCTTTATGTGGAGGATTTTCCGATGTCATTATGAAGCGGCTGGGGAGTCGCTTACCTTTCATTACTGTTGGAGTCACGATTGTTGGCTTGCTTTTTGTCGCGATCGCACTTCTTTTACCCATTCCCTCCTTTGTTGCCCTTCGCTGGCCTTTACTCATTCTAATGTTATTTTGGCTCGTTGCCGCGATCGCGATTCGCGGTCCGATTATGGCACTCTTACGTCAATTTGCTCCTGTCGAACAATTACCCGTTGCCAATGAAGTTTTAATTGTAGTCTTAGGATTGGTGGGTGCGGTGAGTCCATTGGTTGCCTATTTATTAACCTTACTCGGACCCTCTATTTCCTTTATTATGGGAGCGATCGCCATAACTTCGGGATCGATAATTCTTTATCGCACGGTCTCGCGATCGATGCCAAAAAAGGCAGTAAAATCTTCAGAAACTCCCGTTCTTTCCCCAGAAATTCGCCTGCGTTTGGGTCTCATGCCAATTATTGGCATTGGTGTCGGATGTCTCTTTAATCTTGTCTTTACTGTTGCTCCCACAATTCTCGATAACGCGATCGCTTTCCTCAATTCAACGGTTATTGTTTCTACCATCTTATTTCTTTCGGCAATTTCCTCTGTTCCTTGGGGTCGCTGGACGCAAAAATGGCAGCCAACTCATGCCTTAAAAGGAGGACTCGGGGCAATTGTTATTTTGTTAGTCCTGTTAACTCTCAAACTTTCTACAAGTGCGGCAATCCTTCTTTTATTGGGTTTTGGAATCGTCTTGGGTTTAGCCTTTATTAGTATCATTCCCTTTGCACTCTCTTACATTCCTTTGACTCGAGCGGGATTGAGTACGGGGCTATTTTTTGGGGGGAGTGGTGCGGGATCTGCTCTCGTTCTTTTCTGGCAACAGCACTTCAATGGACTCACTCCTTTTCAGAGTTTTATGATTGCCGCGATCGCGTTGGCAGTAACGGCATCTTGTTTGCAGTTTTATCGCAGAGTTGTCTAGCGATCGCTTTCCTTTGCTGCTAAAATTTTGTTAGGTTGAAAAGTAGCGATCGAGAATGTAAGCGATCGCAGTACAAAATGGTCGATATTCGTTGTTAGAGTCGAATTCTCGATAAGCTCGGGAAAATTGTAAGATTTCTTCTTCTGTCAATCCTTCAACGGCTAAAAGCACGCCATCGATCGCATTCTTTCGCAAAGTTTGTAGTTTATTAATATTCAGTCCTAGGGGTTCTGTACTTTCTCCTTGACAAGAAGCGAGTAAATTACTATAATTTAGGGCAAGATCGGGGTATAAGCTACGAGGTTTTAAATGTTCGATATGACTGGTTTCTCGAGTAATTTCTCTCCCACAATAGCAACAAATCGAACCTTGTTCTCGGAGTAGCGATCGGTGAACGGCTGGTTTTTCTGGCGATTGAAAATTTTCATCCCAGTTGGGTTGCCAATCTTCATTTGCGAGAGCTTTCCAGTCCCGAAAAATTTCGGGTTCTTCGTTTTTTTTGATATATTTCAATGTCCTAAAATCTCTTTTCGTCTCATGAGTACGCCAGCCTTTACTAATTCTGGTTCGTCGATGCCAATTTTGTCAATAATTTCCTGACGGAGTTGTTTTGCTTCGTCGAGTTGGTTGCGATCGAGGAGGCGAAATAATTCAAGTAGATCATTTTTTATACTTTGGGGACGTGCTGGAGTGTCCATGATATCTTCTAAAATTTGGTTACTATCTCGACCAAAAGAACTTTCAGGATGTCTGGCAATAATACCATCGGGGGTGGATTCTAAAACATAAATATTTTCGGGTTTGACATGACTCGCAACTTGAGGGGAATGAGTAGTAACAATGAATTGACAATTGGGAAAAGTTAGGGTTAAAGCGGGAATAATTTCTCTTTGCCATTGGGGGTGTAAATGCAGTTC
>JBFRWJ010000255.1:0-17757 GCA_051439525.1 Spirulina sp. | reverse complement strand
CCATCGTGCGGATTGCCAGTACGATTATGCCCGCAGCTTACCTCTCCGGCTCGCCTTGGCATCCCTTACTGGTTGCCCTGTCCGTCAAGCTCTCCATTCAATACGGCAATATTGCGGCTTCAGGGTTTGGGTATATCAGCTATGGCAACATTGCTTGCAATCGCTTGCAAGATATCGAGACGGGGGTCAAGTTCGGTCGCTTGGCGATCGGGCTCGTTTCTCAACTGGATGCCAAGGCGGTCAAACCCGAGATATTGGTCATGGAAGGGGCATTAATCTTACATCGTCAATCTCATCTCCAAGAAACCCTCGGATTGCTGAAAGAGAGCTATAATAGTGCTCTAGAAGTGGGCAACCCAGACTTTACCGGACACGTTGCCCATATTATTTGTTGCAATGCTTTTTGGTGCGGTCAGCCCCTTGCCCCCTTGGAACGGGAGACGCGAGCCTACTGCGATGGGTTAGGGCGAGCGAATCAACTGACCACTGCGAATTACTGTTGCGTCTATTGGCAATCCATTCTCAATTTACTCGGGGAAACGGAGCATCCGGGTCAGTTATCCGGGAAAGCCCTCCAAGAAGCTGAATTTCTCCCCAATGCCATCGCGACCCGGGATCTGTATGGATTGTGTATCTCGTATTTAGCCAAGCTGATGCTGTGTTACTTGTTTGGGGACATTGCTGCCGCTCGAGACCAAGCTGCGGCGATCGCGCCGTATCTCATCGTCGGAACGGGCACTGTCAGTATCCCGGTGTTTTATTTCTACGATTCTTTGAGCGCTCTGGCGACTTTAACCTCGGGGGCAGAAAGTTCGGAAGTATGGCAGAGGGTGGAACGCAACCAAACCCAACTCCAACAATTCTGGGCGCGTTACGCTCCCATGAATCACCAACATAAGGTAGATCTCGTGGAAGCGGAAAAATGCCGAGTGTTGGGGCAAAAAGCCGAAGCCATCGACCTCTACGACACGGCGATCGCGGGAGCAAAAGCGAACGAATACTACCAAGAAGAAGCCTTAGCCAACGAATGTGCCGCCAAGTTTTACCTCGAGTGGGGCAAACCCAAAATTGCTGGCATCTATATGCAAGAAGCCTACTACGGTTATGCTCGTTGGGGAGCGAAAGCCAAAACCGACGACCTCGAACAACGCTATCCCCAACTCCTCGCGCCCATTTTGACCCAACCCCAACCCAGCTCGACTTCCGGTGGGAGTCTTGCCAGTTTGACCCGGGGAACGAGAGCCACGAAGACCACAGGAACGCGGGCCATGTTCGATCTCGCCTCCTTAATGAAAGCCTCTCGCATCCTCTCCGAAGCGATCGACCTCGATCGCGCCATTACCAATTTAATGCAGGTCGTGTTGGAAAATGCCGGAGCCGAAACCGTTGCCTTGATGCACTTGCAGGGGGAAACCTTGATATTAGAAGCGAAAACGACCCATGGCATCCCGAAAAACTTCGACCCCCTGCCCGTGGAAGAAAGCCCGGATCTCCCGCACTCCATGATTAACGCGGTCAAACGGACTTGTCAATCTTTAGTGCTCGACAATGCCAGCGAGAATGCGACTTATGCGGGAGATGCTTACATCCAAAAGCATCGTCCTCGCTCGATTTTATGCCTGCCCCTGCTCGATCGCGGTCAACTCGTCGCCATTCTCTATCTTGAAAATAATCGAGTTGTCGGGGCATTTACTCGCGATCGCGTGGAATTGTTAGAGATTCTCTGTTCGCAAGCGGCGATTTCCCTGAAAAATTCTCGCCTTTATGCCGAGAGCAAAAACTACAGCCAACAATTGGAAGCGGCGATCGAGCAGTTAGAAACAACGCAAGCGAAAATTTTGCAGGACGAACGGGTCTTGCAGGCACAAGTCCAAGCCTCGATCGAACTCTCTCAAAGTCCGTTACTCGATCGCGACGATATCGAGCCGGCTTTACAAGAAATTACTGCAGTGACCGCTCGGGTTCTCGGGGTGGAACGAGCGAGTATTTGGGTATTTGATGAAGAACGGACGAAGATTCAATGCGTCGATCTATTTGAATTAACGCCCCAAAAGCATTCTCGCGGATGGGAAGTAGCAGTGGTGGATTATCCGAGTTATTTCGCCGCCATCGCGACCGAACCCATTTTAGCGATCGATGAGGCTCGCGTCAATCCGGCAACTCGCGCATTGACGGAAGGCTATCTCGTTCCCCTCAATATTTACTCCATACTCGACTCGGGGTTTGAATTAGATGGATGCGTTGCCGGGGTCATCTGTTGCGAGCAAACCGGAACTTATCGCCACTGGACGCAAGCGGAACAAAATTTTGCGCGATCGGTGGCAAACTTTATTGCCTTGGTGCTGGAATCCAATCGCCGCAAACAGCACGCACGAGAGCTAGAGCAGACCCAGCTCCAACTCGTCCAAAATGAAAAGATGGCCACATTAGGCAACCTCGTCGCAGGAGTCGCTCACGAAATTAATAACCCCCTCGGCTTTATTGGGGGCAATGTCCAAGCGATCCAAGATTATTTTACCGATCTTTTTGCCATTGTGGAAGGTTATCGGCAAGAACTTCCACACCCCAGTCCCGAACTGGCAGAAGAAATTGAGGAACTCGATCTCGATTTCATGATGGAAGATTTACCCAAAACTATTGCATCCATGCAAAAAGGAGTCGATCGCATCGGCAAGATCAGTACATCCTTGCGAACCTTTTCTCGCGCCGATACGGATGCGAAAACCGCGTTTAACTTGCACGAGGGCATCGACAGTACCCTACTCATTTTAAAATATCGCCTCAAAGCCAACGAACATCGCCCCGCCATTGAGGTCATTAAAGACTATGGGGATATCCCGGAAATCAAATGTTATCCCGGGCAACTCAATCAGGTGTTTATGAACTTATTTGCCAATGCGATCGATGCTTTAGAGGAAAGCAATGCTGGCAAAAGTTTTGCCGAGATTGAAACCCATGCCAATTGCCTGACCATTCAGACAGAATTAAGTCCAGAGGGTAGGAGCATTATCGTACAAATTTCCGATAACGGCAAGGGAATGAGGGAAGACGTTAAAGCCCGAATCTTCGAGCAAGGATTTACCACGAAAGGAGTGGGTAAAGGAACGGGGTTGGGTATGGCAATAGCCCGTCAAATCGTCGAAGAAAAACATGGCGGTTTGATTAGGTGCGTGTCAGAATTAGGATGGGGTACAAAATTCATCTTGAATTTACCGTTCTCTTAGAGAAAAGCCAGCATCTATTCAAAATTGAATGGGCGCTTTTGCTGTCCGCAGACAGAGAAATATAGTTCGCGATCGACGCGATCGCAACAAAATTATGTGTCCAAACGCTGTACTGTCATGGCACTCCCCTTACCCCCCTAGCGATCGCGCTTCTCTTTCTACTATTTCAGGACTGACGCAGTGTCACGAGATTTCGCCCCCATCCTTGAAAAGCGAAGTATCCTTTAAGATTCTAGCTGTCTGGAGAAAATAACTTTTGCGATATTTCACTTTCTCTGCTTCATGCGCGATATAGAGAGGTAATAAGAAATCTTTCAATGTTGGCAAAATTCCACTGTCTGAACCCCTGTCATTAAACCTGAAGTTTGGGTATCTATGATTTTGCATTTTTATCCAGAAATGATACTTTTGTTCACCAGCAGACGCCAATAATGATTATTTTGTCAACTCAACCGACCTTTCTCGATTCTTATACTTCCGAATTGGGTCATGGAGCTGAAATTGCCGATCGCGCTCCCGTGTAGCCGGAGAAGAGTAGAAATTGTGCCACAAAATAGGATAGCATCTGTTCGATGGAATATTTTCGATCGCCGAACGCTTTTGCTTTTCTGGAGTAACTTATGATATCGACCAAATCTTTGTCTTTGAGTTGGGACGAACTACAACAACACGCCATATTTGAGCGAGATACGGTTAACGGGGCAACCAATTCCCAAGGGAGGTTGCGGCTGTTTGGACAGGCAGAATCCGATGTGCGAGTTACTCTCTATCGCGACCATCATGCTTGGTGTCCTTATTGCCAAAAAGTGTGGCTGTGGTTAGAGGAAAAGCAGATTCCGTATCGTATCGAGAAAGTCACGATGTTCTGTTATGGAACGAAAGAAAAGTGGTATAAGCAAAAGGTGCGATCGGGAATGCTTCCAGCAGTAGAACTTGACGGTCGGTTAATTACAGAAAGCGATGATATCTTATTAGCATTAGAAGACGCATTCGGCCCGTTAAATCGGGTGGGAATGCGCGATCGCCAAGCACTGCCCCTACGCCAGCTAGAACGCCTACTCTTTCGAGGTTGGTGTAATTGGTTGTGCTACCCCACGCGATCGCAAAAGGACGAACAGCGCAGTCGCACTCAATTTACCACCATCGTGACTAAAGTTGAAGCGGCGCTGGCCAGCACTCCGGGACCTTATTTTCTGGAAGAATTTGGGACGGTTGATGTCGTTTTTACTCCTTACGTCGAGCGGATGAATGCCAGTCTCTACTACTACAAAGGCTATTCATTGCGGGAAGAAAACCCAAGGTTCTCCAACTGGTTTGATGCCATGGAAACCCGATCCACCTATCGAGGAACGCAAAGCGACTTTCATACCCACGCCCACGATTTACCCCCGCAAATGGGCGGATGCTATCCGAACCAAGAATCTCAAGCTGAGATTAATCAAAAACGAGTCGATCGCGGTCCTTGGTTGGGATTGCCCGATGTGATGTATCCAGAACCCGAAACATCTCGATCGGAAGCACTGCATCGGGTCATCAAGCATCGTCATAATATCATTCGCGTGAATCCAGCCGACGATCGCCGCTTTGATGAAGCCTTGCGTTGCGCCCTCACTTACATGATAACCGGAGAACTCTGTCCGCCCCCATCTGGGTCCGATCCAGCCCTGCGCTACCTGCGCGATCGCATTAGCGTACCGAGAGATATGTCCATCTATGCCGCCAAACGACTGAGAGAAGCATTAGAAACTACGGCGGCTCTCTCTGGCGATCGCCAAGGAATCCCCATTCCGGTGCGCGATCGGCGCGATCAAGATCCCGCTAATTTCATCAAGATGCCCTGAAACAATCCACTAGGCTAACGCAGCGATCGCAAAACAAAATGTTTGCGATCGCACCAGATAAACACCTCGCACTCTGAAAAGTTCAGGGGTGGGTACGAATTTTTCGGGAGAGCCAAAGCGATCGCGTTCCCGTTGTAAAATAAACAGATGTTAGCGATCTCGTTTCCCTCGCAATCAGTCAACATTCCCAAACTTTCTATCGAACCTCAAACGAGGAGATTCTCAAATGCCATTAGCCGAACTCATGTCACAAATCCAAACACTGCCAAAACTTGATAAGCTGCGGCTGATGCAGTTTCTGGTAACAGAACTAATTAAAGAAGAAGATGCAAACGTCTTTGTTGCCAACCAAGAATATCCCGTTTGGTCGCCCTATAATTGCTCTGAGGCTGCTAATGTTTTAATGAATCTTCTGGCAACAAAACAGCGATCGCAAGATGGTTGAGTCTCAAAGATTTTCCTACAAAATTATCGATCGCGATCTTGGTATGGTCGATCGAATGCCGTATTTGCCTTTGACACTTAACCTTAACGATCGCTCCTCGAATGTTGAAGGTTTATTAGATACAGGTGCAAGCGTTAATGTTTTGCCCTACGAGTTGGGACGGGAATTAGGCTTAATTTGGGAAGATGAAACCCTTTCAGTGCTGTTAGCAGGGAACTTAGCTCAATTTGAAGCGCGTGCAGTCGTTGTTAATGTTCGAGTGAGTTCATTTCCGACGGTCGATCTGGCATTTGCTTGGACACAAGCAACTAATGTCCCTTTGATCTTGGGACAGGCTAATTTTTTCTTTGAATTTGATGTCTGTTTCTTTCGTGGGCGTTCTGAATTTGAAATTCGTCCTAAACAACGCAAATAGCAAAGAATGCAAGGGCGATCGCACTATCTTTGATGGAAGTATAGCAAGCGATCGCAAAACAAAATATCTGCGATCGCATTAGGTAAACACCTCACGCTCTGACGTGGGTACGAATTTTTCGGGAGAGCCAAAGCGATCGCCAAGCTGTTCGGTTCAACATAGGGCTAGGTAGAGAAACGTTCAAGGAGCGGTCTTAAACGCTTTGTTAGCCTAAAAGCTCTCATTTATAACCTTGTACTCAGGCGCTCCGATCGTATCTACATTATACCCTAAGTCTCTTGCCTGCTTTCCCCATGACATCGCTAACAAATAAGGAACTTCATCAAATCTCTCAGCGTTCTCTATTGTAGAAAATGAGAGTATAGTTGTTTTTTTCTCTTTTTTATCTGTTGGAATTCGAGCAAACCGCTCTGGGAAATCTACAGGAATCTCATCAACCGCAGATATCTTTTGAGGCTTAGCATGAACTAATTTAATTCTAAATCTTTGCATTTTCTTTAATGTTTGCCACGGTTCAGATGAAAAATCAACCTTAATTTTTAAAAACTCAGAAATCATTGTAATCTTTCCAAGAAATGACGTTGATTCAAAGTAATCCCAGTGTTCAAAGAGCTGGCTACCGTATATATTACAAAGTGCTTCTACACGAAAATTCGTTACATAAATATACAAAATTCAGATAACTGGCATCTCTCTAGCGGAACATTTAAGATAAGCCCCCTGCCCCAGATGCTGTAGCTTAGGATAACAACTCCGGTAATTCTCCTCACTCACAAAAAACCAGAGAATGCGAGTGCGGCGATTCTGGGGCGGCTTAGGGCAGGGAGCATAACCATCGGTATAAATAATTAGCCCATCGTAATCCCGGTGTTCCTCGATATACGCCAAAACCGGGCCAAAATTCGTCCCGCCTCGTCCCGTTAATTGGATCTCACGCCGAGCCCGACGAAAGGTCATTACGTCAGTTGTAATCTCAGTATCAAATTGAATCACATCGATCGCAGGCACGCCATAATTAAAAAAGCGGTTCACCACCGAAAACCCCTGCTGAGCTTCCTTAGTTCCCATGGAGCCGCTCACATCAATGGCAAAGAGCAAACGGGTGGTAAAATCACGACGACTGCCCATATAGGCGAACCCATAGCGGCGATTCGGTTTCATCCGGGTGAGCCGTCGCTGTTGGCTGAGGATAGAGGTGCGAAACTTGCGTAAAACTGCCCGATAGTCTAACTTGGGGTACAGATTCGCTAAGATATGTTCCCGCAACTTGCCCCCAATGCTGCCCCAACTGTCATTAGCTTGTGCCATTTTCACCAACTCATCCAAGCGATCGCTCAACAATTCATCTCGATCCCACTGGTCGGTATTTTCAACTCCGCTCAGGTTTGCGTCGGTATAGACCGAGAGGAGATCCGGGGGGCGATCGCTCGAGCGTGCAGTCGGCTCGGGTTCCCATTCGGACTCGTCCGATCGAGCAGATCCTGACGATCCGGACGCTTCCACAGCTTCGGCTGTACCCGTCCCTGCCGTCGATGCGCCGGATGCTAGTATCATGGCTGGCTGTTGGTCGAGCAACTTGTGATAGTAGAACTCGAAGAATTGTCGGTCATAGTTGCGTTGGCTTGCCTGTGCGGAGCTCGTATCGCCAAAGACATCCCGCGCCCGAGGAAAAGGCAGCTCGGTTTGCAAATATTCCTGAAGTGTTAAATTACTGGCAGCATAGCTAATCGCCGAGTGCGCTTGGCGGCGACTGTAGGGGTGTTTCAGCAGAATCCGTAGGGCTTCAAAGCGCAGGGTGGCTTCCAAGTGGCGATCGCTCAACTGCTGGATAAAATCCGGATTGTACTCAATTCTGCCCCGTTGCACGCGAATCGTTTGAATGCGCGGCTCCGAGACCAAGGCGTGACTCGTCCAAGTCGCCAGTAACAGAGGCTCGACGAGCAGCCACTTTTCCACAATTCGAGCAATGCGGTGACGGGCGATCTTCATATCAATTAAAAATTAAAAATGGGGATTGTAGCATGAAAAATGGTTTTCCCATTACCCATTACCTATTATCCATTACCGCGCGAAGCGCTATATAGTTTTAGCAGCGAAAATCTCTGCGGCGCTCAGTTGCAATTCTGGGAAAGCCAAAGACTCAATCCTCTCGTTTCCGGTAAACAGCGTGACCTGATACTCCCCATCCACCAGTTGGTAAACGGAGAGCGTCGGTTGTTTGGGATTGCCAATAAACCGCCGACCGCCTAAACCCAGATAATCTACAATCCAGTATTCGGGTATGCCCATCAGTTCGTATTCCCCGACCTTCCTCAGATAATCATCTTGCCAGTTTGTACTGACAACCTCGATCGCCAGTCGCACGGAATCCCCCTTGGTAATAATCGATTTTTTCTGCCAACGGGATTCCTCGGCCAGTTGCGCTTTATTGAGAACAATAATGTCAGGTTGATAACCGGATTTGTCATCGATCGGTTTCAGCAAGCAATCGCCCGGAATGGCACAAGGTAATTCGTAACGGTTGATGTGAATTCCCAGTTTTCCGATTAAAAAACCGATAACACTAGAATGTTCTCCAGTTCCTAAAGGTATTTTGACGATCGCTCCATTGCGTAGTTCGTATTTACCGATCGCATTTTCCGGATACCAGTCAACAAATTCATCGAATGATATAGGTGTTGTTAGAGTCGCAATCATAGCTTATTCAGTACGAGAGATTAAGAGGTGTTGAATGAAACTACTACAAGATTAGCATGGGAGAGAGATTTTCGGGTTCACACCTCGATCGCCTCCAAATACTCCGATAAAAAATCAATGAGATCCATCGATTCAGCGACAAAGCCCATCGCATCGCTAAACTTGGGTCCCTGAACCAGAGAGGAAAAATGGGCGATCGCCTCCTGTTGTTTGGCTTTCTGGAGATACTGGAGATATTTCAACAGATTCTTGCGGGCATTATCCGCTTTTTTTTCGGGACAATGCCCGGTATTGAGCCAGAGTAAGACCCGTTCGTTCAAACTGGCAAAGTCCTGAATCTCCATGGCTTTAAGCTGCTTGGAATGCTTAGAATATTGCAACAGGAGTTGCTCGGGACTCAGACCCCGTTGGGTCGCGAGGCTTTGGCGAAAGGCAATACTGGCACGAGTCCCCACCATACCGGCAATCAGTTTGAGGTGAATCTCCTCCATATCTGTATGGTTGCGAAGAAAATTCGCGACTTTGACCCAAGCGCGGCGATCGGGGGTTTTGATGAGGCCGGCAGTGGCGATCGCTGCATCCGCATCCGGATTGTCACCATCCAGATACTCTGGATGCTGTTGAATAAACGTCAGCACCCGGGAATCGAGATCTTGCCCGGCAGCCCAGAGCAGCCAATCGTCCACCGTCGGCACAAACTCGTAGAGATTGAACCGCGACACCAGAGCCGGATCCAGTTCCGTCAATTGATATTCTTCCCCCCCATTCACCGCAGCAATAACAATACTGCCGGGGGGTAGGGATTTACCGGCTAGGGTTTTATTGAGGGTCAGGTCTTGAACCGCCTGCAAAATCTCGGGGCGGGCTCGGTTCAACTCGTCTAGGAAGAGTACCACGGGGCGATCGGGTTCGGGCCACCAGTAGGGGGGTAAAAAAACCGATCGCCCCGTTGTCTCATCTTTATGCAGCAAGCCAATCAAATCCCCCGGATCGCTCATCTGACCCAAAAAGAAGGGGATGACGGGCAGGTTCTGGCGATCGCGGTAGAAGTGACCAATCATTTCTGATTTGCCAATACCATGCTTCCCCACTAGGAGAATATTTTGCTCCGGTGGGGTGAGTTCCAGAACTCGATAGAGTTCGCGAGCATCAATACGAATCATTTTCTTCTACCTACAAATCCTCATGACGAATCCAGTTAGAACGACGATAGCCCCGCTTGAGATTGGTTTTAAAGCGAACTCCAGTATTGTAAGTCTCCCGGAGCGCCCGAATTGCAGTCCGTAATTTGGGGAGTACCTCCTTAAACTGGCTAAAGGGAATCAAAATCGCAAAATCGTCTTGGTCGGATAGGCGAATAATCAGCTTGAGCTTAACACTATCGACTTCAGTGGCAAAGTCAAAGCGATCTTCCTTGGCAATTTTACGCACTTGAGCCAAGATAGCCTGCACTTTCAAGTCCTTCTGTTTTTTGCGCTTGGCAGCTTGTGCTTTTTGCCGATCGACCCTCTGCAAAAATGCTTGAATTAGGGCAACGACTTCACCAATGTCGGAAACGGGGGCGGGCGATCGCTCGTACCCTAACTCTACCCAAAGCTGTTGCTCCGGACTCCCGAGCAAATGTAAATGGGTCTCATTTCGATACCAGCGATCGCTGGATTCTTCCAGCAGAATACAGCAACAGAAGTCGTGGGTGGGGGACTGGTCTGCGTTTGACCTTCCTTGGAAACGACGGTAACAGTTATCGTTCCGCTTGACGCCAGGGAGCGGTTCAACTCGCGCCAACAAGTCTTCCGCCAACTCTCGGGCCTGTTCGGAGTCAACGCTGAGGGGGTTCTCCCCCGAGATATTCTCCCGGAGGAGCTTTTGCATACTTCGTGATGTGATAGACATAATATCAATTCGCAATTTACGTTCACGAGTTTTTCACAATTCTTCTCTAAATTGGATATTATTCATCCTATCTTCCTCTCCAACCCAGCGCGAGTCATGAATGGACTAAATCTTAAAATCCCCCGCTATGAAGTCAGCGAATGCTTCCACGAAAGCGATCGCACTCTCGTTTATCGCGGACGACGTCAGGATGATGGGAAACCCGTTGTCATCAAATTGATGCGTAATGAATATCCTTCCTTTAACGAATTAGTCCAGTTTCGCAACCAATACATTATTGCGAAAAATCTCGACCTGGACGGGATTGTCAAACCCTATGCTTTAGAACGCCATGAAAATCGTTATGCCTTGATTATGGAGGATTTTGGCGGCGTTTCTCTCACCGATTACCGTCGGGAAATGCTCTCCTTTTCCTTGGCTCAATTTCTCGCGATCGCGATTCAACTCGCGGAAATTCTCGCTCGCTTGCACCAAAATCGCGTCATTCATAAAGATATTAAACCCGCAAATATACTGATTCATCCCCAAACCAAACAAGTCAAGCTCATTGATTTCAGTATTTCTACTTTATTACCCAAAGAAACTCAAACCCTGCAATCCCCCAAAGGGTTAGAAGGGACTCTGGCTTATCTTTCCCCGGAACAAACCGGACGCATGAATCGAGGCATTGATTATCGCAGCGACTTTTATTCTTTGGGGATTACGTTTTATGAATTACTGACGGGAAATTTACCCTTTACCCATGAAGATCCCCTGCAACTCATTCACGCTCATATCGCCCGAGAAGCGAGTCCCGCGAATACTTGGATCGGGTTGGAAGGGAAATTTTGCCCCCAAACCCTCGCCAATATTGTCGCGAAACTGATGGCGAAAAATGCCGAAGACCGCTATCAGAGTGCATCAGGACTTAAGTCTGATGTCGAAAAATGTCTGGTACAATGGCAAGAAACTGGGGAAATCGAGGAGTTTGAGTTAGGAGAGCGAGACCGGTGCGATCGCTTCCTCATCCCGGAAAAACTCTACGGACGGGAAAAGGAAGTGCAAACCCTTCTCGATGCCTTCCATCGCGTTGCATCCTCCCAATCCCCCCCAGCCCCCAATCCCCCCCAGCCCCCCACTCCCCCCCAGCCCCCCAATCCCCCCCAGCCCCCCTTGGTAAGGGGGGAGAGGGGGGAGAGGGGGGAGAAGAAGGGGGGAGCGGGAAGAGTGGAAATGGTTCTCGTGGCGGGATATTCCGGAGTGGGGAAAACCGCCGTCGTCAACGAAGTTCACAAACCCATCGTGGAAAAACGAGGGTACTTTATCAAAGGAAAATACGACCAATTTCAGCGCAATATTCCCTTTTCTGGCTTCGTACAAGCCTTTCGCGACTTAATGGGGCAGTTCTTAGGGGAAAGCGATCGCCAATTGCAACAATGGAAAGAAACCTTTCTCTCTACTTTGGGAGACAACGGACAGGTGATTATCGACACGATTCCCGAACTGGAAAAGATTATCGGAGAACAGCCTCCCGTGCCAGAATTGGAGGGCATGGCGGCGCAAAATCGCTTTAACCTGTTGTTTGGTAAGTTTGTTGGCGCGATCGCCGCTCGAGAGCATCCCTTAACGATCTTCCTCGACGATCTCCAGTGGGCGGATTATGCCTCCTTAAATCTGCTCAAACTGTTGATGGGGGAAGCGAAGATCGAGCATCTGCTGGTATTGGGAGCATATCGGGATAACGAGGTCTTTCCCGCTCATCCCCTGATGCTGACAGAGGACGAATTACAGGAGAAGGGGGCCAACTTGCAAACCCTGACTTTGACTCCTTTAGATGAGGTGAATATCAATCGCTTGGTGGCGGATACCCTGCTCTGTTCCCAGAAAATCGCCGCCCCCCTCTCGGAGTTAGTCTATCAAAAAACGCAGGGAAATCCCTTTTTTACCACTCAGTTTTTGCAAGGATTGCACGAGGATGGTTGGATTGCCTTTATCCCCCCATCCCCCCTCAATCCCCCCTTGGTAAGGGGGGAGGTAAGGGGGGATGGGGGATGGCAGTGCGATTTAACAAAAGTGCGACAGTTGGCTCTCACCGATAACGTGGTGGAATTTATGGTGGGGCGGTTGCAAAAATTGCCCGAGGCAACCCGAGGGATGTTAAAATTAGCTGCTTGTATTGGCAACCAGTTCGACTCCGCCACCTTAGCCGTCGCCTGCGAAGGGAGTCAAGAGCAAGTGGCTACAGATTTATGGCGAGCTTTGCAAGAGGGTTTTGTCATCCCCGAGAGCGAAATTTATAAGTTTTTCCAAGCCGACGAAGGGGAACAAAAGGCAGTTGACCCATCGGATGCCGCTCGCTATCGTTTCTTGCACGATCGCGTTCAACAAGCCGCCTACGCCCTCATTCCCGAGGAGGGGAAAGCGATCGCCCATTATCGCATCGGACGGCTGCTCCAGCAAAAAATCCCCCCGGAAGCCAAGGAAGAACGCATCTTTGCCATTGTGGGTCAATTAAACTACGGCACGACTTTAATGACCGAACAAAAAGAACGGGACGAACTGGCCGAACTCAATCTCATCGCCTGTCGCAAAGCCAGAAATTCAACCGCTTATCAAGCCGGTCGCGACTATGCGAATGCGGCATTGGCACTATTGGGAGAAGACGCATGGGAGCGACAATATCACCTGACCCTCACCTTCTATAACTTCGCCACGGAATTAGCCTCCCTGTGCGGTGACTTTGCAGACATGGAGCGACGGATGTCAACTGTCCTCGATCGCGCTCGCACGTTACTCGATCGCATCCATGTCTATCGCATTAAAATCTACGCCAATGTCTCCCAAAATCGACTGGGGGAAGCCATTACCATTGCCCGCGAAGTCTTGCAAGATTTAGGGGTCACTTTTCCCGAAACCCCCGAACCCAAGGACATTCAACAGGCGATTCTCGAACTCGGCCAGCTCATTGGCGATCGAGATATTGAAGACTTCGCCGACCTGCCGGCGATGACCGATGGAGAAAAAATCGCCATCGTCCGCATTGCCAATAGTATCATCCCCGCTACTTACATCTCGGGGTCGGCCTTATTTCCTTTAGTCGCCACTTTATCCGTCAGCCTCTCCATTCAATACGGCAATATCCCCGCTTCGGCCTTTGCTTATGCCAACTATGGCATTATTGCTTGCAATCTCCTGCACGATGTGGATGCAGGATTTAAGTTTGGTCAATTGGCACTGCGGGTCATCTCCCAACTGAAGGCAAAAGCCAGCGAACCGGATGTTTTCATGGTGACCAGTGCCTTCATTGTACACCGCAAAGCCCATCTTCAAGAAACGCTGCCCTTGGCGCAAAAGGGTTATGCAAGGGGGTTAGAAGTGGGTAACGTCGAAGCCGTCGGCTATACCATCCACGGGTTTTGTGCCAATGCGTTTTGGGGGTCTCGACACCTCTCCACCTTAGAACAAGAAATTCGCGCCTACTATCACGTCTTGATGCAAGTCAATCAATGGACGACGGCCAATTATTGTCGCATCTATTGGCAATCGATTGTTAAACTGTTGGGGGTTGCGAATCAACCGGATCTAGGCGCGGGGAAGAGCCGCCATCGAGATCCCGACGTGTTGCCCCAACTGCTCCAAGCGCGCGACTTGCTGGGATTGTCTGTATTCTCTTTACATCACGTGATGCTGGCCTACCTCTTCGGAGACCTTGAAACCGCTCGCGATCGCGCCCTCGAGGGGGAACAATATCTAATGGCCAGTGCGGGAACGATTAACGAACCGCTCTTTTATTTCTATGATTCTTTGAGCGCCCTCGCTGCTGCGAACGGCGATCCGGCTCGGCGATCGCAGGTCTTGCAACGGGTGGAAAACAACCAAACCCGACTGCAACAAGATTGGGCGACCCCGGCTCCCATGAATCACCAACATAAGGTTGACTTGGTCGAAGCCGAAAAATGCCGGGTTTGCGGACAAAAAACTGAAGCGATCGAATGGTATGAAAAAGCGATCGCCGGGGCGAAAGAAAACGAGTTCGTGCAGGAAGAAGCTCTGGCCAACGAACTCACCGCCCGATTTTACCTCGATTGGGGCAAAGACAAAGCGGCGGTGGGTTATATGCAGGAGGCCTATTACAGTTATGCCCGTTGGGGAGCCAAAGCCAAAGCCGAAGACCTCGAACGACGCTATCCCCAACTTCTCTCTCCCATACTGGAACGCAAAAAACTCACTTTAACTTCCTCAACGATTTCGAGAGAGGGGACGCTTGCCAGCATCACCACGGGAAGCGGAGAAATCTTCGATTTAGCTTCTTTAATGAAAGCATCCCGCACGCTTTCCGAAGAGATCGACCTCGATCGCGCCATTGCTAATTTAATGCGAGTCGTGATGGAAAATGCCGGAGCCGAAACCGGGGCGTTAATGCTCTTTCGCGAGCAAATCTTGATGTTAGAAGCTAAAGTGACTTACGGAATCTCTGAAGCGATCGAACCTATTCCCGTTGAGATTTGCCATGGGGTTCCCCTCTCCATCATTAACGCTGTCAAACGCATCGGTCAACCTTTAGTGCTGGACAATGCCCGTCAAGATTCTCGCTATGCCGGGGACGCATACATCCAAAAATATCAACCCCAGTCGGTTTTCTGCGCGCCTTTAATCGTTCGCGCCTCATCTCCCCAAGAGCAGCGCGGACAACTGCGAGGACTCCTCTACTTGGAAAACAATCGAGTCGCGGGAGCATTTACCCGCGATCGCGTGGAAATTCTCAATCTTCTCTGCTCTCAAGGGGCGATTTCCCTCGAAAATGCCCGCTTGTACCGACAGTCCCGACAAGCAACCGCCGACCTGAAACAAGCTCTCGCAGATTTACAACAAGCGCAGTTACAAATCGTGCAAAATGAAAAAATGGCAACCTTGGGCAATTTGGTGGCGGGGGTTGCCCACGAAATCAATAATCCCGTGGGCTTTATCGGCGGCAATGTCGGTGCGGCGCAAGAACACGTGCAAGATTTGCTGGAAATCCTTTCTCTCTATCAAGACAACGCTGCCCTCCCCGAATCCATCGCCGAAGCGATCGAAGACCTCGATCCCGAGTTTATCCGCGAAGATTTCCCCAAACTTATTGCATCTATGCAATCTGGCTGCGATCGCATTCGCAATATCAGTACATCTCTGCGAACTTTTTCTCGCACGGATACCGACGCCAAAACCGAGTTTAATTTGCACGAAGGTCTCGACAGCACCTTATTGATTTTAAAATATCGCCTCAAAGCGAGCGAACAACGCCCGGCCATGGAAATTGTTAAAAATTACGGCGAGATTCCGGCAGTCAAATGCTATCCCGGGCAACTCAATCAAGTGTTTATGAATTTATTAGCCAATGCGATCGATGCTTTGGATGAAAGCAATCAAGGAAAATCTTTTGCCGAGATAGAAACCCATCCCAATCGCATTACGATCCAAACAGAATTGAGTCCAGAGAAAAAGAGCATTCTCATCGCGATTTCGGATAATGGCAAAGGCATGAAGGAAGAGGTGCGAGAGCGCATCTTCGAGCAAGGATTTACCACCAAAGCGGTTGGCAAAGGAACGGGTTTAGGAATGGCGATCGCTCGCCAAATTGTGGAAGAAAAACATGGGGGTACAATTACCTGCACCTCAGAGTTGGGTCAAGGCACAACATTTAGGATTACCTTACCGCTCTAGATTAGACTATGGCATTTATTGTCGGCCAACACTTCCCGACAAAGCACTATCATATAGATTAGAAAAACGGAAACTTGTTAGATCCCTTATGCCAGTTATGGGTTTTTACTCTCCCTCCAAGCAAAATTTGCTACCCGGAAAATCATTAACCTTTAAGACACTGATCGATATGGCATTGCGATTGGTAATCGTAGTGCTAACGATCTCGGGAATTAGCTACTGGCATCTCATGTCTCAACTCGCCCATGATACCCAAGCACAACTGCTAGGCTACATTACTGAACGAGGACAACGGGAGGAAGCGGTTTTCGTGTTAGCGCAAGCCAACCACAATCTCTTGCGCCAAGAATTTCTAGAACAGCTTGCCAACCTTGACCGCCGTGACGGGCAAATCGCTTTCGATCGCCAGTTCTTTCAATGGTCAGACCATACGGTTCGCAATATTCCCGAAGACCATCAATTTGATAAATTTGATACAGAGCATCATCCCACCGCGTTTGTCCAACCCGACGTTGACCTCAATGGCGATTTCAAAACTAGATTGGCCCTGTCCTATGACTTAGTGGAACAGTACGGTTTGGGCTGGCAAACCAATTTCTTGAATACTTATATCAGCCTGCCCGAGGGGGCTGTTAATGTCTACATCCCCGGTGTTGACTACGGCATTTCCGCCCCGACAGACTATGATATTCGTGCTGAAGAATGGGCGTATCTGGGAGATGTTGCTCATAACCCGGAACGCAAGACCCTGTGGACAGGGGTTTATCGAGATTCGGTCATGGGAAAATGGGTGGTCTCTGCGGAAACGCCCATTGATGACCAAGACGGTCGTCATTTGGGCACCATCGGCCATGACATTGTCTTGAACGATCTGATTGCCCGCGTCATTGATGACCATCTAGAGGGAACCTACAATCTGCTGGTGCGGACAGATGGCCAACTGATTGCTGCCCCGAGTATGATGGATATCATCCAAGCAGAGGCGGGAAACTTGACCGTCCAAACCGCTCGCGATCCCAGTTTGCAGAGGGCCTTTTCGTTCGCCCAGCAAACCGTTCAACCCTATAGTGTTCTGTATAACCCCGACGATCGCGCCTATCTGGCGATCGCCCACTTAAAAGGCCCGGACTGGTATCTGATTACGGTCTACCCGGAGAAATTGCTGCAAGACCAAGCCCTCAGCAATACTTGGTTTCTGCTGATTGTGGGTTTAGCATCCCTAGCCGTGGAAGTCCTCCTGCTTTTCCTTGTCCTGCGACGGCAGGTGGCCACCCCCCTCAAATCCCTTCTGGGGGCAACTCAGCAAGTTACAGCCGGCGACTTTGCGGTCGATCTGGATGTTCGGCGACAAGATGAGCTGGGACAATTGGCCCGTGCTTTTACCCAGATGACCCATCAACTGCAGGGCACATTTACGGATTTAGAGCAGAAAATTCTCGAGCAACAACAAGCCGAGTCCCTGATTGTGGAAAAAACCCGTGCCTTGGAGCAAGCCCTACAAGAGCGGCAACAGATGCAGCTCCAAACCCTACAGAATGAAAAAAAGATGTCTGCGTTGGG